>CAVJWR010000001.1:0-3169 GCA_963653155.1 Limosilactobacillus gorillae
GAACATTATAGCAAAATCCCAGCCAAGTTTTGCGTTCGCCGAACGGATACGGGAAAGAGGAAAGCGCAAAACACGAAATCAGCGTACAAAGGCCATCATCAGAGCCAGCGCCAAAAGGAGCGACACCAATGCCGTAACGAAAAAGACGCGATTGCGCTTGGGTACCAGCGGATATGGCTCCATGCCATCTTCGCGCTCGCGAGGCAGTGCGTCACTACGGCATCCAATCTCGACCATAAAGACATTTGAGGCCGTCAGAATGGTTATCGCCTGCAAGATATCGTAAAGAAGCCTCGGTGCGTTGGATGAGACCTTTGCCCACCCCAATATCATGTCGGAAGCGCCGCCGAACCATCCTATCGCCGCCAAGAACGCCAGCGCATATGCGGATGCATGCCATCCGGACAATGGCCTAAAGACATCTGTCGCCCTGCGCACCTGAAAGAGAGCTGCCATTGCAACCATTGCCAGGCAAAACAAGAGTACAACGTCAGCGACAGCAAAACCCTTCACCATCCGCAAGCACATGTCGAATGAGTGTACGACCGAGCGAATCCAATCCGGAACATTCATCCTCTGGCTAATCGCCAATACAGACGCAAAGCCAATCAGAAACGTCGCACCCACCACCAATCGCGGCATTCTAACCAAAAGAGTTCCCGGCATACGATCCAATGTCGCGGGAAGGCTATCGGCTTCCTGATTCTTGGCTGATTGCATTGCGGCATAGGACAGCAACGACACCACAAAAGCCGACATGATGCCATCGACAATGTTAACAGAGCATAAACCACCCATTGCAAGCAACGATAGCACGAATAGTGCTCGCCAGCCATACCAAATGGACAGCATCGCGAAAAATACCGTGCCAAAGCTAACCACAATACAGACAGAATGCAGGGAAATTGATGAAAATGTGTGCCTAAACGCATTTGAGCCTAGCACAAAGACAACGCTCGCCATAGCAACCAGAGACAACGCCAAACGATACCGCAATGCATCCATGACCCGCACATTCAGCATAAGCGGAAGTGATAGACGGATTGACAGGTAAAGTGCCAAAACGGCAAAAACTGAAAGTGCAAGCAAACAAAAGCCCAATGAAATCATTTGGCAACCGGCAATCACCATCAACATCAGCACACTGAAGCCATCCACCAGATCAAGCCTACCCAACAGAATGTCATACGGCATCTCTATCAAGTTCCTTTGCTTATCCATTGGCAATCCCTTCATCATAATGACCTAACGATCTACCATCCCACATGCGGGATGATCTCCTTTCAATTGCCCTGTATGGTATCAAACCCGGTGTTCAAAATCAACTAAAAACCAAATATATCTACAATAATTCCCCCCCCCCCCATCAACTTTTAGAAGTTATAAAAATAATTGGAAAAACAAGAAGCCATGGACGCAATTTGCCCATGACTTCTTATGGCATTACCGCCACTTGCACCACTCCGTGAGGCGTGGGCAGTGGGCTATATGACGTTATCTGGAAGAATCCTCTTGTCCTTTCCTGGCATCGCAAACCTTGCCCATGACAACCATCCCCACACAGATGGCGACCACAACCCCGACTATTACCAGTACCTTAACGAGCATTTTCTTCCTTTCTTTTGTTGTTCTTCTTGAAAATATCGCGAAACAGGCCAAGAACCATCCATCCTGACACCTTCTCCTTGTCTGTATGGCCATCGGCGGCAATCAGCGCGGACTCCTTCTGTACACAAACTTCATCGCGTCCGACCAAACCCACCATAAGCATCGTAGCCGTCACAACCAGTACGACAAGTGCCGTCAACCGAAGCCGAAATGCGCGTTGCGACTGGTGGATGGAACACCGCAGACGATCCGCCAAATCGGTTGACGGATGCCTTGATGCGACACATGCCTTTACACGTGCAGACAAGACTGCTTCCAATTCAGGATTTTCCATTGACGTCTCCTTTCCTTGACATTCTGTGCGACAACTTGTTGAACAAAGCCTCACGGGCATGGTGGAGGCGTGATTTCACCGTTCCGAGGGGAATGTCCAGAAGCATGGATATCTCATCCACGGTCCTGTCCCCGAAATAGTGAAGCATGACCACCTCCCTAAGAGGCTCGGATAGTGTGCGTACTGCGCTCTCCACTTCATCGTCGGCCGTTTGGGAAAGCATATCGGCAAAGTCCTCGCACGACCTTTCGGGCAGATCGCCCGCACCGCCCATGGGCACAAGCTCAACCTGACGACGGCGATGCGCCATCCTGTGGAAATTCAGCATGATCGTATAGAGCCACGTGAAGAATCTCCACTGCGGATTGTAAAGGCGTATCTTCTTGACCGCCTGATCGAGCGTACGGAACGTAAGCTCTTCTGCATCATGGTCATTCGAGCAGAGAAGCACGGCTGCGGCATAGACCCTGCTTCCATATTCGGAAACAAGCCTTTCCGCGCCCTGCTCCTTGTCTTTCCTTATCTGCTGCCAGATTTCCATCTACACAATGCCGACGAACCGATATTTACTCTCTAAGTAATATGCAGTTTCCTGGCGCAAGGTTCATTTCAAACAAAAAAAAACAAGGCCACCGATCACTCGGTGGTCTCGTTTCGCGCTTTGGCGCTACGGTTATGCAACCGTGCCGCCAGCAGCCTCGATCTTGGCCTTTGCAGCCGCGCTACACGGGACCTTGACCGTGAACTTCTTCGTGACCTCGCCGGTCGCGAGAATCTTGACTTTCGGACGCTTGTTATCCGAGAATCCGGCCTTGACGAGCGCTTCGACGGTAATCTCGGCACCAGCCTCAAACTTCTTCTCAAGATCGACAAGGTTGATTCCGAGCGCCTTGGCGTTGAAGCGGGCATTGTTGAAGCCACGCTTGGGCAGACGGCGGACGAGCGGCATCTGGCCACCCTCGAAGCCGAGCTTCTGCTTGTGGCCCTTGCGGGCGTTCTGGCCCTTGTGGCCACGCGTAGAAGTCTTGCCCATGCCCGAACCGCATCCGCGACCGACGCGCTTGCGGCGTTCGCGGGCTCCAGGCGTGTTCGTAAGATTAGAGAGATCCATTGTTTGCTTCCTTTCTCCCTTACGCACGGACGGCGGCGATTTCCTCTGCGGAGCGGAGCTTCAAGAGGGCGTTAAGCGTCGCCTTCACCACGTTAAGTTTATTCTTGGAACCAAGC
>CAVJWR010000001.1:3179-35842 GCA_963653155.1 Limosilactobacillus gorillae
GATCAGGCCCTTGCCATCCGGCGCAGGCTTGAGGATCACGCGGCCACCGTCACAGACGCCTTCAACGTCGTGCGGGATGGTCTTGCCCTTCATGCACACCTTCTTCATCGCCTTGCGCGCGGCCTCGCCACCCTTGCGGACGGCATCACCGACTTCATTCGCCTTGCCGAAGCCAACCCCCACCTTGCCTTCGTGGTCGCCCACGACGATCACGGCGGAGAAGCTCATGCGACGGCCGCCCTTGACGGTCTTCGCGCAACGGTTGACGAACACCACGTGCTCGTCGAGGTCATCCGTCGCGGCATTCTCGCGGCGCTTATCACGGTTCATAGCCATTATTCAGCCTCCTTGTCGGTTTTGCTGGAGATGGATACGCCGCCGGCAACACAGGCATCGACGATAGCCGCGATGCGACCTGTGAACTTGCGGCCGCCACGATCGACCACCACATTCGTGATGTTCTTCGCCTTGGCTGCCTCCGCTGCCGCAGAGCCAAGTGCCTTCGCAGTTTCGAGATTCGCCTTCTTCTCCTTTATCGTAGAAGCAGAGGCAAGGGTCTTGCCCTCCGAATCGTCGATGAACTGGACGTACATATGCTTGTTCGTCACGCAGATCGACATGCGCGGTTTCTCTGCGGTGCCGATTACTCGCTGACGGAGGCGAAGATGGCGCTTCGCACGCTGTGTCTTTCGGTTGAACATGGTTATGCCACCTTCTTGCCCTGCTTGCGGCGGATGTGTTCGCCGACGTACTTGATGCCCTTGCCCTTGTAGGGTTCGGCCGGATAGAAGCTGCGGATTCGCGCCGCCGCCTCGCCAACCTGCTCCTTCGAGCAACCGCTTACGGTGACCTGGAGGCCATCGTTCTCGACGGTCACCGTAAGACCTTCAGGGATGCTGTAGATCTTAGGCGAGGCGAAGCCCAGCGAAAGCGCAAGGGACTTCCCCTGAAGGACGGCCTTGAAGCCGGTGCCTTCAATCGAGAGCTGCTTCTTGTAGCCTGCGGAAACGCCAACCACCATATTGTGGATCAGCGCGCGCGCTAGGCCATGGAGAGCCTTGTAGTTGTCGTCCTTGCGGGAGACAACCACCTTGCCGTCCTCGACCTTCGCCGAGATGCCCTCATGCATTTGGTAGGAAAGCTCTCCGAGCTTCCCCTTCACTGTGACCTTCTGGCCATCGACCGCACAGGTCACTCCTTCGGCCAGGATCACGGGTTCTTTTCCGATACGAGACATTTTTACAACTCCTTACCAGACGGTGCAGATCAGTTCGCCGCCGAGTTTGGCCGCCTTGGCCTCCTTGCCGCTCATCACGCCCTTCGACGTGGAGACGATCGCGAGGCCCATGCCATCAAGGACGGACGGAATGTTTGCGCAAGTCACATAGCGCCGGAGACCGGGCTTGGAAATGCGGCGCACTCCGGCAATGGCCGGAACGGCCCTGTCGGTGTACTTAAGCTTGATGACCAGCTTGGGCGGGAACTCGTTCGTGACGAACGCATCCTCAATGTAGCCAGCGGCCTTCATCACACGGGCAATCTCAGCCTTCAGCTTCGATGCCGGGGTCGCAACCTTCACAAGACGAGCCTTGAGGCCGTTGCGAACGGTCGCGAGCATGTCGGAAATGGGATCAGTAATCATTTCTTGAGTTCCTTTCCGTTACCACGATGCCTTCGTGACGCCAGGGATCATGCCATTGACCGCAAGTTCCCTGAAGCACAGACGGCACACGCTGAACTTGCGCATAAACGCATGACGGCGCCCGCAGATCTGGCAACGGTTGTATGCGCGGACATTGGACTTCGTAAGAGGCTTCTTGCCAGCCTCGACACGCTTTGCGTCCTTGGCCTTCTCGGCCTTGAGACGCGCAGCCTTCTCCATCAGACACTTCTTAGCCATGATTACGCCCTCCCCGCGAACGGCATGCCGAGCGCTTCGAGAAGCGCCTTCGCCGCCTTGTTGTCGTTGCTGGACGTCACGAACGTGATGTCCATGCCGGAATGGCCAGCAGATGCTTCCACGAGTTCCGGGAAGATCGAGTGGTCCTTGATTCCGAGCGTGTAGTTGCCGCGCCCGTCAAAGCCGCGGTTCGAGATGCCGTGGAAGTCGCGGATGCGCGGAAGCGCAGCCGCGATCAGGCGCTCCACGAATTCCCACATGCGCTCTCCGCGCAGCGTGACCTTCGCGCCGATGACCATGCCCTCGCGCAGCTTGAAGTTCGAGATCGACTTCTTGGCCTTGCAGACCTTCGGCTTCTGGCCCGTGATTGTGGCCAGATCGCCCATGAGGTTCTTCTGCTCGTCCTTGGAGACGATGCCGAAGCCCATGTTCAGCACCACCTTGAGGAGGCGGGGCACGAGCATGCGGTTCTTGGTCTCAAGCTTCTGCTCAAGCGCAGGAACCACTTCCTTGTTGTATTTATCTTTGAGGTTCGACATGGCTTAGATAACCTTTCCGGATGCTTTGAGCTTGCGGGCCTTCTTGCCGTCCTTCTCGGCGGCCGCAACCCGCGAACCCTTCTTTGCATCGGCATCGTAAGGCATGAGCTTGCAGAGACGGATTGGCATCTCGATGTCGATGAGACCGCCAGCGGACTGCTGTGTGCGGCGCATCGCCTTCTTGTGCTTGTTCAGGCCCTCAACAATTGCCGTACCCTTCTTCGGGTTCACGCTCTTCACCGTACCTGTGCGGCCGGCGTCATTGCCGTGAGTGACGATCACGGTGTCGTTCTTCTTGATTCGTGCGATACTCATGATTCGTCTCCTTAGACCACTTCCGGGGCCATCGACAGGATCTTCATGTAGTTCTTCTCGCGCAGCTCGCGCGGAACCGGGCCGAACACGCGGCTGCCGATCGGATTCAGCTTGGAATCCACCAGCACGCAGGCGTTCTGGTCAAAGTGCACACGCTGACCGTCCTCGCGGACAATCGGCGCACCCGTGCGGATGATCACCGCCGTGGCGACCTGACCCTTCTTGATGGAGCCGGTCGGGGAGGCCTCCTTGATCGCGACGCGGATCACGTCGCCAAGGTGCGCATACTCCTTGCGCTGCTTGAGGATGCGGAAGCACATCGCGCGCTTGGCGCCGGTGTTGTCCGCAACAACCAGATTTGACAGTTCTTGCAACATGGTTACTTGCCCTCCACCACGCGCCAGCGCTTGGTAGCGCTCAGCGGGCGGGTTTCCATGATTGTCACGATGTCGCCGACCTGGGCCTTGTCGGCCTCGTCGTGCACGTGGTACTTCTTGGCGCGAACGACCACCTTGCCGTACAGCGGGTGAAGTTCGCGGTATTCGACTTTCACGACGATGGACTTCGCGCCCATCTTGGACGTGACCGTCCCTTTGCGGACCTTGCGGGCGCCGCGCTTCGTTTCATTCGTGTTCATCAGATTTTCACTCCTGCACGGGTGATGAATTTCGTGTGGATGCCGATCTTGGTGGCCGCCAGACGGAGACACTCGCGAGCGACCTCCTCTGAAACGCCGCCCACCTCGAACAGCACCTTGCCGGGAAGGATCACGGCCGCCCAGAATTCGGGGTTGCCCTTTCCTCCACCCATACGCACTTCGATGGGCTTCCTTGTGACAGGCTTGTCGGGGAACACGCGAATCCACAGCTTGCCCTTGCGCTTCATCTCACGATTGATCGCAACACGGCAAGCCTCAATCTGCGTGGCCGTAAGATCGCCGCGCGTCATCGCCTTGAGACCGAATTCGCCGTAGGCGAGCTCGGTTCCGGATGTCGCGTAGCCGGCACGATTGCCTTTCGATACCTTACGGTACTTGACTCTCTTTGGCATCAAGGGCATGGCTTACTTCCTCTCCTTCCGCTCTCCGCGCTCGCGGCGGTTGCCGCCGGTCGTGCGAGGCTGGAAATCCTCTTTCTTGCAGATCCACACCTTGATGCCGATCTTGCCGGCCGTGGTGTTGGCTTCCGCAAACCCATAGTCAATGTTCTCGCGGAGCGTGTGCAGCGGCACCTTGCCCTGGCGGAACCACTCGACGCGCGCAATCTCTGCGCCGTTGATTCGTCCGCTGGCATGGATCTTGATACCGTCCACGCCCATGTCCATCGCGACCTTTTCGGCACGCTTCATCGCGCGCTTGAGCGCAATGCGGCGTTCGAGCTGCTGCGCGATCGACTCGGCAACGAGCTGGGCGTCTGCATCGGCGTCGCGCACCTCCTTGATCTCAAGATAGACCTCCTTCTTGGTCATCTTGGAGAGCTCGTCGCGGATCTTGTCCACGTCCTGCCCCTTGCGCCCGATGATGACGCCGGGACGCGCACTCATGAGAGTCACGCGCACACGGTTGGCATAGCGCTCAACGATGATCTTAGAGAGTCCCGCCTCGGAAAGGCGGCTCTTGACGAATTCGCGGATGGCGTTGTCCTCTACCAGGAATGCGCCGAAGTTCTTCTTCTGCGCGAACCACTTCGAGCGCCATGCGCGGCTTACGGGCAGGCGAAACCCGACCGGATTGACTTTCTGACCCATTATTTGGCCTCCTTGGAGTCCGTAAGGACAACTTTGCAGTGGCAGAGACGACGGGCGATCGGATGCGCCGAACCACGCGCCGTCGGCCAGAACCTGCGGATACGCACGGACTCGTCGAACACGCACTCCTTCACGGTGAGCGTAGCCGTGTCGAGACCATTGTTGTTCTTGGCGTTTGCAGCCGCAGAAAGCAAAGTCTTCTTCAGGATGAGCGCGGCTTTCTTCGGGCTGAACTCGACGACCTTCAACGCCGCCGAAACCGGGAGCCCCCGGCACTCGCGGGCAAGCGGACGGCCCTTGGCCGCCGACATGCGCGCGTTACGGGTGATTGCTATCACTTCCATCTCTTACCTTACCTTTCGGCCTTTTCGACATGGGCGCCGTGCGACTTGAACGTACGGGTCGGGGCGAATTCGCCGAGACGGTGGCCGACCATGTTCTCTGTGACGAACACAGGGGTATGCTGACGGCCGTTGTGCACGGCAAACGTCAGACCCACAAACTCAGGGAGCACCATGGAACGGCGACTCCACGTCTTGATGGGCTGCTTCTTGCCAGCGGCCTGCATCTTCTCGACCTTCCTCAGGAGGCTCTCCTCCACATAAGGTCCCTTCTTAAGTGAACGCGCCATGGATTATTTCCTCCGTTTGACGATGACCTTGTTCGAGGCCTTGTGCGGATTGCGGGTCTTCCCGCCCTTCGCAAGCTGGCCCCACGGCGAACGCGGGTGGCTGCCGCCAGACGTACGGCCCTCGCCGCCGCCCATCGGGTGATCCACAGGGTTCATCGCCACACCACGCACCGTCGGGCGAATGCCGAGGTAGCGCTTGCGGCCAGCCTTACCGAGCTGGATGGAACCCCAATCCTTGTTGCCGACAGTTCCGACCGTCGCCCTGCAGCGTCCGCTGAAGATGCGGACTTCGCCAGACGACATCTTGAGCGTAACCGTATCGCCGTCACGAGCCATGAGCTGGGCTTCGGTACCAGCCGAACGCGCAACCTTTGCGCCCTGGCCGGGAACGAGCTCCACGCAGTGGACCATGAGCCCGAGCGGGATGAGCGACAGGGGCAGGCAGTTGCCAGGCGTGGCTTCGGCCTTCTCGCCGCTCATGAGCGTCATGCCGGGCTTCACGCCTTCGGCTGCGAGGATGTACGACAGCGTACCGTCCTCGTACTTCAGGAGCGCGAGGTTGGCGCTGCGGTTCGGATCGTAGGCGATGGCCTCGACCGTCGCCGGAACGCCGTCCTTCTGACGCATGAAGTCAACGATGCGGTAGCGGCGCTTCACTCCACCGCCCTTGTGGCGGGTGGTGATGACGCCCGTGTTGTTGCGCCCGGCGTTCTTGCGCAGGGGACGCGTCAACGACTTCACCGGCTTTTTCTCGGTGATCTCCTCGAACGTGGGGGCGACGCGGAAGCGCATACCCTGCGAACGAGCCTTGAATGTCTTAAGTGCCATGATCTATGGACTCCTTACACCTGTTCGATGCGCTCACCGGCCTTGACCGTGACGATCGCGCGCTTCCAGGTGGATTCCTTCACCTGACGGCGCGTGCCACGAATCGTGCGGAGACCGCCCTTCATGTTCTGGGTGTTGACGGCGAGCACATGCACACCGTACTTCTTCTCCACCGCCTGGCGGATCTCCGGCTTGGATGCCGACCTGTCCACCTCAAGGCAGTAACGATTCAAAGCGCTCATCGCTGAACCCTTCTCGGTGATCAGAATGCGCTTGACGACTTCCTTTGCCATTACTTCGCCTCCTTCTTGACGACAGCCATGCGCTTGACAAGGGCATCAAAGCCGGCCTTGTCGCACACGATCGTCCTGAACTTCAGGATGGAGTACACGTCTGCCTCCGACGCCGCGAGGAAAGCGGCCCTCGCGAGGTTTGCCGTGACGCGGGCGACAGTCTCGTCGAACTTCTCGGTCACGACAAGTGCGCTGCGCTCGACGCCGGCCTTCTTGAGAAGCGCCGCCATCAGCTTGGTCTTCGGCTCCTCGAACTTGAACTCGGAGACGACCACGACGTCGCCAGCCGCGATCTTCTCGGAGAACGCACGCGCAAACGCCAGCTGCATGACCTTGCGGTTGATCTTCTGCGAGAAGTCACGAGGCTTCGGACCATGTGCCACGCCGCCGCCGCGCCAAACCGGCGACTGGCGGAATCCCGCACGGGCATTGCCCGTACCCTTCTGCTTCCACGGCTTCTTGTTGGAGCCGGCGACCTCGCCCTTGCCCTTCGTGCAGGCCGTTCCGGCCCGCATGGCGTTGCGAATCGCGGTGACCGCGTCCTTGACAGCCTGAGCGCCCTTGTCGAGCGTGAGCTGGCCATCATCAAAAGCGATGTCGGCCCCTGCCACACCGGCGGACGTAAATGCCTTAATCGTTGCCATTGCTTACTTCGCTCCCTTCTTCGCCGCCTTGAACGCAAGGGCCGCATTCTTCAGCGACTTGCGGACGAAGACGAAACCATCGCGGGCGCCAGGGATGGAACCCTTGACGAGAATCGCGTTGTCCTCCGGACGGATCTGGACGACTTCGAGATTGATGTTCTTGCGGTTGACGTCACCCATGTGGCCGGGCATCTTCTTGCCCTTTTCGATCCAGCCGGGGAGGTCACGGGCCGCCAAGCCGCCCGTACGGCGCTTGGAGTGGCCGCCGTGCGTCATGTTGCCGCCCGCAAACTTGTAGCGGCGAAGCACGCCGGCAAAGCCGCGTCCCTTCGTGACGCCAGTCACATCAACGTACTTCACGCCCTTGAAGTTCTCTACGGTGAGCGTATCTCCGACCTTCACCTCTTCGCCTTCGTCAAGCGCGAACTCCTTGAGTACGCGAACGCCCTTGGACAGGCCGCCCGTCTTCGTGAGGTGGCCGCTTTCCGCCTTGCTCATGCGGTTGCGGGCCTTGCGCCCCTCGTGGGCATCCTTGTCGGCCTCGGGATCCTTCCAGAGCTTCTGGTCACCGAATCCGAGCTGCGCCGCAACGTACCCGTCCTTCTCAAGAGTCTTCACCTGCACGACCGGGCAGGGACCCACCTCAATGACCGTGACGCATACGCGCTTGCCATCCTCGGTGAACACCTGGGTCATGCCGACTTTCTTTCCGATCAAACCTTCCATGGCTCCTCCTTACACCCGGATTGTGATGTCCACGCCCGCAGGCAGGTTGAGCTTCTTCAGTTCGTCGATCGTCTTCGCCGTCGGGTTGACGATGTCGAGCAGACGCTTGTGCGTGCGCATCTCGAACTGATCCATTGACTTCTTGTCGACGTTCGGTGAGCGGTTCACCGTGAAACGTTCGACGCGCGTGGGGAGCGGGATCGGCCCCACCACCTGCGCACCCGTGCCCCTCGCGGTGTCGATGATTCCACCGACAGCCTGATCCAGCACACGATGGTCGTATGCCTGCAGGCGGATGCGTACTCTTTGCTGTTGCATCTCTGTTTCTCTCTTGTTTGTTCTTGTTACCGTTTGCCTACCCTTCGACTTCCGGGATTCAAGCCGGTCAAGCCCTTAGGCCCGTCCCCGACCCGCCCTCGCAAGGCGTCTTCCCGGATTGGTCTCCGCGCAGTCCCCAATTAGACAAAACAGGGCGAAAAGAAAGCGCCTGCGGCGCCTTCCCCGGCTTTCCACAGGCGTTTGCCTCTTTCATCCGGACGCGTCAAGTGGCCCATTTTCAAGCCTTTCCTGACCGTATCGCTACTATTTCCCCTAAAAAGGAGTGCGCATTGTAGCATAAATCGGCAGTTAATGCAATAGGTCACCGGCCATTAATCCGCAGAATCCAGTCAATCGCCGCCGCACGAATCGCCGCCGGGTCATCACGCCCGAAATCGACGGATTCGTACCACTTCTGCGCCGCCGCGTTCGGATGTGCCCGAAGAAGCTGGAGGAACTTCGTCAAGTATCGGACGTCCTTGATGGCCGATTCCAGCCCCGTGAAGGCAATGGTCTCGACCACGCCATCCAGCGTCGGATAGAGAATCGTCTCGCTGCGGTACGCCCCTCCATGCTTTCCCGTGATCCGGTTGCGCTGTAGCGAGGCAATGTCGTTCCACGCCGCGCCGCCCGACGTCTCGCAGTAAGTGTTCGCGCCGTCAAAGCCGAGATGCCAGAGGTAGAGGCCGTAGTTGCGCCGGTAGAGGCGCGGATCCTCCGGGGCCGTCTGCGGCGTACCGTATTTCCAGAGGGCGTGTCCGACCGAATGCCAGTCGGACGGACGCGCGTTCTCAGGCGCATCGTGATAGACGCAGATGTCGAGAAGGTCGCCGACGTTCTCGAAATGCCCGTTGCCGCCACTGACGATGATCCGCGCACCCGTCTCCTTTGCCGCCTTCCAGGCCGTGCGCTGCGAAAGCAGCTTTTCGCCGTAGGCCTCGTCGAACCCATAGAAGTAGACTGGAGCGAAGCCATATTCGCGCGCCGTCGCCATCGCCCGGACGAGCCGCGCCTTCATCGCCGCGATCTGCACGTCGTTCGTGTCGTTGCCGATAAGCCCGGACGCTCCAAGGTGCAACGCTCCCTTGAAGCCGGCCTCACGTGCGACCGCCAGGTGCGCACGGAACTTCGCATCGTCATAGACGATGCCGGAATGCCAGATGAACGCCGGATCATGGATGCCGCCCTCGTAGAGCGTGCGGTAGACCGCCAACACCTGTTCGCGTGACCGGTGGAATGGCGACATCGCGGGTGAGCCATCCGCACTCAGGGCGCACCACGTGTAAAGCCCCATCGTGTACTCGCGTGACGGATTGTAGGCCGTCTCTGCCTTTTCCGGCAGCGTGAACGGCAGCACCGTCAGCTCAATCGGGATCTCCGCGACCACGCCACCCGCGCCCGCGCGTACTGTAAGGGTTCCCCGATACGTACCGGCCTTCGCGCCCTTCGGCACACGGAGAGTGACCGCCAACTGCTTGTTGAGGCCAGGATCGAGGTCAAACGGGCGCAACGTCGGCGCATCTACGATCGGCATCTTCTCGTTCGGGATGCGGCTACTCCACGCGAACTCCGTAATCGTATTGACGTTCGTGTAGAATGGTGTCGCCGATGCGAAGCGAACGAAGTTCACGTGCGCCTCATGGTCGGGCACTACTAGGCTATCGTCATTCAGGAGGAGTTCCGGCACAAGCACCTGACCTTCGCCCGTAGCAACGTCAGCGAACGGCGCACCCTCTCCCTGATAGTGGCACTTGACGACCTTCGCGGAGATCGCCGATGCCGGGATCTCCGCCCCAAGACCCAACCATCCGCTCTTCAGGTTTGAGAACGCAAGCGTTACGTCCCGCAGCCCATCGCGAGACCACAGGACTATGCTGGCGCGAGTCCGCTCGCCAGGGCATTCGGCAATGCGCAGAACACCCTTTGCCTCGCCGGGGATGCGCGTGGACGTGGGCAGAATCGGATAGCCTGCTCCAAGGTCGGATGACGGGAACCAGAGTAGCCCAGAACCGGCCGCCGTCCGCGCAGCCAGCACTTTCGGATCGTCGGCGACGGCATCAGCCACGGCCTCGCCAAGATCGACAATGCGCAAGTTTGCGATTTCTACGGCCTCAGGGTCAGACGCCGTCACGTGGAAGAACGCCCGAATGCGCGAATCGGCGCTCGGCGTCAACACGAATGCGTTGCGGTGGAAGGTCTGCGGCTGGGTGGGATCCACGACCGACCGCATCTGGCAGGCGCTGACGAACTTGCCGTCCGCATCATAGATGTCGTAACGGAAATAGGGAGCCGCCCCACCCTTCGGCGTCCGCGCCTCCCAAAGGATGGCAACGGGAACGCCCTTCTTCATCGGAACCGCGAACTTGCTACTCTGCACGCACCCGACAAATGACTTGCCGTTCGGACGCAGCTCGATGCACTTTCCGCCGCGCCCGTCATCCTTCACGGTGACGCCCTTGTCCCTCGTCCACCGCTGCGAGCGAAACGCCTCCTCGCGCCACGCCGTCTCTTCGAAGACAACCTTGCCGGGAATGTCCCCTCCGCCGATCCACTTCCCCGTCAGCTCTTTCGCGGCCGCATCCGCCGCGAACGCATGCGTGGCCAACGGTCGCGTTCGCCGAGCATCCTCGACCGTGCGTCCCGCGCCCGGCAGGCCTATCGCCTCCGCCCAGCCCATCGCCGCCATGCAGGCGACAGCCATCATCATTCCTGTCCGATTCATTGCCTTGCCCTTCATTTGATTGATCACCTGAGAATCAGCGTAGTGCCGTGCTGACCGAACCGCACGATAAGCCGTCCGCCCGTGCGCACGAAGAAGTGCGGACGGTTGCCTTTGTCGAACGCATGGCCCGTGAACGTCGCCGTTTCAAGGGCTTCGAGATTTGAGAAAGCGTTAGCCGTAGCCACGGTCAGCTTCAGGTCGCGCAGGCTACCGTCTGTCGGCAGCCCGTCGAAATTCACAGTCAGGTTCGCGCCGAACGAAATCGTGCCGGTGACAGACATCTCAGCCGCCTTGCCGTCCTTCCCCACCTTAATGTTCCACGTAGCTCCGTCGGCTATGCCTATCGAACCGAGAATGCGGGAAGACTGCACGGGCGGCAAATCTTCGAGTTCGCCGTCGCCTTTACCAAACCACTTTTTCATCAGGTAGTTGCGCGTCGCCGTCTTCTCGCGTGCCGTCAGTTCACGCTCGTAAAGCAGAATCTCGCCATACCGCCCGCCACCAAAGCTGGAGTCGCGATCCATCGCCAGCGCCGAGACGGAAGTCGCCGCCGCCGGATGGAACTCGCAGAGCTGGAAGCGTCCGTTGTCCACCGAGGCAGTGCCTGTAGGGTCTGACACCTCGACCCCATCGACCAGAACCTGTCCTTTGCGGACGGGAAGCGCACCATCGTTGTAGATGACCAGCCCTCCGCTCGCGGCGCGGGTATAGTCAATCGAGTAGGCGTTGGACTCCCTGCGATTGGACGACCCGAGCACCGTGCCGCCAGACAGGGGATACCACACAACGAATGCGCTGCGAACGCCGTCCAGCCCCTTGGCAAGGTACATGGCACGCCCATCTGCGCCAACCGACGAGAAATCCATCACCGGCAAACCGTTCTGCCGTTCTGTCGCATTCAGGAACGGCTGACGTGCAGCCGTCATGTTGTAGGCGACGTTGCGGTGTTCCCGATCATACCAGTACCAGACCTTGCTGTCCGAATCGTCCGCGAACTGGATGCTCGCAGCATCCGAGGCATCCAGGTGCAAAGACGCCCTCGCCGCCGGCACCGCCTTGTCCGCAACGTCGCTCGCCGCTCCACTGACGACGCTTCCCTCGCGGACGCGAATCGTCCCTTCGCCGTCCGCACCGAACGGCCCGACCATAAGCGTGCCGCCGCCTGTCTTATCCACGGTTGCGTTCGCCACAAGGCCATCAATCCGAGCGACCGTGCCGGACGGCACGTATATCTCGCTTTCCGCCTCGACAGTGACCGTACGGATGTCGGGCATCGTCACGGATTCCGCCTGATAACCGGGCAGCTCCCGTCCGAACCACTTCTTCGTCAGGTACGCCTCGGCATCGCGAATTTCCGTTTCGGATAGCGGACGTTTCCAGACGAGCAGTTCGCCGAGTCTCAGACCGCCCTGTCGCACATTCGTGCCGCCGATGTAGCGAATCGTGCTGCCGGCCGCGCGAATCGCCACGACCTGATAGCCCGGCGTCGCATAGCCGGCCTGCGAATCGACCTTCACGCCATCCAGCATCACGAGCGCGTTCGTTGTTGGATAGATGGAGGCGTAACCGACTTCGCCGACTGGTGCCGTCCGCAACAGCGGCTGGTCAAAGTCCGCGTCCGTCAACCAATCGACCTTATCCTGATGACGCGCGAATACGCCCTTGTTCAAGTTGCCTACGAGGTTGCCGCCGCTCCGCTGCGCACCGACCACGGCGACGACGGTGTATACGCTCGCTGGTGAAAACGCCGTGAAGGTCGTGCCGTCCGCCGAATGGACGAACTCCATCGCCCGCCCATCCTTCGACGTGTTTGCCGTAGTGTAGCTACCGAAGTCGAGGACATTTCGTCCGTTGAGCGCATCGTGCAGAATCCATGGCCGCGCGGCGTCAGCCCCGCCCTTCGCCTGAGCGTAGACCGCCGCGCCCCTGACCGTGAAGTCCGTAAGGTTGCGCCACCGCAGCACGTAGTTGTCATCCGTGTTCGGCACCAGCGAATCGGCCTCGCTCGCGTCGAAGCGAAAGGTCAGGTCATCCGGCAGATCGTCCGCCGTCGCCGGCGTGACACGCTTCGTCAAGTCCAGACGCCCGCCTGCCAAGACGATATCGCCGCCGTAATGCGCCGCGTCGAGAATCCGCAACGTGCCCCCTCCCTTCTTCACGGTCGCGGCGCCGAGACCGCGCCCGCCCGAAAGACGGTCAACCTGAAGCGTCTCGCCCGCCGCCATCTCGATCTCGTTCGTCACGCCGAACGCCGTATGCGTGTCGCGGCGTGTCCGCACACAGCCGATCGATGCCGCACCGCCGTAGCCGACTGTATTCGCTCCGAACCACTTGGCGCGCAGGTGCGCCTGAAGCCGCATCAGCGCGTCTTCGTTTACGACCTCGCCGAAGATGTAGAGTTCCGCCCACTGGCCACCGCCCCGGTTGTAGGCAAACGAGGGTACGGACGACATGCCAAGGCCCGTCGCCTGAAAGACTGCCCCCGTCGGCTGAAAGACGGTGACGTCCCAACCAGGCGTGAAGCCAGCTTCAGACGCCCCAGTCACCTGGCCGTTGTGCCACGCCTTCGCCGCCGCGAGCGGTCCGCGATAGCCGACCGCCATCGGCGTCCAGTAGGCTTCGGTCTCACCCTCGGCGGCAGCCAGGTTTCGTTTCCAGTTGTCGCCCAGTCCGGCGGTGTCATCCGCTTTCGCCGGACTGCCTTTGACCCATCCACCGCCAAAGAACGTGTTGACGGAATCATGCAGCACCTTGTGCACGGCGACGACAGAACCAATGCCGAAGAGGACATTCGAGGCGGCGCAGTCTGCCGCCGCCCCTTCCGGCACGATGGGATTGAACCAAAGCGCACGATACGTGTTCTTCGCGTCGCCGAAGTCGAGCGCCGGACGTCCGCCCAGTTCCGGCACGTTCTCAATGTATAGCGGCGCGTTCGCGTCGCCATTGACTATGAATCCGGATGGACCACCATCCAGCGTACTCGCCAGATAGCGCGACCCGACGGACGAGGGTATGTTCGTCACTTCCGTTCCGCTCGCGCAGAACTTCCAGTGCGTCACATCGGACGCATCAAAGTGAAAGAGCGGCGTCGGCAGGTCTGCCGGGACTTCCGCAACGGGAACCGTCTCCGGCGCAATTCGCACTTTCGCTTCGCCGGACGCGACCTTGAAGATGTCCGGCGAGGTGAACGTAGCTTCAGCCCACGCGGCGGACGCAACAAGCGCAACTCCCGCAACACACATCAAACGTTCCATGGAAAGCCCTTTCGCGATTTATCGACATTCGACCATTTGCCCAATTGGTCTGAATTGTAGCATAGGCCATTTTTTTTTGTCAAAAATCCCAGGCCTGGAATCGCCCCGGCTTGAAGTCCCTGCAAATTCCAATAAAAACGCGATACGCCTCGTGCGACAAGGGGAAGTGAGGCGCGGACTTCTACTCGAAGGACGCGATGGAACTGGTGCGGCTCGCCGAGGCGCTATTCCCGAACGGGAATGGCGCCGCAGGCTGAGCCTCCGCATCACATGGCGGCCGCGAGGGCGGCACCGAACTCCGAGCACTTGATCTCGGTCGCACCCTCCATCTGGCGGGCGAAATCGTAGGTAACCGTCTTTGCGGCGATCACCTTGTCCATCGCGGCGATCACAAGATCCGCCGCTTCCGTCCAGCCCATGTACCGCAGCATCATCTCGCCGGAGAGTATGAGCGAGCCGGGATTCACCTTGTCGAGTCCGGCATACTTCGGCGCAGTGCCATGCGTCGCCTCGAACACGGCGACTCCCGTCTGGTAGTTGATGTTGGCTCCGGGGGCGATGCCGATTCCGCCAACCGTCGCCGCAAGCGCGTCGGATACATAGTCGCCATTGAGGTTCAGCGTGGCGATCACGTCGTATTCCGCCGGACGCGTCAGTATCTGCTGGAGGAACGCGTCGCAGATGCAGTCCTTCACTACGATATCGCGCCCGGTCTTCGGGTTCTTGAATGTGCACCACGGCCCCTTGTCAATCAGCTGTGCGCCATAGTCGCGTTTGGCAAGCGCGTAGCCCCAGTCACGGAAGGCTCCCTCCGTGAACTTCTGGATGTTGCCCTTGTGGACGAGCGTGACCGATTTGCGGTCGTTCGCTATCGCGTAGTCTATGGCCGCCTTGACGAGACGTTCCGTGCCCTCCTGGGACACGGGCTTTATCCCGATGGAGGATGTCTGGGGGAAGCGGATCTTCTTCACACCCATCTCCTCAAGAAGGAACCTCTTCACCTTGTCGGCCTCAGGCGTCCCATTCATCCATTCGATGCCGGCATAGATATCCTCAGTGTTTTCGCGGAATATGACCATGTCCGTGAGGTCTGGACGCTTCACCGGGGAGGGCACCCCCTTGAACCAGCGCACCGGACGCAAGCACACGTAAAGGTCAAGAGTCTGCCGCATCGCAACGTTGATGGAGCGGATGCCGCCCCCGACCGGCGTAGTGAGCGGACCCTTTATCGACACAAGATTGTCGCGACACGCATCGACAGTGGCCTGCGGCAGCCATTCGCCTGTGGTCTTGAACGCCTTCTCTCCCGCAAGCACTTCCTTCCACTCGATCTTGCGTTTGCCGCCATAGGCCTTCTCGACTGCCGCATTCCACACGACCATCGCGGCGCGAGTGATGTCCGGCCCGATGCCATCACCTTCAATGTACGGGATTACGGGGTTCTCCGGAACCTTGAGTACACCATTCTCCATCCTAATCTTCTCAGCGCCCATCTCTTATTCGACCTTTCAGCATTTTCTCGTGTTATCTTCAGCCCGTACCCGATCCGTTCCGGATACGGGCATGGCCTTTTGGAGGCGACCCATGCCGCCTCGCCAATTGCAACGGCGTTGGATTATATCACATCTGTACACTGCGGGGATAGTTGGTAGTGGGTAGATGGTAGGTGGTAGTGGGATAGTTGGATAGACGGCAGTTCAGTTCCCGCGCACCGGTGTCGTGGCGACGACGCCCTCGTCGTCGTGTGTGATTGTGACGAGTGATGTGGGCGGAGGTTTCATCAAACCACCCTCTACCAATTACCATCTACCAACTATTCACTACCATCTACCAACTGCCGATTTGCGATTGCGGCAAAGAACCGTTCAAGCAGTTTCTCGGACTTTATCGCAGGGCTTGTCTCAAGCGAACTGTTCACGTCAAGGACGGCACAGCCCGTCCGAGCCGCATCCACGGCATTGTCCGCCGAAATGCCGCCCGCAAGGACTACCCGTATGCCGACATCCGCAAGCGCAGTTGCAATTCGCCAGTCGGCGAGGGTTCCAGTCCCGCCAGACCCTGCCGCCGTCCTGCCGTCAAGAAGCACCGCGTCCGGACGGCATTCCGCCTCTACGTCGTGCCAGATAAAATCCTTGGCGTTTCCACCTTGAACCGACCCAATGACGTGCCCAAAGCTACCGCCAAGCTGCCACACTTCAAGCCCAGCCCTGTGCAATTGCCGGATTTCGTCCGCACCATAATCTTCGCTATGGAGCTGCACGACATCAAGGCGCACATCCTTGGCGACGTCAATGATTTCCGAAACCGGCGACTCGGTAAATACACCAACGCATCTCGCGGTTCCGCGAAGCGATGCGACCATCTCGGCGGCAATCTTCGGCGAAACTCGCCGTGGCGATCTCTCCGCGAAGATGAAGCCGAGATAGTCCGCGCCCAGCTCCTCCGCACGCTTCGCGAACGGGAGACTGTTCACCCCGCATATCTTGATCTTCGGGAAGCGTCCGTTCACACGAGCGGCCTTTCCGACTCAAGTCCGCCAGAACCGAGCCTCTTCACTATCGCAGAGCCTATCACGTACCCATCGGCGTGGCCCTTGACGAGCGCTGAACCCTGTTCGCGAGAGGCGATTCCGAATCCGGCCACGACAGGCATATCGACGGTCTTGCGGATCGCGTCAAGGCGCTCCGTAAGTTCCGGCGGCAAATCGCCCCGCACTCCGGTGACGCCCTTTACGGTGATTACATAGAGGAATCCGTCCTCCACACCACGCGCACTCTCGGCCACCCGTTCAAGCGGCGTGTTTGGCGCAATCAACGGAATCATCGTAATCCCATGCGGCTTTAGCACCGACAGCAGTTCATCCCGTTCCTCCAACGGAAGATCGACGACAAGTGCCGCATCTATTCCGGCCTTCTCCGCCATGTCGGCAAAGACATCGTTGCCGCACGAAAGGATCACGTTGTAGTAGCTGAACACCACGAGCGGCGTATCGGGGTGCCTGAGCCTTACGCGGGCGGCAAGGGAGATGGCATCCTTTAGCGTAACGCCGCCCTTAAGCGCCTCGTATGCGGCGGCGCGAATCACCGCACCATCCGCGAATGGGTCCGAGAACGGTATGCCAAGCTCTATTATGTCTGCCCCCTCATTGATCAGACGATCCACCGCCCGCTCGCTATCGGATAGCGTTGGATAGCCGATCGTGAGATACGCCACAAAGGCGGAACGCCCCTCCCTGCGGGCTTTTTCGAAACAATTTGCGATTCTGTTGCTCATTTCTTATCCTCCTATTCCTTGTGCAATGCCATGACGAATGATCGGCCTACAGCATTCCGACTGAAGCCTTGTAGCGCATGATGTTGTCCATGTCCTTGTCGCCCCTGCCAGAAAGGTTTACCAGCAGCAGCGTGTCGCGGGAAAGCCCCGGCGCACGCTTTATCGCCTCCGCAAGGGCATGGCTCGACTCAAGCGCCGGTATTATGCCCTCGAAGCGGCAAAGCATGTCGAATGCCTCCACGGCCTCCCTGTCGTCTACCACCGTATATTCTGCACGACCCGTATCCGCAAGATACGCGTGTTCCGGCCCTACGCCGGGATAGTCCAGTCCTGCGGAAACGGAATACGTGTCTATCACCTGCCCGGCATCCGTCTGCAGGAGATACGTCTTCGCCCCATGGAGCACCCCTACGCGTCCACCGTTTATCGATGCCGCGTGTTCGCCGGTAGCAAGCCCCTTCCCGCCGGCCTCGACTCCAACGAGCTTCACGTCCTTGTCGTCCATGAAGCCCGCGAACAGTCCCATCGCGTTCGATCCGCCGCCCACGCATGCGATGGCCTGATCCGGCAACCTGCCGTACTTTGACAACATCTGCGCCCGCGCCTCGCGTCCAATCACGCTCTGGAAGTCCCGCACCATTTCAGGGTACGGATACGGTCCGGCCACCGTACCTATCACGTAAAACGTGTCGTCGCAGTTCGCGACCCAATCCCTGATTGCCTCGTTCATGGCGTCCTTGAGCGTCGCGCTACCCTCGGAGACCGCATTGACCTTTGCGCCGAGCATCTTCATCCTCTGCACGTTCGGCGCCTGCCTCTCTACGTCAATCGCGCCCATGTACACTTCGCACGGCATTCCGAGCAATGCCGCGACAGTGGCGGTGGCCACGCCATGCATCCCCGCCCCCGTCTCGGCGATAAGCCGCCTCTTGCCCATGCGCTTCGCCAGAAGGGCCTGTCCAACGGTGTTGTTGACCTTGTGGGCTCCGGTGTGGTTGAGGTCTTCGCGCTTCAGCAGTATCTGCGCTCCGCCAAGATGATCCGACAGCCGTCGGCAATGCGTTATCGGCGACTCGCGTCCCACATAGTCGCGCAGGATGCCGTCAAGCTCGGCGCGAAACGCAGGGTCGTCCTTTGCCTCGGCATATGCCTTCTCAAGCTCTTCCAGCGGCTCCATAAGCGTCTCTGCGACGTACTGTCCGCCGTATATTCCGTAATGACCTTTTGCCTTCATTTCATCAGCTCCTTCAGTTTCTTTCCGGGATTATCTTCCCTCATAAGTGTTTCACCAACAAGAAATCCATCAGCCCCCGCATCGCGAAGCGTGCGAATGTCGGCGGCAGACCGTATTCCGCTCTCGGCGATCCGAATCACGCCGGAGGGTATTCTGCCGATCAAGCCGGCCGTTATCGAGGGGTCGGTGCGGAACGTACGCAGATCCCGGCAGTTCACTCCCACCACCCTGGCGCCAGCGCGAACGGCGCATCCGATCTCTTCGAGCGTGTGCGTCTCGACAAGCGCCTCCATGCCATAGCCATGTACGCAACTGATCATGGACGCAAGCCTCTTTTCATTCAACACGGCCGCAATCAAAAGCACCGCATCCGCGCCACACGCCCTAGCCCGCAGCACCTGGTACTCCGTAGTGACGAAATCCTTGAACAGTATCGGCAAGCCGCTGACCGACCGTGCGATGCGCACGTTCTCCTCGCTACCGAGGAACCTATGCGGTTCGGCAAGCACGGAAAGAGCGGCGGCGCCAGCCGCATCAAGCTCCTTCGCCAGGGAGGCGGGATCGAAATCGGGCCTTATCAGTCCTTTCGACGGACTCGCCTTCTTCAGTTCGGCGATCACGTGGATGCCGTCGCCGCGAAACGCCGCCGCGAAATCATGCACCGTCGCCGCCATTTCCACATCCTTGCGTCGCAATGCGCTAAGTTCTTCAAGAATATCCATAACCTATTTGCCGTATGCCTTGTGAGTAGAGAAAACGAAAACGGCCTCGCTCGATTGGAGCGGGGCCGCTGACCGAATATGTGATCGCCTCAATGGGCTACACTTGTTCCGGGTGCACACGCGCACGCTCCGATCTCAAGACCGAAGTTGCGCCACCACCAGTACTGGAACATGCTGTTCATAAACCTAATTTCAGAAACGGGTGCGGATTATACCACACTCCCCAATCCAAATGCAATAGACGATTTGAAAGCCATTTCATTGGCTCATTTAACCTATGATGGAATTTACGATTTTTCGATTTACGATTTGCGATTGCATTTGATGATTTAGTCATTTCCTTATTTGCGCACAAATGGTAGGGCGGTTTCGATGAAACCGCCGCAGAGACTCACGAGAGAATTTGCGATTTGCCTTAGCGACGACGAGGGCGTACCCCTCTAGCGACCGCATGCGCGGCTCACTTCGTTCGGGGGATATTTCGCTACGGCACTACCCACTACCATCTACCCAACTACCATCTACATTCCTACATCCGCAAGCACCTCTGGGATCTTCCGCCAAAGATGGCCTTCCGTTCCACGCACACGGCAGTTCATGATCATCGAATAGTGATCCATAAGCGCATCCTTGTGCGCGAGCCGGTATTCGATCAATTCGCGCCCCGCTTCAGCGAGCTTCGCCAGATCACCTGTCTTGTCGGCGGCAAAAAAGCGATATGCCAGCACATACTCGTGCGCCTGGACGATCAGGGTTTCGAGACGCCTTTGCGACATCGGATCATCTGATACATCCTTGCGTGCCGCGACAAGCAGTGCCTCGTCTTCTCGCAGTGCCGACTCCGTGTGCGGATCCATCTGCCGAACCGAAGTCTGCGAATCGTCAAGCAGATTCGCAGACTTGAGCGCCGCCCGCATTTCGGCATCGGAAGCGTTGCGCCGAGCGCGTATGCGAGCGTAATACTCGCGGACAGCCCCTGCCGCGCCACCATATGCGCTGCAATAGTCATCTATGATTTCATCGAACGACAGGGTTGGCGTCGTAAGCAACCGCACGGCCACATAGTTCTCAAGCGCCGTGGAGAATCGTCCGGGATACGTATCGAAGTCCGCACCTATCATGCCATTATCTCGGCAATAGCAGAACACATCGTAGATGAGCTTTTCGACGCCACGCGGAAGGCTGGCGGTGGACGAATGGAAATTCGGACGCAGGAAGAACCGCCTGAGCCCAGCCTTCTTCCACCCTTCATAGAAGCCGAGCCAGTCATCGCTGAGCGAAGGAACGGTTCCGAATGTCATGTTGTCCGGATATTCAATCCGCTCACGGCGTGGCGGATGGCGGTAGAATGCGTAGATGTAGCTGACCACCTGTACGTCCGGACGTTCCCTGACCGCTTTCGCAGCCACGCGATTCCAGAAATTAAGGTAGCGGTCGGTCTTGTTCGCCAGGAAACTCTCGCCCGGCCTGTCGGCATCAAGCGCAATGCATTTCGCACAACGGCAGAGACCGCCGCCATCATTGTCGCACACATTGAGATAGCGTGGCTTTCCGGCAACCCGCCAGTCCGCGAGAATCTGCTCAACCATGTCATCGTTGGACACACACAATAGCGTACGCGTTGGCGAAGATGCCAAACCGCGTACGCCATCCTCTCCCATGGCAAGATATTCAGGGTGCGTCTTTGAGAAGCGTTCGTACCAGTCCGTGAATGCATGGCCATAGCGAAACACGTGCTTGGAATGGTTACGGTTGCGTACATAGAACGTGGTTATGTCACGGCAAAGGCGATTGGCGCTTTCACTGTCATAGCGGAGAGGTTTCGGGATGTTGACCGGATTGCCGTCCACAAATGGCAGGTGAAATGATATGAGATCCTCTGCATTGCCGCTGCGCATGCGCCCGATGTCGAACGGCGGCACATACACTCCTTCTCGACCATCAATGGCTATCGCCTTCACACCCTTCGGCACAACGATGCCGCTCTCTCCCGGCCAGACCCAGGCGAAACCAAGCTCCTTTTGTAGGTAGAGATACACGGCATACAGAACGCCGTCATATGTCTCCTCGACAACCTTGCCGAACTCTTTCGTCATTTCACGCCTGTCGCCCCAGAAGTAGACAGTTTCGCCTTCAACGCGGTAGCGGGCCTCGTGCGTTGCGGCGGGACTGCCGCCCGGAGCCTTCTCCCCAAGGACGAAACGTCCCTCCGTCACATTCAGAAGCCGCATGTGCAATGCGAGTTCGTCCGCCGCCTTTGCGTTCTGCCGTTCAGTGCCTGGCGCAAACGATATTGTGATCGCCGCCATCATTGCCATAAATGAGTTCATGAATGCCCCCTTCTTATCGTAAGTTTATAATTGTCCGCATCCAATTCACCTGATTACGATCTTGCATCCGGATGGATAACCCCACCAACCAGAATCTCCCCATTGGCCCAACACCCTTGTCGAACCATCCTCATATTCGAATGACGGAGTACCACGACAATATATCGCGCGCTTCTGAGACACAGCCCCAAGTTTGACATAGCCGGATGGGATGCGGATCGTGACATTCTCCGCATCCCCAGTGATGATCAGACGCTCTTCCACGGATTCGGCAACATAAGCCATACCATCGGCTGCCGGTACAGTCAATGGACCGCCTCGCTGGACAATCATCCCATCTGCGGTCTTCAAGGTGCCGTTTGTGACGGTTCCAGAACCGACGAACGACGCCACCGTCACTGCCAGCCCTCCAAGATCAAGCGTCGCCTGGGCGCTGAGACGCAAGGAAGCTGTTCTTGGCAGCGGCTCATATGCAGCCGAGACACCGTCAATCGTCGTCACAGACCACTTGTTCATGAGATACGCCTGTATGGCCGAGAGTTCTACAGCAGATGGGGCATGGTCAAGTGCAATCGCTTCGCCGATTGAGCCAACGTACGTGTAGATCGGGGCGTTCATGCGCCCGCCAATGAACTGCCTCTGCGTCGGCTGATCGGCAAGAGGCACACGGGCGGCAACATTCGTCACACAGACAAGCATATCCCGAAGGAACATCTCGTCTTGGGTCTGCCCCTGCTTGCCATCCACAAATATGTGCCGACGCCCTTCCGAACCTTCCGTACTGAACTGAATGGAGCGAGGTGCCGCGATAAGCGATCCGACAGAACCCGACTCGCCATTGTGCCTTGCCCACAAGCGGGCAGAGTCCGTTGCGACATCGTGATGGCAGACAAATAAAAGCGCATCTGGCTGTACCATGGCCTGATTGGGACAGTTCAGCTGGAAACAGCTTGCCACCGCCTCGGTTGCCATGCGCACCGCAGAACGTCCGCCAAAACAGTACGTTGTCGGTCTTGGAGTGCCATCGACAGGCACAAGTGACAGAATCCCGGAATCGTCGTCAAGCGATTTGCGGGCATTGCTGTCCGTCCATCTTATGACAACACCTTCGGCATTTGTCTGAACGGTTCCTGCGGAAGATGCATCGAAATCGAAAATGACCCCCGGGATGTCATTAATCGAGCCAAGACGCACCGTACCAGCCTCAATTATGCAATCGCCATTGTAGCTATTGTTCCCGAATAGGATCAATTCGCCCGGCCCACGCTTAACAAGATTCACATCGCCATCTATCGGTTCGATCTGCACCTCTTTCCCGTCAATCTGGAACAGACGCTCATCCATGAGCGCACGGACTTGGATTGCATTGATGTAGAAATATGAACGGGACTCCTGCACTTGGCTGTCATTCATGTATAGCGCAGCCGTTGTACTCTCGGTCGTGAACTCTACCGACACCACCTGACCCAATCCGCTCGCATCGGCGTATCGCAGATTGTCGCCAAGAGTGTACGCCTCGTCCGTCTTGCCTATCCACATTGCAAGCGACTTGCCAACGTAGTCCGACTCCTGAAGCCAAAACTGAATCAGGTACGAACGGCCTTTCTCAAGACCATTTATCGTCCAGAAGCGGGTTGCCTTTGCACCCCAGTTGCCGCCGTAGCGGCCAGAAAGGATTGCCCGATAACTTGCGGACAAATCGGCGGCATCCGGCACTTTTGCAGGCGACACGGTTGCGCTTTGCACCGAAAAGCTGATGCGTTCGTCTGTCCAGTCATTCGTTGTCGAACCAGAATAGCGGAAAGGGACGCCGTTGACCGCAATCGTCTCCCCGCTCGCATAGGTCTTATCCGTATTGAAGCACTGCGCGAAAACAAGCTTGCCGCGAGTAGAGACATCCCCATCGCCTGAGATCGTCTCTACCGAGACGTTCGCAATTCCACCCGATAGACTTAGGCACACAAGCGCAACGGCAACAGATGCAAGTACGCGTTTACAAAGTTTCGCTCCATGTCGCGACCTGGTGTACCACGCAAACATCATATCATTCTTGACCATCGCCATGTCCTTTCCATTACCAAAAAAGAAATGGCGCTATTATATTGGTTTTTTTTTTCTACAGTCAAGTACGTGGCTTACGCTATGTCGCGAGCTTTTCCATGCCGCACATTATAGCAGAATGTCGAGTGTGGTACACGGGAGTCCGCTTTCGTTCGCTTTCTTCGGTCGCAACAAGTTGCGCCCCTCCCGTGCAACGCATGACGATGGGATGCCGTCACTACAATAACATCAAATGGCCAATGGCTAAATGCAATCGCCAATCGTAAATCGACAGTTGGTAGTTGATAGCCTTCTCAACCTCTCACCTTCTCAACCTCGTGCTCGTGCTTTGGGTTGACGCCCGGCCTGACCACCTTCGGACGCGGAGCAAGCCACTTGAAGCCAAGCGACTCAAGGTATTCCACTTCCTTCGGGGCTGGTGGCCGCGCATAGTCGCACAGTTCGAACACCTCTGCGTAGCGTGGGCCCTTTCCGCCCCATGCCGCATCAATTTCCTTGCGATGGCGCTTACCGTTCGCGAGCGGACGCCCAGGCATCATCTTGTCCCGCAGGAACGCCTTGCGTCCCTCAAGGTCTGCCGGTATCGTCCTCGGATCAAAGCCGTGTTCCGGCGGCAGCCACTCGAACTCCTGCGACTCGTGGCAGGCCCACGCCGCGAGCAACGTATCAAGAACGTCATCGTCGCCAACGATGAGATCGGCGCGGAATGGCGCCGGTTCGCGGAAAGAGTCGCCGCCGTACATCACGAACGGAAGCGTCTCCGGAACAGGCGAATCCGGACAGTAGAGCGGTACGCCAAACAGGTATGTAGCGTCGCGCACCGCAATGCCAACGGCACGGTGGTCCGCATGGTAGTCGCTCGTGCGATGCGTGATGAGAAGGTTGGGGGCCTCCTGCCTTATGAGGCGGGTCAGCCTCGCACGGAGTTCAAGCGTAGGCTCGATCTCGCAATCCGGATACCCAAGCACATAGTATCGCTTCACGCCAAGCACCTTCGAGGATGCCTGCGTCTCGCGATAGCGACGCGCCGCCAGCTCATCCGAGCGCATCCACTGGTGCCCCTTGTCGCCGTTGCAGCACGAGACGAAAATAGCCTCTCCGCCAGCACGGGCGATCTTGTGCGCAATTGCGCCGGCCTGGAAATCGGCGTCGTCCGGATGCGCTCCGATGAACATCACCTTGAACGGCAACCTGAAGTTGTCCTGAGCAAAAGACGGGAGACGCGGATCCCTCCCCGCATAGTGGCTCGCCTTTCCGAAGATCGGCTTGCTGTCGAGGACAGGTTCGGCGGCTGGCGCCTTTGCGGCAGACAGCCCTGCGGCGGCAAGGGCCGCAGTCCCAAGAAAATTGCGACGATTAAGTTCCATGCTATTCAAGTTCCTTTCCTTTTGTTTCCGGCATGAGAAAAACGGCCCAGACGACAAGCAGCATCAGGCACCCTCCGAAAAGTCCGAATATTCCCACAGGAGACCAGTTCCCCGCCATCAGCGGGAACATGAAGGTAAGCGCCGCCGCAAAAGTCCAGTGGACGAATATGGCGGCGGACTGTCCCTGCGCCCGGAGCGCGGTCGGGAAAAGCTCGGAGACAAAAACCCACATCACAACGCCCTGCCCTGCCGCATAGAAGATGATGAATCCGTTTATTGCGGCGGCCGCGATTCCGCCAAGGCCACACCTAAACGCGGCGGCAGTCACAAAATGGCAGACGACACATCCGATTGCGCCTATGAGAAGCAGCCTACGGCGACCGATGCGATCGACGAGCCACAGTCCGAAGAGCGTCCCCAATCCAAGCAGCACACTCATGAGCGATGCCGCCGCATATGCCCGCGAACCGGAAAAGCCGGCCATCTCAAACACGCGCTTCGCGAAATACATTACGGCGTTGATGCCGGAAAGCTGGTCGAATGCCGCGATCGAACAGGCGAGGAACAGGAGTTTCGCGTTTTTCATGCGGAACAGCCTTGCCGCCACGTTCGTCTCCGGCAAGGCGGAAACGGCGGTACGCATCTCCAGCCATTTCGGGCTCTCCACGAGGAACGGGCACAGCAGCGTAAACGCGAATGCGGGGAACGCCTCCGCACCCAGCATCCATCTCCAGGCCGCATCACCAAGTCCCGCAGTGCCGAGACGCCAGTTGACGAACTGCGAGGCGACCATGCCAAGCACGATGTTGAGTTGGAAGAGCCCGCCGAAAAGCCCCCTGCGTTCCGCCGGGGCAATCTCGGCGATGTAAACCGGCGCGGCAATCGAGGAGATGCCCACGCCAAGTCCGCCTATGAAACGGGCGAACATGAGATCCCATGGCCCGATGGCCAATCCGCTCCACACCGCAGACACGAGATAGAGTACGCCACTGCCGAAGAGCGCCATTTTGCGTCCGAAGCGGTCGGTGATCCGTCCACCGGACAGGGCACCTATGACCGTACCCCAGAGCGCGGATGACATAACCCATCCGTGCATGGCGCCTGACAGGCCCCACACCTGCTGGATCTGCTGTTCGCCGCCGTTGATGACGGCGGTATCGTAGCCAAAGAGGAACCCGCCCATCGCCGCAACGAGCGACAGGAACACAAGCCGGGTACGGGGAATCGCGTTCATTTGAGTTATGCTTTGAGTCCCCAACCGTTATGGTACTGGACGTTAAGGAAGCGGTTAGCCTCGTCCGCATATGCGCCGACAAAGCGTTCTGCCGCCGGATCCCACTTGAGGGACCGGAGCTGCATCCGCGCACAGATGTTGGCGATGTGCGCCATCGAAATCGTGCGGTGCCCCATCTCGCAAGTGGAAGCGACAGACGTGCGCCCCTCGATCACGCCATCGAGGAAATCCGACTCGTGGAACTTCGAACCGTCATGTCCCTCGTTCGGACGGTAGAGCTTGATGTCCTTGTCCGTAAGGTCACTCTCCTTGAAGTTCTTGAGGGATTCGGGCACCTTGCCCTTGTAATCATAGCTTCCGACGTCGCCCTTCTCGCAGTGGAAAATCGTCTGGCGTGGCCAACCGTTCTCCTTGTCGATCTTGCGCACGTGGCAGCGCAAGCCATTCGCGAAGACGAAATCGAACTTGAACTCGCTCGGCCAGGAGAACACGTCTCGATCCGCGCCAGTGGCATAGTCGCTCTCCATGTTCTCTACCGCCACCGGTCCGGTGAACTGCGTCCCGAGGCCACGGTTGAGCTGATCGAACTCATGCGCACCGAAGTCGGGTATCATTCCACCGCCATAGCGGTTGTTGAAGCGCCAGCAGGTCGGATCGTGGATCGATGGGATGTAGGCGTTGCTCTCCCAGTGCATGGCCGGACCTTGCCACATGTTCCAGGCCTCTTCCGAGAAATAGCCTGGCAGCGGCGCACGGGCGGCACAGCGTCCATGCCCAACCCAGTGGTCACACGCCGGAATGCAGATTGTCGCCCCCTTCACCTTGCCGGCATAGCCGTTGAGTACGATCTCCTCCGAAAGCCTGTACGCCGGATTGGTTGCGCCCTGGTTGCCCACCTGAAACGTGACTCCCGTCTCCTTTGCGACACGCACCATCGTCTGCCCCTCGGCTATGGAAAGGGACATCGGCTTCTGGCAGAACACATGCTTGCCGGCCTTCATGGCCGCAATGGACATGATAGCGTGCCAGTGGTCTGGCGTGCATATGCAAACCGCATCTATCGTAGGGTCGTCGATGACGTCACGCCAATCCGTGACAACGCGACAGGCCTTGTCTCCATAATGCCGGTTGACCATGTCGCGGATTACCCGCCAGCCACAGATGTCGCTACGGTAGGAACCGTCCGCCTTGGCAAATCCCTCTGAACCGAAGTTGGAGCCCCGCCCGCCGTAGAAGTAGTCCGGCGCGATCTCCACGACATCGCACACCGTCGTGACGCGACAGCGCGGATCCTGAAGGAAGCCAGGCACGTTCGTCGTCTTCGCGATAAGCCCGCAGCCGATTATCGCGACATTCACCTTCACGTTTGCCGATATGCGCCGAACGCCTTTTCTGGTGGCGCATCCGCCGATGAAAAACGATGCGCCCGCAAATGCAAGCGATCCGCCTACGAAATCCCTTCTGTTCATGAAACTCCTTTCGGTTTAGATGCTCACTACTATACCACACCCCATGGCCTACAACAACCTAACCGAATGGTTAGGGGGCTGTCCGTAGCGACGATGCCCTCGCCGTCGCGGGGCGTCGCGAACGACCACGGCAAAGGACGAGCGGGTGGCCCAAGGGCACGAATGATTTGTGCTATAATGGCGGAAATGTTTCTTGGGACTTTCAGTTTATTCCTGGCTTTCGCAGCCCAGACCATAAGCGACGTAAGCGGCCTTCTGGATGCAGGCGACCGACAGGTCTCTCCGTCATTCGAGATTCGCGGCGTGATAAGCGGCGTCACCGCCCGTGGCAACTTCGCACTGGTGGATGGCACTGGGCGATCATTCTTCCACCGGAATTCCACCAATGTGCTTCATGTCGGAGATTGCGTCATCGTGCGCGGGACAATACGCCACGAGTCATATGGCTTCATACGCTGGCTGGCGCAGGAAATAATGCCGGACGGCTTCAAGGAAATTGCGCCGCCACCATTGGTTCCGCTTCGCGAAGCGACGGGCGGCAGATTCGATTGCCAGATGGTCAGGACACGCGGCTGGATTTCGGACATCGGCGCGGACGAAATCGATGCCCGGTACATCCTCGCCACGCTTACGGATGGCGACGCATCGGCCCTCATTGTGTTCCCGCGTAACCAGAACTTGCGGGAACTTCGGGATGCGAAGGTGGAAGTGACATGTATCAGCCGGCCCAACTATTATGGTTCTCGCGTTTTCTCGCCATACCTCCTTGATCCCTGCCAAGGCGACAACTTGAAGGTCATCGAGCCGCCACCGACAAACCGCTTTGCCGCCACATCGATAGATAACATCCAGCACGTCAATCCGACAGAACTATCGCATATGGGACGTCTCAAGGCCACCGGCATGGTGATGGCCCTATGGGACGGCAAGCATATGCTGATCCGAACCAAACACAGGCGCAACCCCTCGGTCAAAGCCATTCTTGACAATGATGCCCCTGCACCTAACGTCGGCGAATGGGTACAGGTTGTCGGGTATCCAGAGACCGACCTTTTCTCCATTACGCTCATGGATGCACTATGGAGCCCAATCCAGAAGCCAGCTGATGCCTCTCCGAATATCCTCGAAGAGGATCCGAAACCGATGCGCCTCCAGGAGCTCTTCAGTACTCCGGAAGGAAAGCGGCAGACACAGGCAATCAATAATGGCCGCCTCATCACCGTAGAGGGCCGAATCCTGAACATTCCGTCGCCAACCGGCGCCTCAAAATCCTTGATGCTCGAACAAGACGGGTACATGGCATCCGTCAATCTTAGCGCCTGCTCAAACATCTTGCCGGAAATTTCGGTTGGATGCACTGTTCGCCTGACCGGCCCATGCATTCTCCAGGCAGAACTATGGCGCGGCGGGCGGCAGCGTCCACGTGTGCATGGGTTCACCCTGATCCCAAGATCGCAAGCCGACGTCACCATCGTTGCACGTCCACCATGGTGGACGCCAAGGCGGCTGTGGGCAACAATCGGGATTCTGTCCGTCTCGCTTGCGCTGATTCTGTTGTGGAACCGATGGCTCGCCAAATGCATCGAGCGACGTACGCATAGGCTCATGCGCGAACGCCGCTCCCGAGACCTTGCAGACCTGAAGAAAGAGGAACGAACACGGCTCGCCATAGAGCTTCACGACACGTTCTCCCAAGACCTCACCGGAGTGGCCCTTCAGATCGATGCCGCAGAGCTTGCCGCGACAACGAAGCCCGAATTGACGCTCCCCTACCTTGAATCCGCCCGCAGGAAAATGCAGAACTGCCGCGACAACCTTCGCAACTGCCTTTGGGATCTGCGCTCGCTCGTCCTTGAGGAGCGGGAGCTTTCAGAAGCGATCAGATTGACGCTTGTGCCACAAATCGGCCGTACGGCGACTCTCAAGATTGACGGCTCCGTACCGACAAGCCGACTGAGCGACAACCTCGTGCACGCATCATTGAGCATCCTCCGTGAACTGGCATCCAACGCGGTGCGCCACGGCAAAGCCACCGACATTTCCATCCGCTGTGGACTGGCGGCAGACGCAACGCTTGAACTCTCCATTGCCGACAACGGCATCGGGTTCAACACAGAGAATATCCCAGGAACCCGCGAGGGGCATTTCGGGCTACAGGGCGTACGCGAACGCGTGGAACGCTTCAACGGGACGCTGTCGATCGTCAGCGAACCCGGCGGCGGCACGATACTTTCCATCAAAGGGATGCGCGAGGACATCTGACCATGAAAGGCAAACTGAAGATTCTGATCGCCGACGATCACGCGATCGTACGCGAAGGGCTTGCGTCCATCCTTGGTTTCCAAAAGGATTTTCAGGTAGTTGGCGAGGCGGCAAACGGCATTGATGCCGTGAATAAAACAGCGCAACTTGCGCCTGACATTGTCTTGATGGACCTCATGATGCCGCAGATGGATGGTGCGGCGGCCGCCGCAGAGATTATCCGCATCCGCCCAGAGACGCGCATCCTCCTGCTCACGTCATACGCCACATCTTCGGAACTCGCCATCGCATTACAGAACGGAATCGTAGGAGCGATTACAAAAAACGCGCCGAAAGAGGAACTGTTCGCGGCCATCCGCAGAATAGCGCATGGCGAAACCTCGATATCGCCCGAGATAAGGCAGGCCATCGACGAAAGTCCCGACGCATCAACACTGACGAAACGCCAACGCGAGATGCTTGAGGCGATCTCTCGTGGCCTTTCCAATAGCGACATAGCCCGACTGCATGGGATTTCCATCCCGGCCGTGAAGTTTCACCTGCTCGCCCTATTCCGCAAGCTGGAAGTCGCCAACCGCACGGAGGCCGTTGCCCTTGCACTCCGCAAACGTCTACTGAAGCAATAAGATAAGAAGTTGGGAGGGTGAGAAGTTGGAAAGTTGAGAGGGTACTACCCACTACCCACTGTCGATTTACGATTTGCGATTGCATTTAGCCATTTGGCCGTTTGATGTTATTGTAGTGACGGCATTCCATCGTCATGCGTTGCACGGGAGGGACGCAATTCATTGCGTCCGCTTTCGTTCGCTTTCTTCGGTCGCAACTTGTTGCGACCCTCCCGTGCAACGCATGACGACGAGGTGCTGCGTCACCAGGTCCCTTTCGCACGACGGAAATACATCGACTGCCCGATTGCGCGGGCGACGCGGCAGAGCCATTCGTATGGACGGTCGACGACATCCACGAAGCCGATCTCGTAGGCTTCGCCGTCGCCTCGTCCGAGCAGGGGCTGGTCGCGATACTGAAACCAGTGGCAGCCGACGATCAGCGGATGCTGTAGACATCCCTGCACGAAGCGCGCGAAGCTGCGTGCGCGTTCCCGTTCGTCGTAGACGGGCGCGAGCCCCGGCTTGAACATGCCCCGGTCGTAGGCGCCGAAATGGAACTCTCCGACGAGAATCGGCTTTTCGTTCCCGTCCGTGAACATCTTTTCCGAAAGGTTGTAGACCGAGTTCGCATAGGCGTTCACCGTGATGACGTCGCAATGCTTCGCCGCCATGCGCCACAGGATGCCCGCCTGACGAAAGCCGACGAAACGCGAGCCGAGGTAGAGCTTGCCCGGCGCGGCCCGCGCCAGTTCCTCGCGGCAGATGCGGAAATAGAGGTCCAGATAGGGCGCGGCGGCATCCCCGCCGCCGATGGCGGGGATCCACTTCTGGAACTGGAGCTCGTTGTCGATGAAGAAGCCGATGCACATCGGGTCTTTCGCCGCGTGCTTTAGTGACCTGTCCGTCGCGAACTTTTTGCGGATCGCCGCCCGCATCGTATCCTCGAAGTTCGGAGCCGTGAAGTCGTAGATATGGAACTTCGGGTGGCGCGGCACGCCTTTGCCGCGCTCCAGCACACAGGCGACATACGGCTTCTTCGAGAGCATCCCGAGTTCGGGGGCGCTCCAGTTGCCGATGGTGTTGAGACCCCACGAATCGAACCGCTTCAATACGAAGTCGAAGTAGTCTGCCGCAAAGTCCTTCTTCCCGAACTTCTTCTCAAGATTCCAGACCGTGAACGCCATCTTCCTGTCGGACGGAATCTCGCCCTGATACCAGTCGGGGTGCTTCGATGCGTCCGTCACGTCCGTCATGATCCGCGTCACGTCCAGTCCGATGGAGAAGAAGAGATGCCCGCCAGGAGTGACAAGCCACCATCTGCCGTCGACCTTCTCTGTGCGGAAGTTGCCAGTCGCGGCGAGCTGCGGGCCGTCCTTCCAGCCGCCGAAGCCGTCCCACGACGCGGGCGGCGGAGCGAGTGCCTTGCGCTCGGCTTTGAGGTCGTCGGCGAGATCCTTGTCGGAATGCACTTTCCCCTTCCATCCGGCATGGGCGAACTGTCCGTACTTGTCGATGAAAGGGACATACCGTTCGGACGGAACGAATCGCGTCCATTCGGGTTCACCCTCTAGACGCAGGTTCGAGAGCCGCAGCTCGGCAAGACCCTTCACCTCGTCCTCGAAAGGCCACTGCATCTTCAGTTGGATGGAGGTAATGTGCTTCGTGTCGATGACGGCGGGGCCACGTGCGTTCGTCGGGCATCCGTAGACCTCCGGGTGCATCAGGAGAAGCCGCATCGTCCGCCTTTCGCCCGGATTCAGTCCGATGCCCGTGTTGGCAGACCTGTTCTTTCGCGCAATCGCCGTCGCGTGGTCGCCCGAATCGCCTTGCGCTGCGCCTGCCGAGACGTGCATCGTGAGCCGCGCCTGTCGCGTCTTCGAAAGGTTCTCCACGTCAACGGCAAGGAACTTCGCCCTGGAGAAGTCCGCCGCCGGAACCGGATCCCAGCGCAAGCCGGAATCCCACTCAGCGCTCGACAGATCGAGCCGTACCTGATTCGGAGCCTCTGTGGTCACACGTGCCCAGTGCACGGGCTTGAAGTCGCTCAGGGAAAGTGCCGCGAGCGAAACGGCGAGAATGGAACCGAACATGAATACGCTTCCCTTGCCTGTGTGTGGTCATCGGATGATGACGTAGAACACCGGACGGCGCTGGCTTTCGTAGCAGCCGATGTCGATGGCGCACATT
>CAVJWR010000001.1:35905-47513 GCA_963653155.1 Limosilactobacillus gorillae
CACATTTTACTTCGGGGGCATTTCGGGTCGTCGTCGTGTAAGTGCCCGCCGCCACGTAAATCGCATCCCCCGCGACCGCCGTTGAAACCGCCTTGTCGACCGTCGCGAATGCCGTCTCGGCACTCAGTCCATCGTTGTCGCTATCTGAACCATCCAGCGAAACATAGTAGTTCGTTGCAAACGCGGACATGCCGCAAGCCAAGGCGCAAGCAAGAATGATGCGCTTTCCAGTCATGATGTGCCGCATCGTGAATCTCCTTCCATGAAATGTCTTTAAAGTTGCTGATAGTTTACCAAATTTCACGGCATCCCGCTCGTCCATCTACCTCTGTGTTAAAACATATCCGTCGTTTTTTGTTTAACACAGAGCCACAGAGTCACAAAGGCACAGAGTGAGTGGAGTACGCAGTTTCTTTTGACAGGATTTACAGGATTGTCAGGATTGATGGATAGGGATTTTCGATTTAGTTGGTAGATGGTAGTTGGTAGTGGCGTTTCGTGGTTTGCCCGCAACACCCAAGGGACACAAAATCTTGTGAATCCTGTAAATCCTGTCAAAAAAACTACACACCCTGCTCTGTGTCTTTGTGGCTCTGTGACTCTGTGTAAAAAAAAACTCCATCGCGTCCATATACATTACGCAAAGCCCTATAAAGCCAAGTGATGGCGACCGAATCAGAATCGATATACGTGAACGGCGAATGGCAAGAAGTCGTCCGTAAGGGAATTGCCATCGCGGCAAATCCTCCGTCCTTCCCACATGACATCACCAGCCGATGTCCCGCCTGCAAACGAAATCTCCACGCGAACCGTCTCGGTCGTTCCATTTACGGCCAGCAGATACGTATTCCCTTCATGCCGCTTTAACAACACCGTCACGGACGGATTCTTCAGGATGTCATATGTTGGACCATGCAGAACGCGAACAGCTGGCTGGTCTGGCGGGGTGCGCTCAAGCAGGATGGGCGATAGTTCGGCAATCCTCCGCGACAGTTCCGTAAGTTCCACCCATCGTTCCGGCAGGTCTGCGGCTCCATAGTTATATGTCTTGCCATCCTTATTGCGTCCGCCAGAGTACGTGTACCACATGATGCCGGTCGCACCATTTGCAAGTGCCGCGAAGCTTGTCGCAAAAAGTTCGTCTCGCGTGGGGAATCGTTTCCAGTTGGTCCATCCGGAGAAGTGCTGCATCAAGGCCCAGACACCACGGGCGGACAGTCCGTTGGCGGCAACGTCTGCACGGATCCTGCGCATGGACGTTACGACCATGGCGACTGCGGATTTCACGTCCCTCGCATCTCCGTTGCGGATCGGATAGAGTTCAGGGAGAAATATATCAGTTCCGGCGGCATAGTCGAAATAGTTGGCGACAGGACTCGCATAGCCATAGTTGTCGGCCTGGCAGGTGAGGCGCGTGCCGTCCGCCGCGCGCATTCCGTCCATACGGTCGCGCAGCTCCATCGCGGAACAGTGCTCAGACGTGTCATCGCCAAGGTACCAGGCCGCAATTCCCCCGTACGGCCTGAACTTCTTGAATGTTGGTTCGTCAGGCATGTGCACCCCCACGAACGAAAGCATGCCGTTCGTCGTCGCCGCCGCCAGGAACTCTTCCCGCTCCGCCCTCTGGTAGCTTTGCACCATGTTGAATCCGGCATCCTTGAGGCTACGCATCGCGCGGTCATAGCTTCCGCCGTTTGCCGCGCATTTCTTGAGGCCATATATCCCAATGGGAAAGAACGGACGGCCATCCACAAGCATCACGCCATCATCCCGCAACGTGTAGCGCGGTACGCCTACAGGCTCTTCGCCAACATAGAACCTTTTGCGGGCAACGTGCGAATTCCCGTTCCAGTCTCTGGCGGTTACGTCAAGCCTATGCAGACCGGGCGTCCAAGGCGCCTCGACATCCTTCATCGTAAGGCGATCACCAGTGCGCACAAAAAGGTCTGTAGCCTTGCGGCCATCAAGCTCGATGTCCAAGGATCGCCAATCGACGGTAGAGTCGTCCGTCACACTCAGGACGGGACGGAAGAGCCTGTCCTGCACTGGGGCTGTCGCATTCTCAATGCATACGGTCGGCGGCAGACGGTCTGGCCTCGGCAAAAAGCCCGCGTCTTTCTTGCCGCCTACGGTCACAGACTTTAACGTGGGCGTATTCGCGCCATTGCCGGAAAGGCGCACTCGATAGCGGAGATAGCCGTCACGAGGGACGAACGGCGACGAGTACCACGTCGCATCCGTTCCGTCCGGGCCAATGAACTTCGCCCCGTGCAAATCCGCAGGAGTTCCGGCAAGCGCAACCTGGACCCCTATCGACGTTCCCTCCGGCGTTTCCGCTTCCCACGAAACGGCTCCGGCGCGGCGCGGATACGATACTATTTCACCCTCTCGCACGAATTCCCGAACATCACCGACCGTGCCGATCTCGATATTGCGGTATCGCACCGCCTCACCAGCAATCAGATTCGGCCCATCAAATCCAAGGCGAAGGGAAAAGGATTGGCTACCGTCCGGGATGTCGCCAAAGCAGACAGCTTCAGACCACTTGTCCTTTGCGAGCGGGTAGACGAGCCTTGAGACACCCAATTCATCCCCATCGGCACCATACCAATGGATGGCAGATCCCCAACGCGCACCAAACGAAGTTATGGATGGGAAATCCATGGTGCCGTATACATCCGCACGGAAAACGAATCGACGTCCCACTGCGGAGAACGGGAACCTTTTCGTCTCTATGCACCAGGCGGAATCCACCTTGGCCGTCTTGACTCCTGTCACCTCCAGGCACCTTCCAAAGCCGCACGGGAAACAGGGCTTCACGGACAGGGAAGCGCCGTGCACCTCTGGCGACCGCCACCGTGCAGCATCCGTGAAATCATCCGCATAAAACGCCGCACCAGACTCTGAGAGCGATATCCCTTCCACATTGGAAACCGTTACGCCAGAAAACTGCGCGAGGTCTGTTGCCGCCGCCGTTCCCGCGATGGCGATGAGAACCGTACCAAACGCCATTAACCTTGTACCCTTCACGCATTCCATTGACATCAACTATAGCCCTCCTTGTCACCGCAATACAAACACGCTGCCACGTTTTGGTCCGCAAAGCCGAATCACACCGGCCCCGGACGGATCCAAATGGGCCTTCAGCGCCTCCGGCGCAGTCGCATACGCATATGTGCCGCGAGGGATCGGATTGCCATTCACATATGCCGCGCCAAACACCGCAACGCCCGACGGAATCGATATGATGCCGCTTTCCGACAGATGGAGGATGGTATCGCGCCCAAAGACCTGCGAACCATTCTCGGCCACAGGCAGCTCCAAACGGCCATTGCCGCGAACGGTGACGTTGGCCGCAGCATGCCATGACGATGTGGCATCAAAAGCCACGGTTCCGTTCACGATCTCAAGGTTTCCGGACGAAGTGCATACGCACCCCTTGAAGTCCAAAGTCCCAGGATTGTCGAAACCGATTGACGCGGCTCCCTTCACCGGGATCGACAAAGTTGAAGACGTCGCCAGCGAATTGGATATCCAAAGCATTGAACCCGCAGAACCGGCAATGTACGACGCATCGTTGGCGTATGTCACCGATGCCGTCAGTCTCGCCACGGTCTGGACAGTCGCATTCAGGTCAAGCGCGGAGCCGGACGAAAGCGAACGGGTGGAGCCAGTAAGCTCAAGGACGGTCGATGGAGTCCAAGCCCCATCCACGCGAGTCTCCACGACCCCGCCATCGCCCTCAACCTCAAGTTTCGGGAGCACATTGCCTACCGATTCAAGCACAAGCGTGCCGCGTGACGAAATAGTGTACCGCGTCTGAGAAGCGTTAAGCGCAATCGGCTTGTCGCGAACCAGAACCGTGCCGGTGCCGCGCTGGAAGAGTGCCCAGTTGAATCGCGCACCGCCCTCGATGGCGATCACTGCGTCCTGTTTCGGATACAGCATCTGCTTCTGGGCATCCGCCGTCATGAGAAATGCCTTGAACGCATTCGTCGTACCGGCGGCCGCAAAGAACTGCGGATCATACGTCCCCTCCGCACTCTTTACCCAAAGCGGCTTCTCGATTACTGCGTTTGAAAGGCAGAACGTGGATGATGCATCGATCAGATGGACATAGAGGGCAGACTCCCTGTTGGCGTTCGCATTGCCAGGGGTGAGGATCGTCTCCGAGTCCAACCCTGACGGAGTGGTGATGAGGCCCGTCACAAGCGTATTCGCGTTCGAGACCACAACCGTTCCCGCAAATGCGTTGTTGCCCGAAAGGACAAGCGAACCTGCGCCAACCTTCCCAAGCCGGGTATCGGCAAAGGAGAAATTATCGAACTGAAGTGTGACACCTTCCGGCACAGACAAATCCTGGGATTTCTTAAGGGTCAGCGGCGCATGGAACGCATACGTAGGCGTCTTGCCGGCTGTCGGCTCCGCTATCGACAGGAGGCCATTCAACGACAGCGACCCCTCGCCTCTGAAGGCAAAGCCATCGTCAGACGATAGATTGAGCGCGGCAACTTCGGCATCGACATCCATTGTCACCGTAGTGCCCACTGCGGCAGGATCGGCGAATGTAGCCGTGAGCCCACCAAGCACATCCGGCTCCATCCCCGACTTCCAGTTCATGCCATCCGAAAACAAGTCGCCGGCAGAACCGCCGATCCACGAATCCGCAGATTCACCCGCCGCCACGACAACGGATCCCCCGCCGACAATCTGCGAAACGCCTGTCGAATTCGATTTCGATTCGCCGTCCACCACAAGGGACGACACTACGATTCGCATGCCGGACGGCACCGAGAACTCCGATGCGGCGCCAAGGACAAGCGCACACGTTCCGGCCTCAAATGGATTCTGCGTACCCTCTCCAATTTTAAATGTACCATCAACCACGACGGACTTCACATGTGCGAGCGAAAACGGGATCGTGGAGTTATCCTCAAACACGGCCCCATCGGCGACATGTATGGAATTGGCGTCGGCAAGACTTGCCGCCCCGCCAAGCTCCAATGTGCCGCGCCGAACGCGGATATCCCCAGTCGTGTGGTTTATGCGATTCGAAAGCACCTGACGGAATTCTGAAGTGGCATCAACGGCAAGCGAGACTGCCCCGTCGATCGACCAGAAACCCGTGCTGCGTTCGCCCATGCCTGTAATCGTAAGGAACGCGCCATTTTCCGATACTATGCTGCAATCCTTTGCGTCAGACGCAGGTTCCACAAAGGAACCGGACGGATCAAATGACAAGGCAGATACGGTTTGATTGTATCCATTGAGATCGACATATGCCGCGCACTTGCCACGCAACGCCAGGGCGGCACTTCCAAGCACATTGTCTTCCATGCACCGGACGTTGCCGCCCATGCAGTAGATGCTTTTCGCAAACGTGTCATCGGCCGAATACAGGCACGACCAGCCCGTATGGCTCCAGATCAAGCCCGCATAGAAATTCGTCGCCCTCACAGATCCCTTGAAATGCGCTTCACCGCGCGACGTGTATATGAATCCGCAGCTTGCCGTGCCAACCGACCCGTTGAAGACAACCGTTGGCGCTCCGCTCGATGGCCCAATCCATGATTCCTTCACGAAAGTTATGTCACCGTCAAACGTAACGTTTGCGTTGATGCATATCGTAGGGGCAGATGAACTGCCGGCACTCTTTGACCCCGTAAGGTTGAAGCCGTTCGCGAATGTCAGTCCAGAGGTTTCCATGACGATCTGCGCAGCCGACTCGGATGCCGTGACGTTCACTGCGCCAGAGCCAAAGGCCGTTGATGTCTGTGGCTTCACCTTTCCGCAGGCAAGGTCGAATCCTCCCTCGAACGCATTTTCGCCAGAGAGGACGAGCGTGCCGGCCCCGACCTTGCGCACACCGCCCTTGCCCGATATCACGCCAGAATACGTACACGTGTCGCCATCAGCAACCGAGATCTCCAAGATGTCTCCATCCGCAATTTCGATATCTGAAGAGACTATCGCATCAGTGGCCATGACGCTGCCGCCAATGGCAATCGCAAAAAAAAATGCTCCGATCCGTTCCATGCCGTATCTCCGCTAATGGTTCAACAAGGCCATTCCCTATGGAAAAGCAACCCGATTTTATCAAAACGGATGCGCATACATATACCCCAGTAAAACAGGGGGAGTGGGGAAATCGCCGTTTTTGGTAAAATATGGGCATGATGAGGTTTCTGCTTCCCATTGCGTTAGCGTTCACGCTCTCCGGCGTGGGCTTCGCCAACGACACCATCCGAACTGCCGCAGACCTATCCGTAGAGACGATCGACAGGATGAACTTCGGACGAGCCTTTGAGATTGCGGAATGCACCGTAACCGCCTATCCCCTCAGCAGTGTGCTTACGTGTGCGGTGGAGGATGGGACTGGCGCGATGATAATCCATTCCGAAGACCGTCTGCCGGAAATGACCCGCATCAAGCCCGGCATGCGCATACGCGTTCGGGGAACAATACGCAAGGGCAAGAAAAGCCTTCGACCATTCGCCGACTGCGAGGGGATCACAATCCTTGGAACCGGAGCGAAGCCAGCCCCAATCCCGATATCGGTCGAGGACTGCCTTGGCGGTCGGTACGACTTTAGGCTGATCACGCTGCGCGGACAGATTCAAGACATCATCAGAGACGAAATAGACCCGGGATATCGCTATCTTGTGGTCGCACAGAACGGGAAGACGATCTACACTCCCGTAAGATCCACCAATGCCGCATTCGATCGCCTGTTCATCGGTGCGGACGTACAGATTGTTGGCGTGTGCAATCCGGTCGATCTCGGCGGACGAAGGGAGATCGGGCGGCTCCTTCTGCCGCTTGGAGATGGCATTTCGATATGCGGGCCATCAGCGCCATCCGACATCTTCTGCGCCCCTGAGCTTGGCGCTTTCATGAGGATGCGCCCGCAGGAGATCGCCATGCTTGGACGGCATCGCACGTCTGGACACGTCCTCGCCGTATGGGGAAGCGACTCTTTCCTTCTTCGCACAAAAGACGGTCGCAACGTCCGCGTACAGACTGCGGATAGCCGCCTGCCTTTATACGGCGACAGCGTGGAGGCGGTCGGTTTTCCGGAAAGCGACCTTTACAACATCAACCTCAGCCGGGCATTCTGGCGACTTGCCGATGACGCTCCAATGCGGGATGAGATTCCGCAGGACATTCGCGTTCATGACATATTCACCGATGAGGCAGGACGAACCCGATTCAATCCATACGTGCATGGCCGCACCATCCGCATCAGAGGCATCATCCGCAGTCTGCCGGAAAGCGTGAACGGTGACTGCCGGTTCCTCGTTGAAAGCGATTCTCACATCGTTCCGGTAGATGTACGCTCAAACCCAAGCGCGATGAACGGTCTCGATAGGGGTTGCGACATTTCCGTTGCGGGCACATGCGTAATGGACATAGAGAACTGGCGGCACAGCAATCCCTTCCCGACCATTCGGGGTTTCACGCTCGTCATCCGCAAGCCCAGCGACATATCCATAGTGAGTCGTCCGCCATGGTATACCCCTGGACGCCTCCTCGCCGTCATAGGCACGCTTGGCGCCTGTCTGTTCGGCATCCTCGTGTGGAATCTGCTTCTGCGGAAACTCGCCGAACGGCGCGGACATGAACTTGCCGCCTCAGCCATAGCGAAAGCCGAATCCGACCTCAAGGTATACGAACGTACACGCCTCGCCGTGGAACTGCATGACGCCATAAGCCAAAACCTTACCGGCGTATCACTGGCAATCCATGCCGCAGACCGGATCGCTTCGGCAGAGGGCGCGTCAAGTGTGCGCCCGTGCCTCGGCCTCGCGGCAAGGACGCTCGACTCGTGCCGCGCTGAACTCAGGAACTGCCTGTGGGATCTCAGGAACCTGACTCTCGACGAAGCGGACCTGAACGACGCAATCCGCAACACGCTTGCGCCCCACATCGACGGAGCGACATTGACCGTGCGGTTCAACGTGCCTCGAAAGCTCATCTCCGACAACACAACCCATGCAATCCTGCGGATACTAAGGGAGCTCGCCACAAATGCCGTCCGCCATGGCAAGGCCACGCACGTCAACGTGGCAGGATGCATCGATGGCGACAGGCTTGTATTCTCCGTAAAGGATAACGGATGCGGATTCACTCCCGCAAGCGCCCCTGGCATGGACGAGGGCCATTTCGGACTTCAGGGGATCCGAGAGCGAATCAATGCCTTCGAGGGAGAGATGCAAATCGACAGTGCGGACGGGCGAGGCACAAAAGTCACCATTGCCCTGCACATACCGCAGGAGATCGCAACATGAACACAATCAACATCCTCATAGCCGATGACCACAGGATAGTCCGCCTTGGACTGAACGCCCTTTTCGCGACAGAGCCAGACTTCGCCGTAGCCGGCGAGGCGGAGAATGGGATCCAGGCCGTGAGGCTTGCGCGGGAACTTCACCCCGACATCATCATAATGGATCTCATGATGCCGAAGCTTGACGGCGTAGAGGCGACCCGCGAGATACGTTCTACGAATCCTTCAGCCAAGATCATCGTCCTCACGTCCATAGGCAGTTCCGACGGCATTGCGCAAGCCATATCCGCCGGAGCGTGCGGAGCGCTCATGAAGACGGCAGACGATGCGCTCATCGTGTCGGCGATCCGCAACGTCGCCGCCGGGCGGCAGTTCATATCGCCGGAGGTGAAGCGCCTACTCCATGACACGCCGCCATGCCCTCAACTATCGCCACGCCAGCGCGACGTGCTGAAGCTCATAACCCTCGGCCTGACAAACAAGGAAATAGCGAACCAGCTCGGCATCCGCAAGGATGGCGTGGAGGATCACATAAACATCATCTTCCAGAAGCTTAGGGCGTCAAATCGCTCAGAGGCCGTAGCCATCGCCCTGCGCAAGCATCTGCTGAAGATCTGACGAATCCTTATTTAGTTGTACGCCAAATGTTGCCATCATTCTCCCCAGTAGGCCTCAATCTCCTCCAGCGACTTGCCGGTCGTCTCGGGCACGAGGAAACGCACGATCGCGAGATACGGAACGCACATCGTCGCAAAGAGGAGGAACGTCCCTGAGCGTGGCGACGAAAGCGAGAAAGGCGAGCTTCCAGTTGTTATGGCGAAATGTTTCCATGTGCGATAGAGTATATCGTACGCCGCATGCGGAAACGTTCCGTCCACGCAACCTTTCACCTAACGGTTTTCACACGATTTCGCCAATGCAGCCAAACTCATAAACTCAGCATCTCAGCAACAAGTCAGCAGCAGACACTACGTCAACAAAGTAGGCATTCTCGATAATGGCAGGCGACAGGTTGCCGTCATAGACCAGAACAGGACGAATGGATACCGCGTTAGGATTCGGCAATCGCACAATCTTTTCCTTCATCTGATCGATCACCTCCACGCCAATCGCATTTCGCCGTTTCACCTCAACGGGATACATCGCCTGCCGCAATTGGATGAGGATGTCGATCTGGCATCCCGAATCCGCTTCCACCTTTCGCTTCTCATGCGACGCCCTCTTTCGATAGGGCGCGACCGAGAGAACCAACGAACGATCAAGCCCAAGGCGGGTAATCAACTCCGATGCGTTGTTCAGCACAAGATTCTCGAATTGGAGTCCGAGAATCGAATCCCAGCCAGGCAACGCCTCAAGCGAAACGAAGTTAAACGCGCCGCGACGAATCATCGCCGAATATGGCTCGATGAAGCGCAGGTAAAAGCGCGTATAGTTGTCCCGTATGCGATAGCGGGCAATCTTCGCCTCCTTGCCCGTGGCCGGATTGATGCCACCGTCCCGTTCAAGGAAACCGGCCAGCTCAAGCTCTTCCAAGGCCTCCGAGACATGCCCGCCACGGACCTTCCCAAGGCTCTCCGAAATCTCCGAAAGCGTCTTCGACTCAAACGCCAACGCCGAGAGGATTTGCCGTTTGTCCTTTGCTTTCGCTCCGAAGACATCATTGAAGATGCGCGTGAAGTCATTGAACAACGTGCCGCCCTTCGTAAAGGCCATGCGCCGCAGGTTCTCGTTGGTCGTCAGCGTAGGATCGATTTCCTCAAGATACATCGGCACGCCCCCCGTGACGGACAGGAGGTCAAACACCTCACGAGACGAAACGCCATCTGCCGACTGTCTCCAAAACTGTAGGCAGTCCCGCACTGGCAATTCCCCCAAAACCAGTTCAAGCGAAATGCGTCCGACAAAGCCCGTGCTGTCAAGGATGTTCTTCTGGATCCATGACGAGACCGAACCGCACAAGACCAGTATCAGCCTCTCGTGCTTCTTGAGGTCGTCATCCCATGCGTCCTTGAGATACCCCGGAAAATCCGAATCATATTTGCCCATCCATGATATTTCGTCCAAAAGGACAATCATTCGCTCAGACGCATGCCGGGCGACTTCCGCATTCAGCAAGGCAAACGCTTCACGCCAGTTTCGGGCCACGAGATCGTCTGCACCCGTCTTCTCGCCAAGCCTCTGGCAGAAATACCGAAGCTGATCGTCATTCGTCATCCCCTTTCTCGGAGCAAGCCCGGAAAGTTTCAGATAGCGGCAACCGCTTCTCGCCGCGAATTCGTCCATCAGTCGGCTCTTCCCAATGCGCCGACGCCCCTGGCAAGTCACCAGCGATGAGGAGCCTTTGCGCCAAAGCGCCGAAAGCTGATTGATTTGTTCGGTTCGACCAATAAATTTCATAAGTCAGCAAATATGACATTGTTTGCAAAATTGCCGACATTGTATCACAGTTCAAGCGGAGAAGTCAACAACGTTCGGGCACGAAATCCCAATTTCCGTCATTTCGTGCCCACGCTCAACTGTGAATCATGTTCGGCATCATCCACTCACCAGAAATTCACATTCCTTGTTATCTGGACAAAACACCTACCATTTCGGTTATTATCGGCATTCAAATAGGGCCATACCTTCAACTCTGCCCAACCCTACATTGCGTGATGCGAGACGGCTTTGCGCTGACGCCAAATCGAACGGTTGAACGGCACATCAAAGGCGGGCGATGGCCGATTTCACGTCGTTCCACATGCAAAGCTTCGCCCTGTTCATGTACCGACAGCCCTCCATAAGGATATCTTATTGCCAAACATTATAAGCGTTGTGCTTTTGACGAAATCCACCTTATTGATGTTGTGTTTTTGTCAGAATTATGCAGCATTAATGTTGTATCTTTGTCAGAATCCACCTGTATCAACACTTGATTTTTGACATATGTTCATGATATATTACACAAATGAAAGGCATATTTCTATGATTAACAGGAAAATCGAGAAAAAATTAAAAGAATTCTATGATGCACATGGCCGCTATGCCTTGCTTGTAGATGGTGCCCGTCAAGTAGGCAAAACCTTCATCATCGAATCCTTCGCCCGAACGCACTATCAATCGTTTCTTAAGATCGATTTCATCCGAACCCCCAGCGCACGTGCCATTTTTCAGGACATCGAAGACGAGTCGGACATTCTAATTCGCTTGTCGGCATTCTCCGAACAACCGCTAATCAAAGGCCATACGCTGATCTTTCTGGACGAAATCGAAAAATGCCCCGAAGCCGTCACCTACATCAAATACCTCGTTCAGGAGAGAAGTTACCACTATATTCTCAGC
>CAVJWR010000001.1:47523-80869 GCA_963653155.1 Limosilactobacillus gorillae
ATTCTCAGCGGCTCGCTTTTAGGCGTCGAACTAAAAGACATACGATCCGTTCCTGTCGGATTCATGGATGAAGTGAAAATGTTCCCACTTGATTTCGAGGAATTCGTCAGCGCGGTCATCCCACATACCCCCCTTTTGGGAGAAGCGCGAAAAGCCTTGGAAGCATCAAAGCCACTCACCAAGGTATTTCATGAAAAACTGCAACGACTCTTCCGTCTCTACCTCGTAGTCGGAGGCATGCCCGAAGCCGTGCAAACCTACATTGACACCAAGGACATCCGCCAAGTCATTGCCATCCAGTCTAAAATCCTCAAGGAATACCGACGTGACATTGCACAATATGACGAAGCAAATTCCCTGCGAATCCGCGAAGTCTTTGATCGCATGGTACCTGAACTGAACAGCAAGAACAAGCGTTTTCATGCTGACAGCGTCACTGAAGTCGGGCGCTTCGACCGTCTGGAGGACGAATTTGTCTGGCTAAAGGCTGCGGGTGTCGCTTTGCCGATCTACAACGTCACAGACCCAAAGATTCCGTTGACTTTGGCCACGAAGCCAAATTTCTTCAAACTTTTCATGAACGACGTCGGACTTCTCGCCGCGCAATGCATGAATGGCATTCAACTCAAGATCTTAACTGGAGAGACGGACATCAATTTCGGCGCCATCTTTGAGAATTTCGCCGCACAAGAACTCGTGGCGCACGGATTTGAACCAAGATACTACAATTCGGCCAAACATGGCGAAATCGACTTTGTCATTGAACGCAATGGCCGCGTCATCCCTTTGGAAATCAAAAGTGGCAAACATTATGCCCGACATTCGGCCCTGTCGCATCTCCTTTCCGACCCAGAATACGATCTGCCACAGGCATTCGTCTTCACCGACAACGTCTGGAAATCGTCAGACCATATCCTTTACCTTCCTGCCTATATGATTTCATTCATCAAACCCGTGTCCTTGCCCGACCAAATGATCTACGACGTATGACAACGCGCGAATACCGAACCGGGAACGGTTGAACGGCACATCAAAGGCGGGCGATGGCCGATTTGACGTCGTTCCACATGCAAAGCTTCGCCTTGTTCATGTTCTGCGAATTTTCCTGGAAATGGCTGAAGATGAAATCCGGCGAGTACGTCATGATTGACGGTATGCCATCGACGGCTATCCAAGCCCCACGCACTGGACGGGCCGTGGGCTGGCGCTTGAGCAACGCATCGGCGCCAAGAAGTATGATCACCTTGGGCTTGCACTGTTCGTCGAGCCTTATGCCTATATCCGGCCTTATCTTCCGCATGGCGGCAAACGTCTTGCGCATTGCCTCCATGCCCCGCTCGGAAAGCGGACGCCCGGTAAAGAACGCAATGTCGCACACATCGGCGCAAGCTTCGCCTTTGCCAACCGAACGCGGCTCGCCGCCATCGCCATCGGACTTCCCCGAGCCAGGCTTCTCCGCCACGTCTGCCGCCTGTACGGTCCTGGGCCTTGTCTCGGCTTCGACCTTTGGCGCTGCTGTGGGAATCGGCTCTTCAGCCTTAGGCGGCACGAGAAGCGCACGGTCAATCTCGACCGTGCGCGTACCCAGTTCCCTTTCAAGTTCCAGGTTCTCAAGAATCAGATCGTAGATATCCATCAGCCCACCTGGCTATCTCGCGATCAGATCTCGTCATTCCTTGGACTTGAAACCATAGGGGTTCATTGACTGCCAACGCCAAAGATCCTCGCACATCTTTTCGATTCCGCGCTCGGCCTTCCATCCAAGTTCCTCCTTGGCGAACGAAGGATCGGCCCAGCACTCGGCCACATCGCCGGGGCGGCGCGGCTTTATGACGTACGGAACCTTGCGTCCGCTCGCCTTCTCGAACGCCTTTACGATCTGGAGAACGGAGTAGCCGTTGCCTGTGCCGAGGTTGATTATCTTGAGCCCGTAATCCTTTACCTGACCAAGACGCTCCACGGCCTTAAGGTGCGCATTCGCGAGGTCAACCACGTGAATGTAGTCGCGCACACCAGTTCCATCAGGTGTCGGATAGTCGTTGCCGAACACGGATAGTTCCTTGAGCCGTCCAATGGCCACCTGCGCAACGTACGGCAAAAGGTTGTTCGGGATTCCGGCGGGATCCTCGCCGATCAGTCCGCTCTCGTGCGCACCAATCGGGTTGAAGTAGCGCAGGAGGATCACATTCCACGAGGGATCGGCCTTCTGCACATCCTTGAACACCTGCTCCATCATCAGCTTCGTCCAGCCATACGGATTGGTGCAGCCCGGTGTCGGAAAATCCTCGCGGATCGGCACCGACTTCGGCTGCCCGTACACTGTGGCGCTCGACGAAAACACGATGTTCTTGCAGTTGTGGGCGGCAAGAACCTTGAGCAGCGTAAACGTGCCGCCAAGGTTGTTCTGGTAGTACTTCAGCGGCAACTGGACGGATTCCCCTACGGCCTTGAGCGCGGCGAAGTGGATTGTTGCGTCGAACGGGGCCTCCAAGGACACAATCTCGTCCAGACGCCTCTCGTCGCGGATATCCGCCTCGTAGAACTTGACCGCCTTGCCGGTGATCTTCTTGACGCGCTCAAGCGACTCTTCGCACGAATTGCAGAGGTTATCGATCACGACAACCTGATGCCCGGCATTAAGAAGCTCAACGCACGTATGGCTACCGATGAATCCGGCGCCGCCCGTAACAAACACCTTCATGGAACCGCCTCCGCCTTCTACTCGAATCCGTTACTTCGTGGACGTGCGATCGTTGTATTCGCCCGTCTCGGTATTGATGCGAATCACGTCGCCCTCATTGATGAAGAGCGGCACCGGGAGGGTGTATCCGCCCTCGACCGTCGCCGGCTTCGTAACCTTGCCGGACGCCGTATTGCCCTTCACGCCAGGCTCAACCTTAATGACCTTGCGGGTCACGAGCTGGGGAAGCGCAACACCGATGACCTTGTCGTTGAAGAACAGCGCCGAGACTTCCATCTCGTCCATGAGGAAGTACTTCTTGTCGCCCATGACATCGGCCGACACGCGGATTTCCTCGAAGTTCTCGTCTGTGAACACGTAGGCAGAGCCGTCATCATAGGAATATGTGACGTCGCGCTGGATCAGCTCCGGCTTCTCGAACTTGTCGCCAGAACGGTAGCTTCTGCTCATGCCGCCGCCTGTGATCATGTTGCGCAGCTTGCAGTTGTAGATGGCCTGTCCCTTACCCGGCTTCGAGAAGTCAAACTCCGTGATTTCCCACGGTTCACCGTCTATGAGAAGCTTGACTCCCTTGTGCAACTCGCCAGCTCCGATTACCTCGCCCATTTTATTCTCCTTCTTTTGTTAAATTTTCGGAATATTATACCCTAAACGGAATCGCCACGCAACCTCCGCCACGTCACATCGGATAGTCGAGAGCCTCAGGTATCATCACCGTGGTGAGGCACTTCGCCGCTCCGTCCTTCGCGGTCTTCGTTCCAGCGAGAGACGCATCGACCTTTGCCCGCAATGCGGCGAACTCCGCCTGCTGCTCGGCCGTGGCTGCGCCAAATCCATAGACCACCTCGGCGCAGATGCGTGCCGCCTCGCCAGCGACATTGCCGGCTATCGTGCCGAGCAGGTCGTTGAAGGTGTTGAGGTATCCCTCCAGCTCCGGACCGACCACCGGGTGATCCTTGCCGTTGATGGCGAGGTGCTTCACGTCCGCATGGAGGCTCTTTGCCGCCATCAGGCCCGCAATGGCATCCGCAAGCGGGAACACCACGCCATGGCGCTGGGAAGACCCAAGCTTCTTGCCGGCCGCATCCTTCGCCGATACGGCGAACGCACGCGTCCAAACCCACAGCCTGAGTGCCGCCGCAAGGGCATGCATCCCGTTGTTCGCCGCCGCCGGGCATGCGTCGCATTCCTTCGCCCAAGCCTCAAGCTGGGCGAGGAAGACGGCATTGCCCATCGTCTCGGATATCTGGCGGCGCTGAACGGCTTCAGGGCCTTCGTACGTGGCGTCAAGCTGCATGTCCGTCCACTTGTAGAAGAGGAATCCCGGACAATCCTCAGTGATGCCGTAGCCGCCCATGAGCGATATCGCCTGTCGCATCATGTCCGCCCCATGGCCAGTGTTCCAGAGCTTGCAGCTCGGACACAGCACGTTGGCGATCGCTTGCAGATACACGTAGCGTACGGTCACATCCTCGTCTTCCTCCGGATTCTTGCCTTCCGCAAGAAGCGCTACGGCCCGTTCCATCGGGGCCTTCATGGCCTTTAGCATGGCGCGTCCCTTGCCAAGCTTCTCCCTGGCCTCATCCTGGATGGCCTCGATCCTGTCATACACGCGAGAGATGTCGAAGCCGAGCGAACTCGCCGCCTCGGCAGTGGCCCACACGTCCGCAAGGCGTTGCGTGACATCCTCCTTCATCTGAAGGCCAAGCTTGTAGCGCGGACTCTCTTCGCCAACGCCGGCAGCTCCCCTGAAACGAGTGCGTTGATAGCGAATCACAGGCTCCACCGCACTCATGAGCGATGCCGCGCCCATCACGCCAACGCCAACGCGCGTCTTCGAGAACACCTGCGCGATTATCTCGGAATGCGAAAGGTTCGGAACGATCATCCCGTCCTTGACGGTGTACCCTCCGATTATGCGCGAAGCCGGCACGACGACATCGATCACGGGATCGCCGGTGTTTGAAAGCTGATGGACAAGCTTCTTCGTCTGTGCTCCGCGATCGAACTTGCCGGGGTCCGTCGCCTCTACAACCACCATGCACGATCCCTTGATGCGGTCGTCGCCGGAATCAAGCGCAATGGTGATGTAGTCGCAGATCGCAATGTTGGTGATGAACCGCCCACGCTTCTCCACGCGAAGCATCGGCTCTTCGCCATCCTTCCATTCGGCGACAGAGATGCGTCCGCAAAGCACTCCGGTATCCACGCCCACATACGGCAACGGTTCCGTAAGCGCGAACGATCCGCGCCACGTCTTGCCGGACGGATTGCCAGGCGCACACAGCGTCATGTACTTCTTCTTCTGTTCAGGAGTGCCAAGCTCGGCTATCGGCCCCATCGCAAGGTCGTTGACGAACGAAGAGGTGGCGGCTCCGTTGTCCACCCAGGCCGTCTCATACGTGACAAGCGACATGGCGAGGTTGCGAGGGCCCTCGAAAAGTCCGCCGCAATCGAAGTTCAGTGTGGCGGCCGTCATGCCGGAAGCGTCGAACGCATCAAACAGGGACTGCTTCTCCGGTGTCCACTCGTGCGTGAAGCGCTGTCCGTTCGCAACAAGCTGCGCGACCACCGAACGGGCCGTCTGGCGGGCACCGGCAACGGCCATCTGGATGTCGTACCGCTCCGCATAGCGCCACATGATCTGGCGCACTTCATCGCCAGGCAGCATCTTCATCACGGGACGTTCTACTTTAGTCTCTTCCATGTCTGTTCCTCTTATGCTTCTTTTATGTCAACGATCTTGCCATCAATGGACTTCAGGATGCCGTTCAGTTTCGGATCCGCCAAAATGTCATTGCGGCTCATGGCCTTCCCCTTGCTGGCCGCCGGTTTCGGCACCGCCGCCGGAGCGGGCGTGCCACGTTCCTCAACCCATTGCGCAGGGCTTTCGCCGTGTGCCTTAGCCGCCGCAGTCTGCGACTGTTGGGGCCGGGATATGCCACTCACGGAAGATGGCACCTCCCCCGCCTTGAGTTCCCGGACGGCCCTCATCAGTTCCTCGATGCTCGCGACGGTTGCGATCCGTCCAGCCCTAAGCAGCGTCATCTCGATGAGCGTACGCACGCTAAGCACATGGCGAAGCTTGTCCTCCATCTCGGCAAGCTTGTCTGCGATGCGGAATATGCGCGACGAATCGCAGAGCTTCGCCTGCTCCGCAAGCGTCCTGCACTGGTCGGCAGTAAGCTCAAGTGTGCCTTCCGCCTTTGGCCCAAGTGCCTGCCATACCACAAGATTGCGGAAATGGAGCATCAGCTCGCCCGCAAGCCTGCGCATGTTCTTGCCCGCCGAATCGAATGTTGCGACAGCATTCAGTATTGCGGCGGAATCGCCGCTCAGTATCGCACCGGCCAGACCCTCAAGCTCGGAGCGCGACACGAGGCCGAACACCGAAAGCGCATCCTCCTCCGAGATTTGCCCGCCCTTGAACGCAATCAGCTGATCAAGGGACGAGAGGGCGTCTCGCATACCACCTTCCGCCCCACGCGCTATCGCGAGAAGCGCATCCTCGTCAGCCGAAACACCCTCGTTGCCGCAGATGTACTTGAGCCGATCCACTATCTGGTTCGTCTGGATGCGGTGAAGGTCAAACCTCTGGCAACGCGATATTATCGTAGGGAGAACCTTGTCGCCCTCCGTAGTCGCGAATATGAACTTCACGTATGGCGGCGGCTCCTCAAGCGTCTTGAGCAGGGCGTTCCACGCCGCCGGGGTAAGCATATGGCACTCGTCCACTATGAATATCTTGTACTTCGATGCGGTGGGCTTGAACTGCACGGCATCGATTATCGGGCGCACATGCTCCACCTTGTTGTGGGAGGCGCCGTCAAGTTCCATTACGTCAAGGGAGCGCCCTTCCGCAATCTGTACGCAGTTCTCGCACTTCCCGCAAGGCTCTACGCCATTGGGCAAAGTGCAGTTCAGGGCCTTCGCGAATATGCGGCTCGTAGTGGTCTTGCCGATGCCTCGCGGCCCAACGAAAAGATATGCGTTGGCGACACGCCCAGACTCTATCGCATGCCTAAGCGTGCGCACCACATGCTCCTGCCCGACGACATCGTCAAACACCATCGGACGGTACTTCAGCGGCAGCGCGACATGCTGCCCCCCATGATTCTGGGCACTCTCACTCATTGGCGGTAATTATATCAGATTTTGCGCCTTTTCATGCCATATGCAAATGGTGGCATCTCTTGCGCACGCAGCGGATACTTCTATCGAAGCACACCGCAACATTACGAGACCATGTGGACATCGAGCTGCGGGAACGGAATCGCGATGCCATTCGTCTCGAAAGCCCTCTTGACCTGTTCCTGCGAGGCGGAATATACCTTCCAGTAATCGGAGCATGTCGCCCAGGGACGCATGTTGATCACCACGCAGGAGTCGTTCAGTGAGGCCACGGAAACGACAGGCTGCGGATCCGCGAGAACGCCGGATATTCCCTTGAGCGTTTCAAGCGCAACAGACTCTGCCTTGCTGATGTCTGCGCCGTAGTCTATGCTTATGGTCATATCCACACGGCGTTTGCCGAGAGCGGTATAGTTCGTGATTGCACTGCCCCACACGACCTTGTTCGGGGCAATTACCTTCTTGTTGTCGGAAGTCGTGAATACCGTCGCCATCATGTTCAGCTCACACACGGTACCCTCGATACCGCCGGCGACCACATAGTCCCCTACCTTGAACGGCTGGTTGAGCGCTATCATCATGCCGGACGCAAAGGAGCCAAGCGTCTCTTGGAACGCGAAGCCGACTATGAAGCCGGTGATGCCAAGGCCCGCGATCAATGGCCCTACATTTATCCCCACGCGCTGCATCACCAGCAACGCCAGCACCACCCAGCACGTCTTGCTCACGACGCTCACGAGGAAATTCGAAAGCAGTTTGCTTATCCTGTTTACGCGCGAAAGCGCGGTCGCTACCGCCTTTTTGATCAGCCGGATCACAAACATCCCGACCAGCAGTATGAGTGCCGCCGCAAGCAGGTTCATCACGAACCCCACACCGCGTTCGGATACCCACGCCAGGATCTGGTTCCAAAGCTCCTGCCCATAGCCAAGCTGTTCGTTCAGCTCCTTCAATACCACCTCATTCACGCCTGCGGCGCACGAGGCAGCCGCTTCAACTCCATTTGTCATTTTCATGTCTCCTTTTATGCCATCACCAGTTCATTCTCACAGGCACGTGCGCCTTGGCCATCACGGCCTTTATCTGGGCAATCGTATAGTCCCCAGAATGGATCATGCCCGCAACGATAGCGGCATCCGCCTTCGCTTCCTCGAACACCGTAACGAGATGTTCCGGCTTCCCTGCGCCGCCAGAAGCGACAACGGGCACGCCAACGGCTTCCGCGATCAGCCTCGTAATGTTAAGCTCAAACCCGGCACGGGTGCCATCCGCATCGACCGAATTCACCACGATCTCGCCGGCACCGAGGTCTACGGCACGTTTCGCCCACTCCACGGCATCCATCCCCGTGAACTCGCGGAAGCCACGGGTTGTGATCTCATACCCGCTCGGACACTTCGGGTTGTCGCTCCGCACCGGATCCATCCCAAGCACGATGCACTGTCTTCCGAACGCCCTTGCGCCATCCGATATGATGGATGGATTGCGAACCGCCAAGGAATTTACCGACACCTTCTCCGCACCGGCGAGGATGACGCGTTCCATGTCCGGGAGAGACGATATGCCTCCGCCGACGGCGAACGGTATCCTCACCGCCTTCGCGACGGCCTCAACCATTCCGATGTCTATCGGACGCCTCTCCGCCGACGCCGTGATGTCGTAGAAGACAAGCTCGTCAGCGCCGCCATCGGAATACCCTACCGCCATCTCGACAGGATCGCCGAGATCGACGTTGTTCTTGAACTTTACGCCCTTGGTGACGCGCCCATTGCGCACGTCTAAGCATGGAATCACTCTTTTGGCAAGCATTCTCGTATCTTTCAGGATATCAACTAACTGTGGCAAATCCGCGTCATAGACACCGTCACGCCGTCTCAAGGAACGATTTCAGGAGCGCAAGTCCCACCCGCCCAGACTTCTCCGGATGGAACTGTGTCGCAAAAAGGCTGCCACGGCGCACGGCAGAAGTGAAATCAACCCCTGCGTAGGACGTACGCCCAACGGTATGCGGATTAAGCTCCGCATAATACGAATGGACGAAATAGAACTCGTCGCCAGACCTGATGAATCTCTCGGTGCCATCCGTCTGCACATCATTCCAGCCTATCTCCGGAACCTTGAATCCCTCGACATCCGGGAATCTGCGCACCTTCCCCGGAAACACCCCAAGGAGATCGACCCCACCATCCTCCTCGGAATGGTCGAACAGGATCTGCATCCCGAGGCAGATGCCGATGAACGGCCTGCCGGAGGACGCCGCCTCGCGCACCACATCCGTGAGGCCAAGCTCGCGGAGATTCGCCATCGCGCTCGCCGCCGCGCCAACGCCAGGGAACACGACCCTCTCCGCAGCACGGATCACGGATGGCTCGGATGATATCACCGTCTCTGCGCCAAGCGCATTGAACGCGAGCTTTACGCTCGTAAGGTTTCCGGCCCTATAGTCAACAATCGCTGTCATTTGCACTCCATCATACGCCCGGCCATCAGGCGTCTTCCAATAGGTCGTTGCGGTAGAGATGCCTCACCGCGTCGCAATCCTGCGTATGCCCAGCCCTGAACGACACGACAGTACCGACAAAGCGGTCCGGCCCGGTAAGCGCAAGTGCCGCCGTGAGATCGAGAACGGCACGATGCCACACCGGCTCAAGGAACCGATCGGTCCCCTTGACGTTGAAGCGGGGTTCGCCATACCAGCGCTTCCGCCCATGGATGAGAATGTTGTTCTTGTCGTATCCGAGATGGCGGGTGTCGGCGAAGAGCCATCCTATCGTCTTGGCGAGCTGGTACTGCCTGTGCGTGGCGTTCGTACGCGCATACGAGCCGTAGCGGAACGTCTCTGGCGTAACGTCAAACACGATGCGCTGGTCGCCGATTATCGTGCGCCAGCTTATCCCCACGTCAAGTCGGAGCCGCCGCGTTCCGTCATCCGGAATGAACATCAGGAAATCGCCTCTCGTTCCGGCAAACGCAAGCGGCTCCTTTACCGTGACGTACGTCGCACGCTCGTTCAGGGGGACGATCTTCGCCTTGTCTATCGCCTCGACAAGCGGAAGCGACGAATCGTCGAATAGTGGCGGATCGCCGGAATTCGTCTTGAGCACCACATTGTCCAGCCCAAGCCCCGCCTTGAGTGCGATGATGTGCTCGACCATCCGAAGGTAGTTGTGCGGCGATCCACTGCGCAAGACGAGGTTGCGGGCGCTCGTCCACAAGTTTGAGATGTGTACCGCAGTGTCAAGCTGCTCTGGGAGATCTGTGCGGCGGATCCACCACCCGGGACGCGAAGAGGGCGCGAAAGTTATCGTGCGCCTTTCGCTGCCCCGGAACGTGCCCACTCCAGACACACTCGTCTCTCCGGCGAGCGTGGTGCGGCTCGTGTTCCACCCTGACGAACGGGAAAGGCGCACGTCATCCACGTGCATCGCGTCAAAACGAGATTTTGCGGCGGAGAACGAAGCCGCGTCACCGGCAACAAGCCGACACTTTGGATAGATAAAACTGCCGCCCATCGAATTACTTCTTCCGCTTATCCTTTTTCTTCTCTGCCGGGGGATTCTCTATGTACTTGCGCATCTCCTTGGACATGTCGATGTCTATGCCGTATGCCATCGCGGCGGACTGGAGATCCTGCAGATACTGTCCGTAGTAGTTCGAATCGGGATTGACCTTGAACTTCGGGATGTCCACAGGCTTGATGATCGCCTTGGAGGCATCGGGTGAGACCATTCCGAAAAGGGGCAGTCTGCGAACCGTCACCTCATCCGGCGGCGCAATCACGTCAAGCAACGCCCTTTCGTCGTCCGACAGCTTTTCGTACATCGCCTTCGGGGTGCGGCCATCGGCCTCCTTTTCCTTCTTGCTCAGGTCCAGGCGCATCGTATACACGAAGAAGCCCTTCGTGGCGAGTTCCTTGAAGAACTTGTTTGACATCACCTTTTTCACCGCCGACTCCATCGGAGTACCCTTGGCGACCGCGATGACAAAGATCGGGGCTTCGTACTTCTCGGCCTCCTTCTTGGCCGTAGCAAGCGAAGTGAACGACTTCATGGAAGACGGCAGCTTCTTCTTTTCCTTGCCCTCTTCACCTTGTGCGAAAAGCGACATCGCCGCCACCGCAAGGGCCAACAGCATTTTCTTCATGGGACTATTCCTTTCCTTCAGCAAGGCTACGCGCCATCGCCGGGAGACCCGGATCTCGCGCGCCCGCGATTACCACTGCACCGAACGCCGATGCCTGCGCCTTCAGAAGCCGCAAGACCTCTTCAGGGGTTTCAATGAACGACGAACCCTGCACGGCTGCCGCCAGCGCATCAGACTGGATACTCCGGTCTGCCGTACCTCCGGCATCGTACACAGGCATCACGATGAGCCGATCCTGCGGACGCAACTGCGAATTGAACATCTCCGCAAGCGAACCAAGCATCTTGCGGAGAGGGCCATACCCGTGTGGACGCCACACCACCGCCACTCCCTTGGGATGCCTATCCTGCAACGTGGCAAGCATCGCGTGAAGCTTCTCCGGGTTATGGGCGTAATCGTCATATATCTCAGCGCCATCGCATTTTCCGATGAACTGCATCCGGCGTTCCACACCTTTGAAATTGATGAGCGATTCGCGGGCCTTCGCCTCGTCCGCACCGAGGGCCACAGCCATCGCCAGCGCAATCCCCGCATTCTGCCTGTTGTGGACTCCGGGCATCGAACTGTCGGCATCGTAGATTGCCTTACGCCCGTCAATGACAGGCCCGGACACATTGGCGACAAAGGCATCGAACACCGCATCCATCTCGTCTTTGGAATAATGATCGGCACTCGCATTAGTGACTATCGCCGCATACGGACTGAACGCCGCAAGCGACCTGTCGGACTCATCGACCTCGGCAACGGCATACTCGCCCTTTCCGTTCCTTACCGATCCGTTCCAGCCGACCACCGCAGCCCCATTCACACAGAACGGATCAAGGCCGCAATCGGCAAGTATGGCGGAAAGCATTGCCGTTACCGTGGACTTTCCGCAAGTGCCAGCAACGGCAACAAGTTTATAGGAGGACAGCACCTCCGCGAGCGCCGTGGCACGATGAACTACGGGAATGCCAAGTTCCTTTGCCCGCACAAGGCCGGGATTCTGCGGCTCGATCGCCGTAGAGACGATGACGCGATCCACCGAAGAGTCGATGCCGCTGCCGTCATCGGGATACACCTTCACGCCAAGCGCGGCAAGCCGACGAAGCGACTCAGGCATCACGCTTCCGCCAGTGGATGAAACAAGGCGGTCTGCACCGGATACGGAATGGCCGGTGCAGATGAGCGCATGCGCAAGTGCGCTCATCCCAACTCCGCCTATTCCGATCAGGTGATCCATGCGCCCAGCCTCTGCTTCACTTTCCGAATGACTTGAAAAGGTTCTTAACGCCTTCCGTTGTCTTCTTCGCCGTGTCGCCAACCGCATCCACCGCAGCCTTGGCCCCGTCCACGGCAGATGCGGCAGTATCCCCAACGGCCTTCACTGCGCCACCAGCAGCCGTTGTTGCGGTCTCTCCGACAGACTTCACCGCAGTCGCCGTACCCTTCACAGCCGTAGTAGTCGCGTCGCCAACGGCCTTAACCGCAGTCTTCGTGTCTTCCGCCGCAGAGGCGGCAGTGTCCCCAACGGCTCCGACCGCCTCCTTTGCCGAAGATGTCGCATTCCCGACCGCCGAAGACGCATCCTTGATGCCAGAACCGATGGCGCCACCCAAGGCCCCCAGACCTTCGCCAGCCGCAGACAGGCCCTTCACGAACGCATCCGTGAAAGCCTTGGCAACTTCACTGAACGTCGCACCGCCGGACTCCTTGCCGATGTCCCGCATTTCAATGTCAATGATTGGCAGCGGCGGAACCATGTCGTTTTTAAATAGCTTGACCTTGGTTCCCGAAATGCGCACATGGTCTATTATGAACTTCATCTCCGACTTCTGCTTCTCTTCGGGCGCACTTTCCTCTTTGGGTTCGCCAGACCCAATGGTTTTGTCCACATTGGCGAGTATCACATCCATGTTGTTCGTGCCCTTGTGGGAATAGTAGCTTGCGAACGTATCGTCTATGAGCAGTTCCCTTACATGAAGCCTGTTCCCGAAAAGCTCGGATATGGATACGTCCAAGGCAAACGACCTTACCGACAATGCCGGGGCGGAGCCGAAGCCATCCGGATTCGCGAGCCTCACGCCTTTGACGCGCACTGTGCCAGACCATGGATTGACGTAGAAGCGCTCTAACGCGAACTCAGTGCCAGTGAACTTGGGCACCAGACTGCCGGCGATGCCGGTAGCCACCGGACTGATCCATAACGGCAATGTGGCCACAAGCAACAGCGCCAACGCCAGCAGACCGGCCACGCACCACAGCAGGCACTTGAATATCCTACAAAGACAACCGCATTTCTTCTTTTCGCTCATCGCCACTCCTTTCAGGAATTTGTTATCCGTGAATGATACCACATTTCAGTCCATAATGAAACGCCACCACGACATATGCCGCCACAAACGTTTCTTCCCAGTAACTCAATGCGACTACAATGGTCGCATTGAGTTGCGTCCCTCCCGTAACGGCGGTTGTGGACAACCGCCCTCCCTTCACGCATTTCACGGAAATGCGCCCACGGTGGGATTTTCGGTCGCAGAGGACTGCGACCCTCCCGTGGCGGCGACCTCATCGAGGTCGCCCTACCAAATCCCTAAATCCCCAAATGCAATCGTAAATCGTAAATCGAAAAATCATAAATTTCCACTATCCTCTACCAACTGCCAACTACCATCATTGAATATGCTATAATTCACGCCGTTTTGCGCCAAAAGCGCAACCGCAACTGTGCAAAGATGGAAAACGCCCAGCAGATGCCTGCCCACATCGCCACGAAGCTCAATTGGCTCCGCGAACGGCTCCATGGCCTCGGCAGCGCAATAGTGGCGTTTTCCGCAGGCGTAGATTCCACGTTCCTCCTATACGTGGCCCACGAAATGATGGGGGACAAGGCGGTTGCCGCAACAATACGTTCCCGCACGTTTCCGCATCGCGAGTTTGAGGAATCGCTTGCCTTCTGCAAAGCGCATGGCATAAGGCACATCATCGTGGATTCCGATGAGCTTTCGTTGCCGTCATTCGTCGAGAACGCCCCAGACAGGTGCTATCACTGCAAAAAGGCGATCTTCTCAAAGCTCGTAAAATTGGCGAAGGAAGCCGGATATGCCGCCGTACTTGAGGGATCAAATCGCGACGACGATGGCGATTTCCGTCCGGGACGACGTGCCGTAAGGGAATTGGGCGTGGTCAGTCCGCTTCACGAGGCTGGCCTCACGAAATCTGACATACGAATCCTCTCAAGGTCGATGGGGCTTCCCACATGGAGCAAGCCGTCGTTCGCCTGTCTCGCATCGCGGATACCGTACGGAGAGCGCATCACATCCGAAGCCCTCGCCCGCATCGAAAAGGCTGAACAGTGGCTACTTGATTCCGGGATGGGCCTTACGCAACTGCGTGTGAGGGCTCATGGCGACCTTGCCCGAATTGAAGTGCCGCCGGCAGACATACCTCGCATCGCCAGCCGCGCATCGGATGTCTCGTCCGCACTGAGGGACATCGGCTTCAGACAGGTCACGCTCGACCTCACCGGCTACCGCACCGGCAGCATGAACGAATCGCTTACCGGCGCAGAGCGCGAAGCGGCGGCAGACGGAACCAGCGGAAAATGAAGGAACCAAGCGCATGAACGGAATCGACAAAGACGAAGCCTTGTCACTGCTCAAGCCCGAACGACGCAATGAACTGCGGACACGGGCGCACGACGTCACGGAGAAATGCATCGAGAAGCGGTTTGACTTCTGCTCAATCATAAACGCAAAAAGCGGCCGCTGCACGGAAGACTGCAAATGGTGCGCACAGTCAAGGCATTATAATACCGGGTGTGACACATACGGATGGGTGGGGACGGAAGCGTGCGTAAATGCCGCCAAGGAAGCGGAAGCCAACGGAGCAGACCGCATCGGCATAGTCACATCCGGGAAACGCCTTTCCGCAAACGACCTCGACAACGTGTGCGCCGCATTGAGGGAAATGCACAAGACCACCAAGATCGGACTGTGCGCGTCCCTTGGACTTCTCTCGGAAGATGACCTTGCCAGGCTAAAGGCCGCCGGACTCGAACGCATACACTGCAACATAGAGGCGGCACCGTCACTGTTCAAGACGCTCTGCACCACGCACACCACTGCCGACAAGGTAAAGACGCTGCAAGCCGCAAAACGGCTTGGGTTCCAGATATGCTGCGGCGGCATAATCGGCATGGGGGAGACCGACGAACAACTGGTGGAGTTCGCATTCGCCCTGAAGGAAATTGCACCCGATTGCATCCCCGTAAATGTACTTCACCCGATAAAGGGCACTCCGCTTGGTGATCGCGCAATCCTCGATCCCGACCGGGTAATAGATTCTGTCGCGCTCCTGCGACGCGTGAATCCCACGATTCCGCTCCGCTTTGCGGGCGGCAGACGGGACATGGACGACGAGACGGCCGCAAAGTGCATCCACGTTGGGATGTCCGCCGGCATAGCCGGCCCGCTCCTCACTACGCCTGGCGCCGACTTTAACGACGACCGCGAACTTGCGATCCGCGCCGGCTACACGGTGAGTGCCGCAAAATAACGTCGCTGTGACACAGCGACATTTCATCTCCTATCCATAATGGCACGGGGCGTCACACTTGTGTGACAAACTGGCGCACTCCACGCCCGTTCTGCATCACCCATTGGGTTGGCACGGCAATTGCGTATACGTAGCGTGTGAACAAAAGAAGGAGCAAACAAATGAATACACTATTGAACATAGATCCATGGAACATATTGAGCGACCTTCTCGACGCAGACAGTCAGGCGTTCAAGGATGTAAGGGCAAGGGCCTGCGGACATTTCCCGCCCGTCAACGTATTCCTTGATGACGATGCGGCAATCATAGACCTGTTGCTTCCCGGCAAGACGGCAAAAGATATCGAGCTGTCCCTTGAACCTCAGGCGGTAGTCATCGCCGACAAGCCGGCTGAAACGACCGATGCCGCAACCGGCAAGCCAACCGTCGCACAACCCGCATGGTCGCGCCGTCTGGCACTGCCATTCAGGGTCGATGCAGAGAAAGCCAACGCGAAATTCACGAACGGCATTCTCAGGATCGAGCTTCCGAAGGCAGAGAAGGCCGGAATCCGTCATATCGCAATCGAAGGCTAAACGAAAGGAGAAAAGAAATGAACGAAGAGAAATTTGTGGTTCCGTCGGCAACGCTTTCTGAACGTCCGGAGGAGTACGAGCTGAAGTTTGTGGTGCCTGGCGTAGGAAAGGGAGATGCCGACCTTCATGTGGAAGGCAGGACGCTCACGCTGAAGACGCACGCGAAGCACCAGAACCCAGCCGGATTCAAGCAAGTCGCGTCCGAATTCGAGAACGTGAACTACGCCATGAGCGCGGAGATACCCGAAAGGGCAGACCTCGCAACCCTCACGGCCAAGATCGAAAACGGAATACTTACGGTCACGATAAAGAAGCGGCCAGAGATGCAACCGAAGAAGATCGAGATACAATAAGATTGTTGAGATGGTAGCTCATCTCAACTTGCCGAAATGGCAAGACAAGAAAGGCCAGCCGATTGCATGATCGGCTGGCTTTTCCTTTTGGAGAGGGACTGTTTTGGGAGGGACGCGCTCCCGCGCGTCCGTTCCGGTTCGGTCGCGCAGGAGCGCGACCCTCCCGCAAAACCTCTTCTACCAACTACCCACTACCATCTACCAACTAATCCCTGAAACCTAACCTACTATCCCCAGCCACTGACGCCCGTTCAGTCTACAACCTTGCATCCATCGGCATGAACCTTGCCGTCAGCAGAAGTGCGCATCTCCACGGTGGCGCAGAAAAACGGGATTTCCGCCCTGTAGCAGTCGATTTCAGTCCCATCGTATGCCCGTTCAGTCCAGTGATGGGTGACGATCAGGTCGTCTTTGCGCGCATACCTGTCACGGAACAGCGTTTCCCCGCCATAGACGCCCTCCTCGACCAGAACGACCGAAACGCCGCCATTCGGGTCAATTGTGAGCGTAAGCGTCGCGGTGCAGTTCACGCCACCGTCTTTCCAAGTCTCGGTGGCAGATACGACCGTCTTCTTCTCGGCGAACACGGGCAGGTTCTCGAAGCCCTTTACCTTCCAGACGTTCTGGTAGAGGGTGATGTCGGCGTCTTCCAAGGATATCTTGCCGCCACCGATGCCGCCGTCAAGGTTGTTCTGCCCGATGCGGAAACGGCACTCGCGGCTCGCGACGACATTCCTTCCGTCCTTGAAGGCAAGCGTCACGTCAAGGAAGTAGCATCCCCCTTCGGGATCGTATTCCCATCCCGTCAGGGCCTTCGCGGACAACGTGGCCGTGAGCAGATTCCCTTCGTCAGTGTCGAAAAGGAACTTGCCGGAAACCTTGCCGGTCGCCCCGATCGTGACAGTTCCGTAGAGGTTATCCTCGACAGTATAATATCCTGAGAGATTGACGACCCCAACTCCAACGAACGTGCCGACCGCCCACGACGGCAGCGGCATGACCTCCACGGTGAACGTGGAGGCGCAGATCGCCTTGCCGGATTTCACCCTCACCTGTACCGTGAACGTCCCGGCCTTCGTCGCGACGCCCTCGATCCTTCCGGTCTTCGCGTTGTACCTGAGTCCGGCGGGCAGCCCGGAGAGCGTAACCGCGTCGCCGGCGTTCGCGGCATTCAGCGTGGGCAGGTCGAACTCCTGCACGCCAACGGACATTACGTACCTCTCGCCGCGTCCGTTCATGAGCGACGTTGCGACACCCGCCGCATCCGCCACATCCAGAAGCCCGTTCGCCCCGGTCAGGTTGTCGACGACTATATCGAACCTCTGCGCGATGGCCTTCTTCACCGTCGCGTTCGTGAGCTTCGCCGTCACCGTGTACGTACCGGGCTTCGTGGCCGTGCCGGATATGCGGTTCGCCTTCGCGTCGAACCTGATGCCCGGCGGAAGTCCGGAAACCGCAATCTTCGGAAGCGAAATCGAGTTGACGGCCAGCGGCAGGTCGAACTCGCCCGACGTGTAGTATACATCATCGACAAGGAGTTCAAGCGATGCGTCTTCCTCCACCGGCACGAACTCGGCCCGCACGGTCGTGTCCACGCCGGTCGCCACGTACGGGAACGACGGCGAACGGTAGTCGGCATCGCCAACGAGCGGAGTTCCACCCTCGTCATGCCACCCCGCGAAGACATATCCCTTCTGAGGTGTCGCCTTCAGCGTCACCTTCTTTCCGGCGGCGTAGATTCCCGCGCCAGTCGCCTTGCCCATAGTCGCATCGCACGCAACCTTCAGGAAGCTCTCTCCCGCCGCGCGGTCGAGCACCGTGAAGGTGACGTTCGTAGAGGCGGTATGCTTCCCTGCGGTAGTCACCGTGAACGTCGCAGCGTACACTCCGCTCTTCGTCGGCGTGCCGTAGACCGTGTTCGCCGCGTAGTGCGCGGCGGGGGCCGTCTTCGTCGCCTTCACGTCGAGTGCCTTCGCCGTGAACTTAAGCCCCGGCGGCAGCCCCTTGACCTTCACGGCCGGCAGCGACGTGCAGCCCGACACGTCCACGGTGACCGGCCCGATCGCCACCTTCGGCGCGTACTCGTCGGCGACGGAAACGGATATGGCGGCGCGATCATCCGCCTTGTCAATCCAAACCGCACGAACCGTTACCTGCTTCATTTCAGCCTCGGTTCCACACATGGACTCCGGCACGACAAACGACAATACCTGCTTCGTCAGGTCAATGTCCGGCGGCAGTTCCCCGTAGACAACCTCCCATCCCTTGAACAGCGCACCGCCGGAGACCGCAGTCAATTTGACGGTCTCACCGGCCTTGAACGTGCCGGACCCTTTCACATAGCCGCGAATGACGGGAACATCGTATGTCTCATCGTAGTCGGCCTGAAGAGAGACTATCGCGACGGATTTCGCGCGTGACGGGAAAAACAGCATCTGTGTAAAGCCGAGTCCGCCAAATTCAGCCACAAGGGATGTCTTTCCGCTAAATCTCCACCGCTCTTCCTCAGAGCTGCCGCCAAACTTGACAAGGCGTTCGTATTCGCTCTGTGGATAGGCGTAGGTCTGACTGATGACCGAACTCCCGACCTCAACCAGTTCTGAAGAATATCTCTCGCCGCGCCGCAATACAAGCGTGCCTGCCTCCGGAACATTCACCCGCAATGAATTAAAGTCGCTTTCCCCCAACCAAATCTCGCAGCCTGCATAGCCTTGGCCACTGGGATTGAAACCTTCCAGTTCAAAGTCATATTTCGTGTCACAACCAGTGACCGTCACACGGTTGAAGAAATCCGTTGGACGCATGCCAAGCGTTCCGTTCACGGTGGAAAATGCAGCATACTTTCTGCTGACATCCGTACCTTTGATGCCAAGCGTAAAGGTCTTCATCCCACCCCATTCGCCCTTCGGGTTCTTCCACTTGAATAGGATCCATCTGCGGTCAGAACGCGGAACAACATTCCTGTTCCTCATCTCATCGGCATCCCAAATTCCGCCCTCGATTGCATAGCTGCAGCGAGCGGTGTCATAAATCAGGCAATAGTCATAATCAAGATCCGCGCCATCCCAGCTTTCACCCTTCCCGCTGTTCCAGTCTGCAAGATAGTAGTCCACCATCTGCTTGTCCGTCCAGACTTTGAGGTCTGTCACTCCCGCCAGCGTCCCAGGCGTGAATACAGGGACGATCTTCGCTCCAGCTGACACGCCATACACGGGGATCGCCATATAGCAGGAACTTGCCTCAAAGCCATAGTCTATCCCCTGCCTATAGATAAACCTGTCATTGCTGAACATGTAGCACTCATACATGTTCTCGTCTAGCGACATTGCTGCCATCGCTGCCTGGCATAACGCGAACAGCCCAACAGCCAACGCAAGCATCCTCCGAAAGAGGCGGAAGCCATGTCTCGGTCTCGTAGACCAGATATCTTCCTCATCAAGTCCCCCATACGGCTTGCCCGCATGGGGATTCCCTTTGAACGCTTTTCCTGTTGTCACGCCCTTATCTCCTTATGGTTTGAAATGGCGGCAATTATATCTGTTTTTTTTTTGTTGTCAATCCAGCATCGCCGCAGTTTGCTGCGTTCGTCACTCGCAAATGTACCATCCAATCCAAACGCAACTATGGTTTGGTATATACCATTCCATAATTGCATCTGGATTGGTATTGACTCTCTAAGCGTGAATGTGCTATCTTACTTGCTCATATGAAGCAGATTCGTAGACTTTATGAAGACGTGATCAGACGTCACCTGGAGCAAAATCGGCAGATGGCGTTCGTATCCGGCCCCCGCCAAGTGGGTAAGACGACGCTTTGCGAGCAGTTCCAGTCTAACTACTTGAACTGGGACAAGCTATCCGACCGCGAGATCATCGTGAAGGGTGAGGATGCAGTTGCCGACCGCATCGGCCTTTCAGTCGCCCATGCGCGATTGCCAGTCTTGACGCTTGACGAGATACATCATTACAAACACTGGAAACTGTTCCTGAAGGGCTTTTTCGATGCGTATTGGAAAAAGGTGAAGATACTTGTCACGGGAAGTGCACGGCTCGATGTCTACAAGCGTGGCGGAGACAGCCTTATGGGGCGTTATTTCCCATACCGTATGCATCCACTCAGCGTCGGAGAACTGGTTCGTCCGGCCTGTGGTGAGAATGAACTTTCACCTCCCAAGCCAATAGACGAAGATATCTGGTCACGTCTGTTGTCATTCGGTGGATTCCCAGAGCCGTTTTCCCGAGCTGACAAGATGTTTGTACGCCGTTGGAGGCAATTGCGCTTTGAACAGCTTGTGCGAGAGGACATCCGCAAAGACACGGCGATTCGCGAGCTCGACCAAATCGAGGCATTGGCAATGATTCTCTCAGAACGCTCGGGCGAGCAGTTGGTCTATGCTTCACTAGGGAAAGAGATTCAGGCCAGCGAAATCACGGTACGCAACTGGGTTTCGACGCTCTGTTCGTTTTACTTTGGGTTTCGTGTCAAGCCTTGGTCTCGCCATGTCGAAAATGCCATTCGCAAAACGCCCAAGTGGTACTTGCGGGACTGGAGCGGCATCGCCGACGTCGGCAAGCGAAACGAGACGTTTGTCGCGTGCCATCTGCTGAAGGCCACTGAGTATTGGACCGACCTCGGTTTCGGGAAATGCGATCTCTATTATGTTCGCGACAAGCAAAAAACCGAGGCGGATTTTCTTGTCTCGAAAGACGGTCAACCGTGGTTTCTGGTCGAAGTCAAGACTTCTGATATCAAGCTCTCGTCGGCACTTGGGACATACCAGAAGAAAATTGGCGCACACCATGCGTTTCAGGTCGTGCTGAATCTGCCATACGAAGATGTCGATTGTTTTGCGCTGAAAGAGCCAACTGTTGTGTCGGCCCGAACATTTTTGAGTCAATTGCCTTGATGCTCCCGCGCAACGTGCGCAGCATCTTCGCTCACGCTTTTTTGGTATAATGCGCGGTAAGGAGGTGGACGATGAGCTACACAATGACGATGGAACCTGATTTGAGGCGCAAGGCTGAAGCGTACGCCGCTCGGCAGGGAATGACGTTGGATGGAATCATCAGAGCCTATCTCGTAACGGTTGTCACGCATGAGACGCGCGGCGAGCGTCGTGCGAGGGAGCTTCATGAATTCATTGCCGCGCAACCCAAACTTGAAGGTGCGCCGTACAAGTTCAGCCGTCAGGATGCCTACGACGAGGAAATTGCCTGATGCGGTCTTTTCTCGATACGAACGTTCTTGTCTACCTTGCAGATGCGCGTGACCCAAGGAAACAGAGCATTGCCGAAAAGTATGTGGAGGCGCGATAGCCGAACGGCTTGATTGCCGAATTTCCGTTCAGACCTTGACTGAATTCACCAATGTCTGCATCAAGAAATTGAAGTTGAACAAAAACGTCATTTCCGTGTTTCTGGATTATTTTGATGACTTGCAAATGGTCAGAACCGATTCCGTCTCTGTGAAGAATGCCTTGGAAATCAAGGCTCGGTACAATATCCAGTTTTATGACGCAATGATGATTTCCGCAGCACTTGCGTCTGGATGCGAAGAGATTCTGTCCGAAGATCTGAATGACGGGCAGAATTACGATGGAGTTGTTGCACTCAATCCATTTAAGTGACTTTGACCGTTCGTTGGTTTGCCCTATGCGTTTCAGTCCGTACTGAATCTGCCATGCGAAGATGTCGATTGTTTTGCGCTAAAAGAGCCAACTGTCGTGTCGGCTCGAACATTCTTGAGTCAACGGATTGGGTATAGACAAGTTAGACAATAGTCTGTACGCCATAGTCTGCATATCGATGATCTGCCGTAACGATTGTCAAATCCTTAAGCATTGCCGTTGCAATAATGAACCGATCTGCTGGATCGCGATGCAGAAATGGTAGAGTTGCCGCCTTCAGTGCAATGGCTTCATTCATATGTAAGACAGAAATGCCATACTCAGACTTCAATGTCGAAAACCACTCTTCAGGTGACATTTCAAGCCTTAACTTGCCCATCTGTTTCTTCAACGCCACTTCCCACAGTGAAATAGGCGAAGCGTATAAGAAAGATGCAGATTCAATCGCATCAATCGCTTGAGCCGAAAACCGTTCAGGCGCATTCCCCAGCCAAAGCAACGCGCAAGTATCAAGCAAGAGGGATTTTGCCATTGCACGCCTCCCAATCAGTGGAATCGTCCGAGAATAGATCGGCATCACTTATGGAGAACGCCAGTTTGGGGTTCTTGATGATTGTCCTTCGTTTCTTCGGTCTTGCCGCCTCATAGGAACGAAGTGAAATGACGACAACGGTCTGTGCGCCATCACGCGAGACGAACTGTGGCTCACCTGCCCATGCGCGGTCAAAAACCGTCTCCCACGAGTTTGCCACGTCTTTTATAGCCCAAGCTCCCATGGAATTGCACCCCTTGTTTCTGTCATTTCAATTTATGGGCATCATTATACCATAATCTTAGAAATTGACCTAAAACAAATTGCCGCGCATAGATATCTAACTGGGAACATATTAGGCCCGTTTCTCGCTTAGCAGTCGGTTTCCAAACGCAATCGCTCCCTAAATGAGGCGTAATGCTCGCGGCGGGATTGGAGAAGGGCCTTCATGCGCTCTTCGGCATCGCCTGCCAGCAATGGCCGTTCGCAAGATGCCGCCACACGGCGAATCAGTTCCGCCTCGTCGCATTCGATGAATATAACGCGCCCCGTCGCCTCGGCGACCGTACGCGATGCCGGATCAAGCAGAGCCCCGCCACCAAGCGCCACGACTTGACCTGGCGTAGCCGACACGCGCTTAAGCTCATCGCTCTCGATCCTGCGGAATGTCGCCTCACCGTCTGTCGAGAATATATCCTTGATCTTTCGTCCTGTGCGTTTCTCTATCTCCGCATCAAGATCCACAAACGGCATCCCCTTCCGCTCTGCGAGAATCTTTCCGTATGTTGACTTTCCAGACCCCGGCGCACCATACAGGTATAGGTTCGCGTTCATGTAGCGGCTCGCCAGACGCGCCTGTTCCTCAAGCATCGGCATGCCGCCAACATTCGCGATGCCAAGCCTCTCGGCCTCAGCAAGAAGGCGCGTCGGCGACGGGTTGTAGATGAGGTCTATCACCGCCTCGCATTTCGGGAATGCCGAAAGCGAAACCGGTTGTGCGTCAACATTAGGGAACATCCCGACAGGCGTCGCATTAACCAGCACTGACGCATCGGCATTGCGTTCGAGATTCCCGTAGTTGTCCTCGCCTGTGCGCGAGATGTGCACCACCTGCCCTGCGCCAAGACCGCGCAATGCCGCCGCCGCAGTCATGGCTGCGCCGCCAGTCCCAAGCACCACGCACTTCTTGTCGCGCACATCCGCACCGACGATCTTCACCAGACGCTCGAATCCCGCCTTGTCGGTGTTGTCCCCGAACAATGTCCCATCAAGCCGCTTGACAATTACGTTGGCATTGCCGAGTTCAGCGGCCACCGGCGACACTTCACTGCACAGGCCGAATGCGACCTTCTTGTACGGGATGGTCACGTTCAGCACATCATAGTCGCCATGGAGGATGAAGTCTTCCACTTCATCGGGACGCTTCTCGTAGAGCCGATATTCGTAATCACCCAACTTGCTGTGAATCTCAGGGGACTTGCTGTGCCCCAGTTTCTCGCCAAGCAACCCACACTTTAAAGACATTGCCACCTCCTCCTCAATGTGAAAAATCCTTTGCCTTGCGGCCATCGTCCAGTAACCGCCTCAACGACTCCGCATCCGAATCCCGTATCGCATCACGATATTCATAGAGCCGGTCAATGAAGCGCGTAAGCACACCATCCAAGGCCGTCCTGTTGGATAGGAAGAGATCCGTCCAGATATCGGGATCGACGGTGGCGACGCGCGTCATGTCCTGAAAGCTCCCGGCCGAAAAGCCAATGTGCGACTGCGAAAGGCAATCGCGGACATATGCCGAGGACACAACGTGCGCGAGCTGGCTCGTGTACGCAATCATCTCGTCATGTCGCGAAGGACTTGTCACGACGAACCTTGCGAAACCGATTTTTCCAAAGAGAGCCTTTAGCCGCTCCACAACGGCTATGTCAGTCCAGCTGTACGGCGTGAATATCATCGAAGCCCCGCAATAGAGATCCGCTGTCGCATTGGAATACCCGCTACGCTCCTTGCCTGCCATTGGATGTCCGCCAACATACGTCCATGAAGACGCCTTGTCAACCTGCTCCAAGGCTTCGCACACGACGCCTTTCACGCCAGCGGCATCGGTTATTATCGCGCCATCTGCAAAGTCCCCTGCATGGCTCGCTATCCATGGCGCAACCATGAGTGGAGGCAGGCACACTATCACCAGCCCGCAGGCGCGGATGATGTCAGGCGTCGCCTCCTTCAGGTTCACGACGCGATATCCGGCCTTCAGGAAAGCCTTTTCGAAAGACCCGCCAATAAGCCCCATTCCCCTAATGCCGATTGTAAACGCAACGTCTTCCATAGTCACTCCTTGGCATATGCCTAAGCCAGACAATCCAAGACCGCGATTGCTGCGGCGGCCTCCACGCACGGCACAGCGCGCAAGACCACACACGGATCGTGCCGTCCCTTGACCACAAGCTTGACCGGCGCTCCTGTCGCAAGATTCACCGAATCCTGCGGCTTGCTTATCGACGGCGTAGGCTTGAACGCGACACGGAACACAATCGGTGCGCCGGTTGTTATGCCCCCAAGAATGCCGCCCGCGTGATTCGTCAGCGGCGCGACCTTGCCGTCAACCACCCCGTATGGGTCGTTGTTCTCGCTACCCCTGAGGTCTGCGGCGGCAAACCCTTCGCCGAACTCGATTCCCTTCACCGCAGGTATCCCAAACACAATCTGCGCAATCCGATTCTCGATGCCGGCGAACATCGGATCGCCATGCCCGGCAGGGACACCCCTCACATCCGCCTCGACCACGCCACCAACGGAATCCCCGTCCTCCCTCGCGGCAAGGATTGCGGACTCCATCTTCGCCGGATCGGTCTCACTGCCAATGCGCACCGCTTTTGCGGAAACGGTGATGCCCCGCATTTCCAGCAATTGCAACGCAATGCCTCCGGCAATGCAGAGAGGGGCAGTGAGGCGGCCAGAAAAGTGTCCGCCTCCGGCCTTGTCCTGATGTCCGCCAAACTTCACCTCTGCCGGATAATCCGCATGCCCGGGCCTCGGCACGTTTGCCAGGTTCCCGTAGTCAGAGGAACGAGTATCGGAATTCCGTATGATGGCCGCAATCGGTGCGCCGGTAGCGATCCCGTCCTTTATTCCGCAAAGGAACTCCGGAACATCAGGTTCACGACGTTGCGTAGACGTTGCATTGCGACCCGGAGCACGACGATCCAGAAACCGCTGTAGCTTCTCCATGTCGATTTTGCTTCCAGCCGGAACGCCCTCAATCTCCACGCCTATTGCCGCCGCATGGGACTCCCCGAAGATCGCTATGCGAAAGTTTGTGCCGTATATGCTGCTCATGCCGTAACCCTTTCAAGACTCTCGAAATCATGCCAGAAACCAGGGTAGGACTTTGCCACCACTGTGGCATCGTCCACCGTCACCGTGCCAGACGTAGCGCATGCAAGCACGGCTGCTGACATCGCTATGCGATGGTCTCCGTACGTTTTCACAACGCCGCCGCGCATATCCTTGCACCCACATATGACAAGGGAATCGCCCTCGATATGCGCCTCGCCGCCTACAGCGTTCACCATCTCCGCCGTAGACTTGAGCCTGTCGCTTTCCTTCAGACGGAGTCTGCCGCAATTGACGAACTTCGTGACGCCGCTTCTCGATGCGGCATGCGCCGCAAGCGCCGGAACGAGATCCGGCACCGGCCCGGCATCCACTACCGACGAGTCCAACAGCCACTCTACGGCCCGATCACCCTGAATCGACTTTTCGTTAAGCCCATCAACCTCAACTCCGTCCATCGCAAGGAAGAATGCCGCCTGCGACCAATCGCCCTCCACTTCCCTGCCGCCAGGCATACGGTAGCGCTGCCCACCCCTTATCTTCCATACCGTTGGCTCCGGCTTGTCGAACTCGATGCCGGCATCGCGCAGTGTCGCCTCTGTAAGTGCCACATACGCCGCACTCTGGAGATTGCCCTCCACCACGATCTCGCTATCCCAATCCGCAAGGGGCAGGGCGAACAGGAGTCCCGTTATGAATTGCGACGACACGTCGCCCGGCACGACATACCTGGTCTTTTTCTCGAACGGCATTGTGGGACGCTCGCCAAGGCGTCCCTCGCACACAAACCTACCCTTCCAGCCCATCACGCCCGCAATTGGCGTGAGGAAGCGAAGCGTGGAACCGCTCTCTCCGCAATGCCATTCGTGTTCGCCGTTCATCATCGCCCTTAGGCATTCGCGCGTCGCCTCAATGTCTTTCGAGACGCCACGTATCTTCGGCTCGGCCACGCCACTCAACACGGCGGCGATGATTTCACGATGCGCAATCGATTTCGAGGAAGGCACGGTAACGCTTCCCCTGCGAACTCCAGGCAACAGCACCTTTTCAATCCGGTCACACGGCACTATCCACCACCTTTCCCAGTTCCGCAAGCGGAACGCTCTCAACAAAACACTTGCCGATGCCATGCGGGACAACCAGATCGATATGGTCGCCGAACACCTTCTTGTCCGCAAGGATCACCTCTGCAATTTCTGCCGGCTGAAAGTCCGTGCGCACATCATAGCCCATGGACAAGGCAAGCGATTCGATGCGTTTCTGCTCCGGACGAGGAAGCGCACCCATATTCATGGCGGCACGGGCAATCATGACGATGCCGGTCGCGACCGCACGTCCATGGGATACTGAATACCCGCTCAGCATCTCAATGGCGTGTGCGAACGTATGGCCAAGGTTGAGCAGCTTGCGCACACCGCCTTCCTTTTCATCCTTCTCGACAATGTCACGCTTCATGCCCACGCACTCGGCGATTTCGCGCTCGCCGATTTTCTCCAGCGGCGCAGCCTCAAGCTTCGAGAAAAGGGAGCCATCGCCAAGCACCGCATACTTGAGCACTTCGCCCATCCCGTCCATCCGCCATTCGTCCGGGAGCGTGTCGAGGAAGGATGTATCGCAAAATACGGCTCTCGGCTGATGGAAAGCACCGACGAGATTCTTGCCGACGGGAAGGTCTACGCCGGTCTTGCCGCCGACAGACGAATCCACCATGGCGAGAAGCGATGTGGGGATCTGGACGAATGCGATGCCGCGTTTGTATGTCGCTGCGGCAAAACCGGCCATGTCGCCAGTGACGCCGCCGCCAAGCGCGACAATCAGGTCCGTACGGTCAAGCCGTCCCTTCGCCAGAAAATTCATCATGTCGCCATATGTGGAAAGCGTCTTTGACTGCTCTCCGGCAGGAAACACGAATTTCAGCACCTCGAATCCCGCTGCCGCAAAGCCTTCGGATATCGCGGCGGCATGCAGCCGATCCACGTTGGTATCGGTAACCAAGGCAACCCTTCTCACGTTCCGAAGCGTTTCACGGACGAACATTGGAGCAGCGGCAGATGTACCTGCCCCTATCTCCACGTCGTACGGAACGGATGCATGTACCCTGATGCGCGTCATGGCATCCCCTTTCTGCATTATCCTTCAGAGTACGACCCAAGGAAGGTGAAGTGCTCTATTTCCGGATCAATGCTGAACCCGGATAGCATCTTCAGCACACGGGGATCGCGAGGCGACGCCTCAAAGTCAAATATGAACCTGAACTCGAAATCAGATCCCGGCACAGGACGCGACTCAAGCTTCGTAAGGTTCACGCCAGCCGCAGCGAACTTGACAAGCACGTCCGTGAGGGCCCCCGGACGATGGTTCAGGCTCATCATCACGGAAAACTTGTCCGCATCGGGATATATCTCTGCTCGCTTGGATATGCAGATGAACCTCGTGTAGTTGCTCGCAATGTTCGATATGTCCTCGCGCAGCACATCCAGGCCATAGAGCTCCGCACACTCCCTCGATGCTATCACGGCAACGTCCCGGCGACCAGACTTCGCAAGCTCCGCAGCGGCGGCGGCGGTGTTCGTCGCAGGAATGGCACGGATAGACGGATTCCCGCGCAGGAACTCCGAACACTGGGCAATTGCATGCGGGTGGCTGGACACCTCCTTTATGTCCTCAAACTTCACTCCGTGCGGAGCGAGAAGCACATGACGGATGCGAAGCTTCATCGCCCGCACTATCTTGAAGTTGTGTCTCGCCATGAGGTCGTACACGGCCGTCACGCTACCCACCGCCGAATTCTCTATCGGGAGAACACCGTAGTCGCACATTCCCTTCTCCACGGCGGAGAACACGTCATCAAAGCCCTTGAAGTAGAATATCGTCGGGAACTGCACCAGTCGGCACACGGCCTGCTGGGAATACGAGCCCTCAACGCCGGAGCACGCGACTGTAGCGGAAGAGGGGAACCTTTCGGGCGTCGATGCGATTGCCTCGCCTACCGACTTGGCGAACGCATCACCTCCGGCAAGTTCCGCACGCTGGCGGCCTCTCGACATCGACATCAGCGTGGTGAACAGGAGCCTTGCCTCATTCTCGAAATCAGGGCCCACGGACTTTGCCACCTTTGCGAGTATTTCCCGTTCACGCACCGGATCGCATATGGGCGTGTGGTTGGTCTTCTTTGCCGCCGCGACCTTTTCGGATGCCTTCATCCGCTGCACGAACAGCTTCACAAGATCTCCGTCAATCGTATCGATCTCGTTGCGGATCTTCAGGAGATCCTGTTCGTTTTCATTTTCATTCATGCTCAACCTCTCTTCCATGCATGTGGACGAATCGCATTTATGCGCTTCATCGTATCTTCGAACATCTCCGGCGTCTGGCTCTGTACGCCATCGCAAAGGGCGTGTGGCGGATCGTTGTGCACCTCGATGATAAGGCCATCCGCCCCCATTACGGTAGCGCCCATCGCGCAAGGCTCCACAAGATGCGCGTATCCCGTCGAATGGCTGGGATCCACGACTACCGGCAGGTGCGAAAGCCGCTTGAGTACGGGTATGACTGTAAGGTCGATCGTGTTTCTGGTCGCGGTCTCGAACGTGCGTATCCCGCGCTCGCACAGCATGACGTTCGGGTTCCCGCTCGCCATGATGTATTCGGCGCTCATCAGAAGCTCCTGGAGCGTTGCGCTCATCCCCCTCTTGAGCAGGATCGGCTTCTTTGTCATCGACCCGACTTCCTTGAGCAGATCGAAGTTCTGCATGTTCCTTGCGCCGATCTGTATCACGTCAACATCGTTGAACAGCGGCAGATGCTCAATGCTCATAAGCTCCGTGACTATGGGTAGACCGGTTTCCCTCTTCGCCTCAAGAAGTATGTCGAGCCCGCGCTTGCCCAAGCCCTGGAACGAGTACGGAGACGTACGTGGTTTGAACGCCCCGCCGCGCAACAGCGTCGCTCCGGCCGCCTTCACCCGCTTGGCAATGCCAGTCATCTGCTCTACGGACTCCACGCTGCAAGGCCCCGCTATCACCTGGAAATTGCCGCCGCCGATCTTGGCGCCCGAACAGTCGATTACGGAATCATCCGGATGGAACTTCCTGTTGGCCGCCTTGTAGGGTTCCTGGATTCGCTGGACGCTTTCCACCACGCTGAGCGCCTGCACGAGCCCTATATCCATCTTGGCGACATCGCCGATGCAGCCAATGAGCGTTTCGCGCTCGCCCGTGCTTATGTTCGGCGTGATGTGGCGATCCTTCAGCCACTTGACAAGGCTATCGACCTGCTTTGGGTCTGCGCCTTTCTTCAATACGATAATCATCTTTATCTGCTCCTTTTAAAATCTTCACTGCATTGCGACCAAACAAAAACGGCCTCGCTCTTTTCCTGGAGCGGGGCCGCATGCCTGATCTCTTGCCTACTGATCGTTCAAGATTGCGCGAAACCGCTCCGGACTGTTAGCCCGAAGTAATAATACCACGTAAACTCGAATCGACCGTTCATCTATTTTCTCTTGATGGGTGCGTATTGTATCACATCAGATTCGGCAATGCAATACGCTTTCACAGAGACATACGCTTTCACAGAAGTTGCACGCCAGATGGTGGATGAGGTCAGTACAGGAATCCGAATAGCCAGAGCGGTATCTTGTTTCCGAAACCGACCTCAACACCGTCATTCGCGACAAAGCTGTCGGGAATATCCTTGATCTGGTCGAAAACCTTATTCAACTGCAGATGGAATTAGTATTTTGAAATATCAATTCAATACGAATTTTAATCTTTTCAAATACTAACATTAATATCATATCCGATTTCGAATTGGCAAATGTGTCGCCAAATATGACAGAAAGTTGTAGGTAGCAATCAACCCACCGACCAGATTCGAAATCTTCAAATTTCATGGGCAACAGTGTACATGAACTGCCGAAAAATGTCAATCGAACAAGGTTTAAAGGCAAGTTGCTGACAAAAATCTGCATTTTTGTCAGCAACTTGCCTTTAAGTGACAAAACTGTCACTTGCGTTTATCGATGCAGTCTCAAGAACCTTTACGGCCCGGAATCCGCCCCATACGAAAGGGCGCCATGGCGGGATGTTGCGCACCACCTTTACGACATTGTCGTTTCTGTCGAGGAATGTCGCATCTATCGGAAACGACATGAAAAACGTGTGGATGGCATTGCACCGTAGGATCAGCATGCCCTCGCCTGGCGGCAGAGCCCTGGTTCCAATAAGGCCTTTCATTCTGGCAAGGAGCGTACGCGCGACCCGAGCGCGCACACCCCTCACCTCCACAATCTCTTCCCTATCGGCGCATTTTTCCCGCATTGGGTTCGGGATGGCATCAGCCATTCTGCCGTGTGATGTTCGCGGCGCAATAGCGACGGGATACGTCCACTTCGCGAACGGCATCGGAACCCTTCGGAATGGCGTATTCAAGCTCGATGTCGCACGGGAAGCGATAGCCCTCCTTGCGCATAAGGCCGAAGAGTCCGACAAGGGGCGTATCTCCCGTGCCAAACGCAAGGTTCTTCTGCCCATGTGCCTTCGTCGTGCGATCCTTTATGTGGATGGAGTAGATGCGGTCGTGGTACTTCTTTACGAACGCAAGGGGATCGTCGTCGTTCGCCGCAACGTAATGGCCGATATCGAAGTTGATCATGAACTTCGGGGACCAGTCAAGCAAAGGCCCGTCATACGTCTTCGCATCTATCTGAAGGTGGTTGTGGAAAGCGATCGCAATATCGTACCTCTCCGCAAAACGCGCCAGCCGCCTGGCGCTCTTTTCCCATGCCGCCATGTGATTGGGATTTGGGACTTCGCGTGTGATCGCCTTTGCGCCCATTATGCGGGCGACCTTGAAGCAATACTCGATATCCTCATCCGACAAGTTTGCCCCGCCGTCGATGGAGGCGAACTTGACGATATGTGCCTTTACGCCCGCATCTTCGTATTTTGCCCGCACATCCTCGAAGCGCTTGAGGTCAACAGTGCGCCTCCAAACCGCAGCCTTTGCCTTGTCCTCCTTAGTCAGCTTCCACGAAAGCCCATTCACGGGTGATCCGGCATCAAGTTCCAGATCGTTCGACATGAACTCCATTTCACTGAGACCGGAAGCCTTCACGTATTCAAGCGTCTTGTACTGCCCGACAGGCATGCCACGATACGAATATGTGATAACGCCGATAGGGATGCCATCATACACAGATCCGATGCCTGCACCCTTTACGACATTGGCGCATCCGCTTGCGGCCAACGCCGCACCCTGAATCAGAAACATTCTTCTGTTGATCATTACATTCTCTCCTTCTTGCTTTCCAAAAATCAATTACACCAAGTGTATCACACCTCATTGCGATTTCAAACTGAAAAACGCAATGTAATGTAATCAGAAACGCCACCTGCGCTCCGGAGAAAGGAACAGGTATCCCGGGACATTGCGTATATGTAGATAGTATTTGCGCAACAGGCCGCTCGTGGGGGCGGCGAACCGTATGCTCCAAAAACCGCCGGCCCGATCTGGGGAATCCGCCAGGAAGCGCTCGACCCCACCGCCGAATGATGGGTTCTCCAGACGTACGCACCCGCTACCATCGCGAACCGACCACCCGATGTACTCTCCCGGATCGGCGGTGACGAACAGTTCCGGACGCCCTCCCTTCGGCACAAAAAGACAGCCCTCTCCAGTCGAATAGACGAACTGCTGGGGTCCATCCGAACAATCCACCGCTACCGGAACATCAGCCGCAACAACCGTCAGTTTCGCATGTTCCGTGATTTTCGCCTGTAGCGCCCAGAATCCCGATGTCGGCACATCAACGGAGAACACGCCATCCGGTTTGACGAAAGACATTTCCGCCACCTTTCGGGCTGGCCTTGCGGTTCCAATGGCACATAGTGAGATTGTGCCTTGGGGCTCACGGTCTGGATAGTCCTTCATTCTCTCGTAGCGCATCCTGAAACGAGCCTTGCCTTTCGTCGCGTAAAATACGAGTCGAACCTTGCCGCGAAAGCCCAAGGGGCTTGTCGACAACATTTCCCCGGGATGCGCATCTTCAACTGCCGCATGCGAGAAATCGCCCTTCACAAGAGGTTTTACGGCTTCGCCGGCAGATAATGGAAATGTCTTCGCGCACCATGCCTCATCCAACATTTCCGTATGTGTCCTCGTAGGCGTAGCGACAGTCACCTCTCCAGACCAGTCTCTCGGACGCCTCTCACACCAGTTGTCTTGCATCGGTGCAACCCATGTTCGCTCACATGGCTGCCGGATGGTGACTTTCCCGAACGAAAATCCGTCCGGCAACGGCCTGTCGAATCCCGCCGCCAAAGGGAAAAGGCAATATTTACCGGACCCTTCTGGCTCAATGATTTCGCTGTCCATAATGGCCACCCGATAGGCATGTGCCGGCTTGTCCAC
>CAVJWR010000001.1:80879-106522 GCA_963653155.1 Limosilactobacillus gorillae
AACGAACGTGCAATTTGTGATCGTAAGCATCCCTCCAACCGCCTCATTCGGATTTTTCCCGAAACCGCCGACGAATCGTGCGAACTTGGCATTGTCGGCAATCCGACAGCCTTCTATGTTAATGGATATCGGCTTTGTATCCGTCCGAAGCTGCCTCAAATACACGTCGATGCCGTGTCCGCCGTTCCCGACAATGTCGCAATTGCGAACAACGCAGTCCACAAGTTCATGCCGCCAGCTGTTCGGCTCGAAGTCTATGCCGGCCTTTGGCATCGTGCCAATCGTGTTGCGCAACATGGAGTCTTCAATCAAGAGTCCGTTCGCCGTGATGACGCTAATGCCCTGACGATGGTTGCGATCGCAGTCGCATCGGCGAATGACGGTGTTGCGGCATGGTTCGCCACCCCTGCCAGCCCCAATGTAGATGCCGTCGCCGCCGGATTCGGCGATTCGCAGGTTATCTATCGTAACGTCCACCGTACCGAGCAGATTGAAAATGTGGCGGTGTTCGCTGAAAGAATACGGCGGCTTGCCGTAGTCATCACGTCGCATCGCAAGAGTCGCCCCCTTGCCTAATCCGCGAAAGACTATGTTCGATACATTTTGCGCAGTGACAAGTGAATCCCATTCGCCACGAAACGCACCCTTCTTGGCGACCAGCTCAACGCCTTCCTCGATAACGATCTCTGTATTCGACCGGACAAATATCGGCCGAATTATCCACGGACTCGCCTGTCGGTCAAAGACAAGCGAACGAACTCCCGAATCGAGAGCGCATTGTACTGCCTCTGTAGCGTCTTCAGCGTCAAAGCCAAAGTCCGACATCTTCACCGCACCATCCGCACGGGGTCCCATCGCGACCCCAAGGATCGCACACCACAGTAATACCGACTTCCCCATCATTTTCGTCCCTCACCTTATAAGCACACGTGTTCCCTTTACCTCGAAGACGGGCGAAATGGACGTGTCGGATTCAAGATCCGCTTCCGTCAGAGAAATGGCGACACGCCCAATACCGGATGCAGGGACGAAGCGACCGTTTACGGAGTAGCCAAGCAGACGGCGGAGTGTGCTACCCTCGTACTCAAGAACCACCGTCCCATCTGGCTCAGGCCCTACGTATCCAAGCGGAAGCAACTTGCCGCGTCTGGGCGGCACCACAGATATGGTTGCAACCGGCCACTGGTAGGCGCCAGCCGTAATCCGGCCATCTGCCGAAAACCTGAATGGGCGACATTCCATGTCCAATGGATTGACCGAAACAAAATCCCATGGTTCTCCATAGCCAAGCGTGGGGCTAATGCCCATCGGTCGGCAGTTACCCGTCAGGGCCACATTCGCCAATAGCGGATTCGCCAGCTCCACACCGGAAGCCTCGCATGAGGCCATGTCCCAAGCAATGGTGCACCCAACGTTCGCCATCGACCTGGCCAGATCGCGTGACGTAAGTACGACACAGTTGGATACGACATCGCTGCTACCTGTCCCAATGACATACTCGGAAGGCGAACGACCGAGAAAAGTACAGTTCCAGCTCGCACCATACGAATTATCCCGGCCATCGTAACCATCTGGCGGCGTCAACCCCGATATCACGCATGAAAATATCCTGACATATCGACAAACGCCTTTTCCGGCCGTGCAGTCAACGATCCGGCAACGCTCCAACGTGCCGGCAAATGCGGCACCTCCACGATAGGCCGCACAGTTCGTGATCACGCAATCCGTTATGCTTGCACTCTTGCCTGATGTCGTTGCGTTGCCGTAAAAGCCGCCGCCGCGCAGAGCCTCATCGTCACTGCCATCGTCGCCGTTCGTTGCGGCAAAGCCATCACGGAGCGTAAAGCCTTGGATGGCAGAACGCGAATGAAGGGTAACACAACGCATGCCGGCTTTCCCCGGCACGTCAGGTGCTTCGCCCCAAATGACGGACTTGTCAGCACCTTGCCCCACAATCCTTACAGGGAGAGAACTCGCGACCCTGTTGCTAATGTCACCGTAGCCAAGCATGCCGCCCTTGCGATAGTCGCCGGCGGCAACCTCTATCAGCGCACCGCCCGACTTTAGGCTATCAATGGCCGCTTGGATCGTTTCATAGGGGTCTGTTTCCGCCGCGTCCGTGCGTGGTGCATCCTCGCCGGTGGCACAATCGACATATCGCGTCACGCTCGGCTGTACGACCGTGATCTTGCGTATGGAGGACGGATCGTCCGGCGGCATAATGGCGGCGACATCGTCAGATGTCGGAAATAGCGTCTCTCCGTCCACCTTGAACGAAAAGATGCGTGGCGCCCCCTTATCGGTCGCCTGAAATACGAACTGTGTCGGAAAGGCATCCGAAGCGAACGCATACACCTCTTTACCAAAGTTCAGTCGCCCATCAAAACGAAATGCATAGCGTGGCACGAAAAGGACGACACCGCTTCGCGTTTGAACGGCGGTCTGGAACGCTCCGGCACAGATGGCACCAGATGATGGAATCGTCTGGCCATCAAGATCAATGAGTGGATCTATACCATCCGGTAGTGTGACCACTTCTCCCGGCTTCAGCCACTGCGCATCACCGGTAGTCTCGGCCTCCGCGCCATGGCGGATGCGATAATCGTCATAAGCCGGCGCAACGAATTGGTAGAGTGATGCGTTCGTATGGCAACTGTCGAAATCCGAATCTCCCTTATACTTCGGATCACCACCGTCAAAACGAGTGACATAGTTGTAGACGGCACATTGGACAGAACCCAGTTCTCCATAATAGGTGTTGTTCATCGCAACCGTGTTGTACAGCCGACAGTTGCTCAGGGTACCACCATTGTTGGAGACAGTACAGTTGACGAGCAGGCTTTCATAGGCCACACGATGAGTTCCATCGTCCGTTCCGTTACGCACAAGAAGGCAGTTTACGAAATTTACGGCACGTCCGGCATCACCAGTGTGGAACGCGACATTTTCGACGAACACACAACGTACCGCCGTTCCGCCACGCATGGCGCCACCTCGGATGCCCGAGCAGTTCCTGATGACGCAATCGACGATGGTTCCGGCCGACGGCGACCATGCACCGGTCGCATCCAGCGCGAGAACCCCGCCAGCGGCAGACTGCTGCACATCCGAATCTGGATCCGCATAGCACGATGCCCCGTCGCGGAGCGTGAAGCCCTGAACAATGGTGCCATCCGCCTTGAAAAGTGTGATGCACCTTCGCGATTCCGTCTCCCCAATGCCAAACCCCACGGCTACGTTCGGACTAGAATCCCAGTTTCCGACAATGTGCGTGTCATCCCGGTTTGCACTTGTCGCAGCCAATTTAAGTCTCTTGCCTTCAATGTGTACCCGGCTGCGTCGCATTCGACTCGGCTGGTCAAATCCACCCTTGTCGTACACGCCTGGAGCGACCCACACCGTGTCGCCATCCTGTGCCGCATCGACACCATCCTGTATCGTCCCATAGGCAAGTGCAAGAGTTTCGCCGGTAAGGCCGGATTTCCCGTAATTCGCGGCATCCACCCAAACGTCCTTGCCCAAAGCAGCGGCACCCGCCATCGACAGAACGACTGACACAAAAGCCCAATAGCGCAATCTCAAGCCTTGTGCGCACGACTTCGATTTTGATCTTTTCATTGCAACCCTTTTCATGGTAAATGTGATGCGCATTGTATACAATGTAGACACCAATGTCAAGGGCATGACAATTGGAATTTTGCTATAATTGCACCCGTAAATGTCAAACGCCTTTCGCAGCACGCCATTCAAACTGGATCACAGTCAACGCAACACGCTCTCCACGCAAATGGAGAACGCCTTGCGGCAGGCGATCGTCTCAGGCCAATACAAACCTGGAGAGTCCCTGCCACCAATTCGTGAATGGGCGAAGCTGCTTGGAGTGTCCATCCGCGTACCTGAAGCCGTAATTCCCAAGCTTGCCAAAGAAGGGCTGATCATTGCGCGCCCTCGGCACGGCTGCATCGTGGCGCCACGCGGGAAGACCATCTATAAAGGACACATCCTATTGGTCACACCACCAGGCGACTACGTCTATGCAGCCAACATCATGTGCTGTCAGATCACCCAGCTGCTTGAAGATGCCGGATATCTCGTCTCGCGTACGACACTTCGCACCGATGGCGATGGTGAGCCAGATCTGACGCGGCTCAGGCTTTCCTTGCGCCAATCCGTCACTCTCGCGGTTCTCGTATACGAACACCTCGCGATTGCACGTGTCGCCGCCGAAATGGGAGTGCCGTTCGTCTGGTTTGGAGACCATGCGCCACCAAAGGGCGCAATCGGACATATCGTCTATTCCCACGAAGAGGCGCTTAGGCAATTTACCGAGAACAGCGTCATGAACGGTGTGAGGCGCATTGAAGTCGTCACTAAGAAATATGCCTCGCCGCCTCGCCTACCAAGCTTTCTCACCGCGACAAGGCGGCTTGATGTGCGGGAAATGACCGTTCCGGTCGATCGCCACGCGCCACGGCCCGGAAGCATCGCACTTGGCGCGATGGAGGCCTTTCGCAAACGGCTATCACAGCCGAAGCCAAACTTGCCCGATCTTTTCCTGTTCACCGACGACTACCTGTTCCAGGGCGCTTTGCCTGTCCTTATGAAATTTGGCATCCGCATTCCCGACGAACTCACGCTCACGACGTTCGCCAATAAAGGAAACGGTCCTGTATCGCCGACACCATTCGGTCAAATAGAGATCGACCCTCGCCGTAATGGCGGACAAGTCGCGCAAGCGATTCTCGGCTATTTGCAGACAGGCCATTTCAATGGACCACTGGCGCTCAACGCGCAGTTCATCCAAGGTTGACCGACAAAGGCGATGGTTGTCGGCTGGGAAACCGACACGAGATGCCAAAAAAATCCGGACGGCACATCATGCCGCCCGGACAACTCTCAACCAACCAAACAACCAGCAGTTACGCTCAGAACGAAACGCCGAGGGCGATGCCGCCGTAGAAGTTCCACGAACGGTCATAGCCATTGCCCCAATCCGCATTGTGGGCGCGGGCGCCATCGCGCATTGTCCCGTCAAGCAGGTAATCGCTATATGCCACATACCCGGTGAGCGAAAGGTTCTCGCAAATGTTCCAGGTGAGCTCGCCCATGATCGTCGTATCCATCAATCCGCCATGGTCAAGCGCTTCCTCGGACCCTTTGTGCTTCACGAAATATCCGGCGGCACGCTGCGAATTGCCGATGCCCTGGCCAATCGACGGACGGAACGCCAAGATCGGCGCATCGTCCTCGTTCGCCCCGTCTATGAGGGAGAACTCATGACCGATGCTGAAGTTCACATACGTACCGTTATCCGCCATCAGATCCCTTTCGATGGCGAGCGTAGGCTCAAGCCAGAGATCGCCAAGGGAGAGTTCAAGATTGAGGTACTGGGTATCGCCCATGTCATCCTCGTAGCGGTGGATATACTCGTAGATGTAGTTGAAGTCTACGGACAGTGCACCGAGCGATTCGCACAGGTCGAAATCGTGCGCCACGCCGACGATGGCATCAAGCGTCGTCCACTTCCCGGCACGGTTGCCGTATCCGCCGAACTTGCCGTTCCCCTTCGTGACGTCGAAGATCGACTCTACCCCGAAGTACACATAGTCGAACAGCGTTATCTGCGCACTTGGCGTAACGATCGGATCCTTGCCGTCAATCACGCCGTACGTCATGTATCGCGAATCAAGCGCCACTCCAGCCTCGATCGCCACATAGTCCGACAGGGAAAAGCCCGACTTCTCCTCCGTCTCAGACTCATTCTCCGCCGCCGTCAGAACTCCGCAAGCGATCGCAGAGCAGGCGACAATCATCATTTTCATTGCATTCATTTGTTTTCCTTGTTTTCGAATGTTGTTTCGAGAACTCTAATTTTGTTAGATGCGGGTAATTATATCACGCCGCCCTTCCATCCGCAAGGGCATTTTCAGGAATTTTCACGTCGCAGTGGCAGCGCCCCCTACAGGCGCGGCATTCGCCGCCGCACTCGCACGGGGTGCCCTTGCGGAGATTCCTCCACACGGCGAACGCCGCAAGGGCCAACACCGCCACAACGACCAGGACAGAGCTAAGGCCCATCTCAGACCTCTCTGACCTTTGCCGGACGGAAGATCATCCAGAGGCACCAGATGTCAACCAGGATGGCGATGACGGTCCACACGCCAAAGCCGCCGCCCGCGAACACCATGCCGAGCTGATACACGGACAGCGCAAGCACGTAGCCTACGAACAGCTGGAACGCAATGGCGAACCATCCCCAGGCCTTCGACCCCATCTCGCGGAACGTAACCGCGATGGCGACCATGCACGGCGGCACAAAGAGGTTGAAGAGCATGAACGACATCGCCGCGAGCTTAGGATATGCGGACATCGATCCGAAAAGCGCACTGACGTTTGAAGCCGTGGTCGCACCGCCCAATCCTGCGGAGACCATGCCCAGCGTAGCCGTTGCCTGCTCCTTGGCGATCTCGGCGGACACCGTAGCCGCCGCACCCTGCCACGTTCCGAATCCCAACGGCGCGAACAGCCACGCAATCCATCCGCCAACCGTCGCAAGTATGGACTTGTCGATATCGTCTCCAACGAGATTGAAGCTGAAATCGAAGGACATGATCAGCCACAGGAACACGCAAGCGGGGAATATGATCGCTCCTGCCTTTATCATGTAGGCCTTCACACGGTTCCACGTGTGGCGCATGATTCCCGAAATGGTGGGCATATGGTATGCGGGAAGCTCCATCACGAACGGAGCGGCTTCACCGGCAAATGCCTTGGACTTCTTCAGCGCGATGCCGCCAAGGATGATGATGGCCATGCCTATAACATCCATGAGCGGAGCCACGTACCACATCTCGCGGAAGAAGATCGCCGAGAACATCGCTATGATCACGGTCTTTGCCCCACACGGGATGAACGTGGCAAGAATTATCGTCATCCTGCGGTCACGCTCGCTTTCGATCGTCCTCGCCGCCATCACGGCAGGCACACCGCAACCCTTGCCGACGATCATCGGGATGAAGGATTTGCCGGAAAGGCCAAACTTGCGGAAAAGCCTATCCATGATGAACGCGACACGGGCCATGTATCCGCAATCCTCAAGGAACGCAAGGAACAGGAATACGACCATGATTACCGGCACAAACCCAAGTACCGTGGCGACACCACCCCATGCGCCATCGTTCACCAGGCTTGCCACGGTCTCGCTTACGCCGAGACGTTCCAGCCCTGCGCCGATGAGTGCGCCAATCCCCGGCACCCACACGCCAAAGGCGGAAGGATCCGGCTCTTCGTATTCGGAGGCCTTCTCATACGCGGCGTAATTCACATCCCACTTGTCATCCTCCTCTACAGGCTCGCCATTCTCGTCAAGCTTGGCGTTGCCCTCGGCATCTACGACTTCACGAGTGGTGGGTTCGCCGGTTTCCTCGTCCTCAACGAACACGCCCTTGGCGACAACCGACTTCGCGATGGAATCGTCAAGTACCTCGAATTCGCTATCCTCATACTCCTCGCCTTCGCCCTGCGGCTTGAACTCGGCCTTTGCCTTCGCGTTGAAAGCCTCAAGTGCCTTGGCGTACGCCCCTTCGCCATTCTTGGCATCATAGGCTTCCTTGTATGCGTCCTGCCAGGCCTCCACCGAACGCTCCTGCTTCTGGAACTCGTACTGGGCATCCTCATATTCCATGCCGGAATACTGCTTGCATGCCTTGCAGCCGCAGTCAGCCTTCTTTTCGCCGCAATCGCAGCCTTCCTGGACGCACCTGTATTCATGCGTCGTGAACGGAAGATGCCAGCCATCGCCAAGGAATCCGTCGTTCGCCCAGTCCGTCAGCATAGTGCCGGGGCCGCCATCCGCAACGGCGAGCCACCACATGGCGCAAAGCGACAGGACGAATATCGGAAGCGCAAGGATGCGGTTCGTCACAATCTTGTCAATCCTGTCGGACAGCGTCGTGGATGCCCTGCGGGGAGAGCGCCTGTACGTATCAGCGACTATCTTCTGGATGTATTCGTAACGCTGGGTGGTGATGATGGACTCGGAATCGTCCTCCATCTCCTTTTCGCAATCCTTGATGTGGCCCTCTACGTGGGACACGATGTCCGCAGGCACATTAAGGGTCTCTATGGCCTTCGTATCGCGCTCAAAGACCTTGATCGCGGCCCAGCGGCTCGTGGCCTTCTCAACCTTACCCTGCAGCGATTCCTCGATGTGGGCGATGGCGTGTTCCACAGATCCGGTGAACACATGGGGCCGCTCGCCCTTGACTCCCTTTGCGGCGGCCTCAATGGCCAGATCTGCGGCCTTCTTGGTACCCTCTCCCTTAAGGGCCGATATCTCCACGACATCGCACCCAAGCTCCTTGGACAGCTTAGCCAAATCTATCTGGTCGCCATTCTTGCGGACAACATCTATCATGTTGACGGCTACGACCATCGGGATGCCGAGCTCCAGAAGCTGTGTCGTGAGATACAGGTTACGCTCAAGGTTCGAGCCATCCACTATGTTGAGGATCGCATCCGGACGCTCGTTCACGAGATAGTTCCGCGCCACAACCTCCTCAAGCGAATACGGTGACAGCGAATAGATGCCGGGCAGGTCCTGAATGACCACCTTCTTGTGCCCGAGAAGTACGCCATCCTTCTTCTCCACAGTGACCCCTGGCCAGTTGCCGACATATTGCGTCGATCCGGTAAGGTCATTGAACAGCGTTGTTTTCCCGCAGTTGGGGTTTCCCGCAAGTGCTATTTTCGTTACCATTGGTTTTTTATCCTCTTATTCCACCTCTATCGCGGAAGCCTCATCCTTGCGGATGGACAGCTCATAGCCGCGAACCGTAAGCTCGATAGGGTCGCCCAGCGGCGCAATCTTGCGAATCGACACCTCCGTACCCTTCGTAAGGCCCATATCCATGACACGGCGCTTCACCTGGCCGCTGCCGCTTATCCGAACTATCTTGACGGTATCTCCAACCTTCACTTCTCTCAATGTCATTTTTGAGTCTCCTTTAAAAAGATGCCTCAGACAAGAATCCTCTTCGCCAGATCCCTATCTACCGCCACGCGGCTTCCCATCACCCCTATGATGAGGTTTCCATCCATCTCGGACACAATCTCAACCTCCGCTCCTACAGCGAACCCAAGCGACCCAAGATGCTTGCGCACGGAATCATCGCCGGTCACGCATTTTATCCTACAGCGACGCCCAACTCCAATAAATGTAAGTGGCATAGTGGATGCTCCATTCTTTCGTGTCACTAATTAGCCTTAACGAAGTTCGTACTATACCATACCGAATTTTCGGTGTCAACGGGAAAATTAGTCCCGTAAAACTTGCGGGGTGCGGAAAACGCGTGGATTGATGCAATCGGCATCCATAGGGCCGACATTGGGACTCCGCCACACGACGGCGAGGCGCCGTCGCCACGTTTTCAGCGGCGGCGCTAATGCGCCGCCGTCAAGCCCTCAGGAGAAGCGTAAGCGAACCGATCGCCTTGCCTGTAAGCGGACGCTTCAGCGGCACGGTCACGACCGTCTCCTCGCCGTCCGCCGGGAGACCGGCCACGTCGACGACTCCCTGCGCAATGACCTTCGGCGTGTCCTTCTCGCCGATCATCTGCGCAAAGGCGTCGAGCGGCGCGGACGCGACATCGGCGTAGCCGACCATCGCCTTCTCCATGAAGTCCGCCCCCATCTTGAACGCATACTTGGCCGTTAGCCGCAGGAACCGACGCGCCTTTTGGACGGACACCGGCTCCGTGATCGTCACCGCAAGCCCGCAGTGCCCCTCCACATCTTCGCGGAAAAGAACACGCTTCGTCCATTCCTCGGCCGTGAAGTCGGCCAACCCTTTCCTGAATACCATCTCGCGCGCGGACGACTTGCGCGCAATGCCCGCACGCGGCCATACGAGATCGACCACGCCCACGTTTCGGCTCTTCAGCAGACGTTTTTCGGGAACACCCGTCAGTTCGGCTTTCACCAAGAGAAGTTCGATGGTTTTCTTTTTCATGGCAAGATTATATCATTTTCACCGAAAGACGCACGTTAGTTTCCTTTTCCACTCTTCTCATGCTCATGCCATTTCGTCTTTGAAAATGACAACTTCCTTACACCCGCGCCTTCAACCCAGAGATCTCGCCCACGTCAAGTTTCGTGAACGCGAAGCATTTCTTTCCAAGATCTTTCAATGACGCCCCAATCAGGTAAATCTCCTTGTCGTCAAGGATGAGAAAACGATCATGAAATGCCGCACTTGTACGCACCGAGAGTCCGCCATACTGCGCGTTGAATTTCGCCACATCGCTGACTGCGAGCTTACATCCTTGCTCAGACGAGACAATTTCAACAATAACCCCTTTATGCTTTTTTGCCAGCATGTCAAGCGTTCCGGTCCCAACCCAACTGTCAATCAACAGAATCGATTTCCTCGCCCGCGCAATCAGCTTCTCCACCAGAGAACAGGCATCCCATAACTGCCCTTCATAAAATACTCCCTGCAACGGAGGTTCCTTCGTTTGGACGAAGAAATCAATCTTGTCTTCAAGAGAAGAGAGCCGTGCTTCGTGTCCGGAAAAGCGACGGTCTATTTTGTCTTCCAATTGGTTCAGCCTCTGATTGACGGCATATCCCTTCAGAAGATACTCTCGAAGAATCCCCGTCGCCCATTGTCTGAATTGCGTTCCTCGTAATGACTTTACACGATAGCCAACCGAGATAATGACGTCCAGATTGTAGAAATCAACCTGATACACCTTGCCGTCAGAGGCAGTTTGTGCAAATTTTGCACAAACTGCCCTAGGCTCCAATTCACCTTCTTTAAAGGCATTTCGAATATGCTTTGCGATAACTGAGCGTTCTCGTCCAAATAATTCAGCCATCTGTTGCTGATTCAGCCAAACGGTTTCGCCATCAAGCCAAACGTTCAGCCGAATTGTCTCGTTCGGCTGATATACCACAATCTGATTCGTCTCATTTGTCATGGGCTTTCTTTCTCCCATCCCGATTTCATGAGGTTATACAGTTTTTCCGTTTGATCTAGTCTGCGTTCTCCGACCGATAAGTTCCAACCAAGACACATGAAAATTGCATCTGACATAATGGCCATGCGCATTTTCACCGAATCCATATGTACCACACATGTCGTAGGTCTTGAAGAAGCTCATCGCGCCGCATTTCCGGCTTCGGCGGCAGGACGCCCCCGCGTCGTCGGCACGAACGTCGCGACAATCGGCGCATGGTCGGACGTCACGCGGTCTTCGACGACATGCGCATCCGTGACAGTGAAGGTTGCCGAATGGGCCCGGTCACAGGCGATGTAGTCGATGCAGAACATCGACATGTCGAGCGGCCGTCCGTCCGGGCCGTTGAGCGGGTGCCCATGGAAAGTCTGACACTTCGTCTCAGACTTGACCGTCATGAACTCGCTCAGCGACGTCAGCACGTCCGAATCGGGCGTCGCGTTCCAGTCACCCGTAAAGAATACCGGCTTTCCATACTTCGCAAAGGCGCTGCGGATCAGCGGCACGGACGCCGCGCGATCAGCGTCGGTATCGACGGAAAGGTGCGACGTCGCGACGACGACATTCGCAAACTCGCAGACGAGCAGGACACGTGGCTCCTTGCCGGGCAACGGGATTTTCTCGACCGCAAGCGGCTTCTCGCGCGAAAGCATCAGGAGGCCGTACTCGCCGCCGCGATACGGGATCGCCTTCGCAAATGTCGCGTGCAGGCCCGTCAGGCGACCGAGTTCTCGCGGCTGATCGACACCGTCCACACGCGCCGTCCGCCGGTCAATCTCCTGCAGACAGGCGAAATCGGGATTCTCGGCCCGAATGCGCGCAGCCGTCCGCACGACATCAATCTTGCCGTCCATGCCCTCGCAGTGGCGGACGTTGAAGCTCATGATCTTCAGGCCCGCGTTTGTCGTGGGCTCCGCCCACGCCACACCAACGGCACAACACGCCGCCGCCAACAACACATACCATCGTTTCATGCCATGAATTATACCGAATCGTGCCCATCTCAGCAACCGCCCATCCACGGGAATGTGTCCATGCGGTCCAGCACCTTTAGATATCCAATTGCATCTTTTGAATCGTCTAATCGAGAATTTTAATGACCGCCATAATCAACAACCAGACTATTGGCGTCGCAAGCAGCAATAGATTAAATGTCAATGCGACCATATATCTAAAGTAGCAACCCCGTCCCGCACGCTTAATGTCTTGAATAGTCCTAATATCCATCCCATTTGTCTTTTGCCTAATCTCGACAAATATGCGGCGTATGGTTTTAGAAACAAACATAGCCCCACTCCAGCAAAAGATCCAAACCATAAACCATATTATCCAATTCATAGCGCAGTGCTCCACAATAATGGTCAGGAAGCCGCGAGGCCGATTATGATGCCCGCTCGGACAGTTCCAGCCAGCGCGTTTCGGCATCGTCAAGTTCGGCGCGGGCCTGCGGAAGCCGTTCGGCGAGCTGTGCCGCCCGTGCACCATCCTTGGAGTATATCGAAGGATCGGACAACGACGACTCGATATCGGCGATTTCCGCCTCCAGCGACGCAATCCTGTCGGGGAGTCCGTCGTATTCGCGCTGTTCCCTGTATGAAAGCTTGCGCCGCACCGTCTCCACGACTTTAACTGGCTCCACTACATCAACATCCGCTGCAACAGGCTTTTCGTCTTTGCCGATGCGCTTAAGCAGACGGGCCGCCTCGGCGTATCCGCCAGCGCACACGCGCACCTCCCCATCGCCGGAAAGGACATATGTGGAAGTCACTACGTTGTCGAGAAATTCACGGTCGTGCGAGACCACAAGCAACGTTCCGCGATAGTTCAGGAGCTGTTCCTCAAGCAGTTCAAGGGTCTCCACATCAAGGTCGTTCGTAGGCTCATCCATCACAAGCAGATTCGATGGTTTCAGGAACAGCCTCGCAAGCAACAGGCGAGCCCGCTCTCCGCCGGAAAGGGCCTTTACGGGAGTTCTACAGCGATCAGGCGTGAAGAGGAAATCCGCAAGATACGCATAGGCATGCTTCGTCACGCCGCCGACCGTCACCACATCGCAATCGGCCGCGACCGCCTCCTTCACGGATACCTCCGGATCAAGCTGCGAGCGCAACTGGTCGAAGAACGCCATCTCAACGCGAGTGCCCAACGTCACCGAACCTCCAGTAGGGGCAAGCTTCCCGGTGAGCAGCTTCAAGAGCGTAGTCTTGCCCGTGCCATTGTCGCCGACGATTCCGATTCGCTCACCCCGAAGGATATCCGAAGTGAAACCCCCTATTATCTGATGTTCGCCATACGAAAACGAAAGGTTCTCGATCTTTACGACCCGGTCGCCCGACGCAACGGCAGTATCAAGCCTGATCGCGGCCACTCCCTGTGCGCTACGCCTGTTCGCGAACTGAAGACGCAACTGGCGCAACGCCTCCACGCGGCCCTGGTTGCGACGTCTGCGCGCCTTGACGCCCTGACGGATCCACGCCTCCTCCTGCGCAAGTTTCTTGGCCTTCCGCTCCCAAAGCACAGCCTCATCCGCCTGCAAGTCGGCCTTGCGCTGGAGAAACGTGCGGTAGTCGCAGTTCCAACCGGAAAGCTGGCCACGATCCAGATCATATACGTACGTGGCCACATCCTTGAGGAAAGCCCTGTCGTGCGTGACGAACAGGAATGCCGTATCGGTCTGCCTGCGAATGAACGATTCCAGCCATTCGATGGAGGCGACGTCCAAATGGTTCGTCGGCTCATCCAAAAGCACAAGATCCGGCTCCTCAGCCAACGCCTGCGCAAGCAGTGCCCTGCGGCGCATTCCGCCGGAAAGCGTGTTGAACAGCGCATCGGGAGACAGTCCCATCTGCGACACGTATTTCTCAGAATGCGCAATCTCAAGGACAGTGCCAGGCCTGTCACTCGGCACCTCCTGCTCAAGAAACGCCACCTTGAGTCCCGGCGCACGTATGATTTCGCCCGTATCAGGCTCCAGCCTACCGGCGATGACCTTGAGAAGGGTCGATTTCCCCTCGCCGTTTCGCCCTGTGACACAGGCCCTCATTCCGCTTTCGATGTTGAGGGACACGCCATCCAGTATGGCATCGCCGCCGAACGCAAGCGAAACGGAACGTAATGATATCAGATGACGTGATGACCGTGCCATTCGTTTTTACATCCTTTCAATTTGCCTACGCTTCTCAACCACCAATACCGCGAATCGCTCCACATGATCACTTCAGCGAAACGACAGCCGTCCTGAAGAGCTGTCCGGAATTGACGACCCATACAAGCTTCACGTCGCCGGGCTTTAGCGAGACAGGCACGGATACCGTACGACCATTTACCGAAACGCCTATCCCATAGTCCCCCGGCATCATCGCGCCCTCAGACCATACCTGCTGTCCATCAGGAAGCGTTGCCCAACTACGCGTATCGGCACGGCGGATCGCCGAGGCAACCGCATTTACCGCCAAGACCGCAATCTGCGCGTATTCATTTCCAGCTGCATTGACGGCGGCCTGTGCGCCAGCCTGAACCGCAGCCCGCGTGATGTTGCGGACAATGACCCCTGGCAGCCGTTCACTGAGATCCCTCGCAGCAAGCGCACGGACATCAAGAGCCGGAGCGGCCGCAACGAGATTCGTAAGCCCCGAAATCGCGACGGCACTGGAACTATAGGCCGACTTGTCCCCATATGTGGGAATGTCTATGGACATTGCCGTGTAGATCGGCACCGGGATCTTCAGCGATTGCCGCTGGGGAACAAGCCCCTCCTCGTAGAGGACAAGCAGCTTCGCCCTGTTCTGTGCTGGAGTGGTCACTCCCTTTCCCTTGTCCGCACGGGAAGCATCCAACGCGAAGACTGGATTGTCAGGACGGCATGCCGCCGCCTTGCGGTACGACTGCCACGCCATCTCAAGATCCCCATCAGCCTCAAACAATACCCCCGTGAGCCACCACAGGACTGGGTTCTCCCACGAGTTCCGCGTGGATGCCATCATCTCCTGAAGCGCTGCGGACTGGCCTTCACAAATATCCTCGCCGGCAGAAGCCGCCTTTGCGTCGTCCGTCGCCGCCGTCTTCTTTAGGTCTTCACCGTAAGTCTTGGCAAGGCTATCCTGAATGTATACCGAAAGCCGCGCATCAACAAGGGCATCCTCGCGTTTGCCATTCATCAGTTCGGCAAGAATGCCGTAAGTGAGCGCAAGGTTTATCTCATACGGAGCAAGATAGTACTCACGGGTGCGGTCATCCGTCACGGTAGACGCAAGCACCGTATTGCCCACGTCGCCAAGCTTGATGGCCGGTTCCTTTTCTTTGCGATCTACAGCCGAGTCAACCGCCGCCCTAAACCAGAACTCCGCCTTTGTGGAATCGCCGGAGAGTAGCGCAAGGCGCCCCGCCTCGACCTTTCCGAGATTCTTTGTGTAGACGGAATTTGTCGCGACATTCTCGCCCCAGTGCACAGCCGCAGCAGGAGTGCCGGCGAGAACCGACTCCCTCGCCATGCGCACATTCTCATCCACCGAAACGCATCCGGCGAGTGTCGCCAAAAGAAAGACATTGAGGACTAAACGCATCACTCGCGTTCGACCTTGATCGTAGAGGCCCCGCCTCCAACATCACGCCATTTCGATGTGTCGATGTTGACCTTGACGTTGCGCTCTGCCGCCGCCTGCGCATATCTGCGGGCGAGGTCGGCACGAAGGGCCTCCACCGTTCCCCATTTCTTCATGCCTTCGTCGGACATCTCCAAGGCAATGTCGAGATTCATCCCGGACTGTATGTTTACCGTAGCCTCGTACGGCTCCATCCATGTGCGAAGGATGCGCAGTTTATGCAGTCCCGGCGTCGCCGAGAAGTCTCCCGGCGCAGAGCCTATCACCACGCCATCCAACTCAACGGAAGCGCCGCCGACCACTCTGCGGAGTTCCTGTAGCTGCTCGCCCGTTGTGCCTTTCGTCTGGGATTCGAGTTCAGTGATTGTGCGATCTATCGATGTCTGCACATGGAACGTCACGCGGGCGGCATCTGTCGCCGCAGAATTCCGCCACCTCGCCGCCTTGGTCGCAACGGCGACAGTCATGTCGGACTCCCACTGATCAAGGAGCGTGTCGTAGTATTCCGTAGCGTCAGGGTCGGCATCAAGGACAGGGAGCCTCTGCGTCCAGGTGGGCATGCCATCAACGGAGACGCCATTGGAGTCCATCACCTTGAATGCCATCCTCAGCGAAAATACGGTATTCAGCCGTCCGTTCACGTTGCGTCGCGTCGCGCCCGCCCGCAGGATCGTGGCCACGGCGGCATAGTCGCAGCCGACTGCCTTGGCTATGTTCGGTGAGGACTTGAATGCATCCGTCGCGAGCGTAGAATCCACGATCTGAAATCCCTCGACTTCCGCAAAGGCGGCGGCAATGCGTTCCCGAATGCCGTCCGTCTGTGCATCAAGCGCCGGAACACCACTTTTGTTCTGCACGAACACGGCGATCTTCTTGTCTGCCCCGAAGCCACACATGGTGGCGACAGACATCAGCATAATCATGAACCTCTTCATTTGAACCTCCCTATACCAAATTAGTCCTTGGACGGCAAAGCCGCAAATCCCTTATTCGACAGTTTCAATCTCGCGCACCTGCAGACGTGCCTTGACGGCACGCGAATTCGGAGCAATTCCTGTAAAGGTCTGGATGTCATTGCCATCGATGACAATGGCCCGATACGGTTTCGAGTCAGCATCGATCTCCGTGCCTTCGGCATCCATCCATACCATTCTGGCCTGGAGACGCTGGCGGCGTTTGGTGACGGACTCAAGCGTAACCGTCGCACGGCGGATGCCTTCGGACGCATCACCGTATGTCACCTTGCGAACCTTGATCCGGTTCGAAAGTCGATATGAGTTCTCAAGCACGGAAGCCTCGCCCGACTCCGTATCGACCGTCACTCGCGTTCCACGCGTCTCCACGCATCCGATGGCAAATGCCATCATCATTGAAAGCAACATCATTTTCTTCATACCGTCTGTTCTCTCCTTTTGTGTTTCAACCTATTCCGTCTCAAACTCGATCTCAAGAATGTTGCCGTCCCTGACCCGTTCGGCGCCAAGATAAAACTTGGCTTCACTCGGAACGCCGCCAGTCACCAATGCCACATTCTTGTCTCGCACAAGTGTCTCTATATTCCTTCTCGCCCAAAGACGCGCCTCCGCATAGTGTCCCTTGGCGAACTCGACTGCGATGCGCCCTTTTCGCGTATCGGGATCATAATCCATCATCTGAATCTGCACAATCGGCTCATCCTTGCGGCTGAATGAGGTTGAACTCTGCGAATCAACCACCGTCTGCGGGTGCGGCTGTTCGACTTTATTTTGTTTCTGGGCCAATCTCCTTAACCGTGCCTCGCCATACGATTCGTCAGACATGTACGAAACAAACCGCCGAGGCACCCTATCCACCTCAGTTGTACGGCCAAACGCACCGACACGAAGCAAGAGCGGTGGTTGCCGCCAAGCGAAAAGCCCAGCCGAATAGCCAATCTGAATGACTACCGGATCTCCCCGAAGCCTGCATGTCGCATCAAGCTTCGGAGAAAGCCCACGACAATTCGCGAGATAGCTTTGATACTGCGTATTTCCAGGCGTAACGAGTCCACGCGAACCATATTGCTTTGGAGCGAATATGCATCCGCCGATAAGCTGACTGATCACAAAAATCTGTATTGCGCGAATCATCATCACCCATCACCGCGAATTACGGATCGAAGGATCCTTATTGACCTTCAATCCCTCAATCATTGGCTTGGCCCAGGGCAAATCCTTGTAGTCCGCACCAGCTGGCGAATCTGCGTCAACCGCAGATATTATTCTATTCTCAGAATCGTACTCGATGAAGTACACATAGGTCTTGAAATCCGAATTCAGCATCTCATAAGGCGTTCCAACGACTTCCCAAATGCAGTAGCTCAACGCATCCAATGCGCCATGGATACAATATCGTGCAGTCTTTTCACCGATAGACACTCCATCAATGAATTGGATTTGCTCTGTATAGTTCCCCTGCTTGGAAATGCCAATGGCAACAGGAAAGCCGTAATGGTGATCAACGAACTCCCTGTCAACATATGGCACCAACCGATCCGGAGGGCGCGCAATGGGCAGTTTGCTTGCCATCACTATGGCACAGCCAGACGACACCGCCGCCACCGTCATCAGCAGAGCAGGCAACACACGTCGGGCAACACAAGCCTGAAACGAACTGCCCACTCTCAGAAGCTCCAGTTAATGACAGGCAGGAATGGAATGTCATCGCCTGAAATGACGTTGATGAATCCGATCTGAATCCCGTAGGCACGGTCGGCGACGTTGACGCATCCAATCTGGAGACCTGAGAACTCATGCACATCGTTCCATATCCCGATCTGCAGCCCCTTAACGTTCCAGTCGCCCCACGGCAATCCGACAGGACCCGCAATCGTAAGCGCAAACGGTGTCCAGTCCGACATCGCGCCCTCGCGCGGAAGCCCCTTTTCGTGGACAAGCGTCGCCTCCTTCGCAAATGCACCAGTGGCCAATATCGCCACCACAAGCATAGCCATCAATTTCTTCATGTTTTACATTCCTACTTCAACGTGATTGGACAAAGTATATCTCAAACAAAGCGAAAATCATGTCAATGCCTCTTGGCCGTCAACTCTGGCACAACAACCTTGAATACGCATGTGGCCGCGACCACAGAATCTGGTATGACGGAAACGGACGTATCCGTAAATCTGGCGCAAATAACGCCGAGGCCATGCCGCTTGTCGTCCATGCCTGACACAAACTCTACAGTTCCCTCTCCGGCGACGCTTTCATACGTCATGGTCATGTATGTCTGCCCTGCCGCATTGACCCGTTCCCGAAACTCGCCCTCTCGTTCCGCGAAGAACCACACATTGCGATTGGCCTTCAGCGCATCGATCTTACGCCCCTCACTAGCGCAGTGGAACCAAAGGACATAGCTTCCCGCCGGATCGCGCTCCCAGCCAAAGTTGAGCGTTACGCCATATGGCTTGCCGCCATGCAGCATCGAAAGATGCCCGCAAGTGATGCGACCAAGGATCGCCTTCTTTTCGGCATCATCCACGACCTCCCTGTCCCGTCTTCTCATGGGCGGCATCCCTTCACCCATTTCCCTACCTGTACACGATGTTTGCGTAGCCTTCACGCTGCACCCCACGGGCATAGCGAACGGCAGCCTTACCGAAGAGCATTGCGTAGAACGGACTCGTGCGCCTGATGCCGATGGTATTCTCCAGTATCTCCGGGACTTCCCTCTGCACAAGCGACAGGAAGCCGCACCAGCAAGTGGCGATTCCGTTCGCGTTCGCAAGGAGTTCAAAATTCGAACAGGCGATTGTCGCATCCTCACGCGGCGTAGTCACGCTTGGGGCAGACTCATCCGAAGACACTATCAGCATCCCCGGAGCGCCACGGAAAAACACGTCTTCCCCGCCCTTGCGCAGTTTTATCGCCGCTATCGCAAGCCATCGCGGCAACAGCTTCGTGCCATCGCGATGCCGCTCTATCACATGTATGAAGTCCTTGCGGAACCGATCCATCGACTCGCGGTCAGGCATGCACGTGAACGTAAGTGCACGGGCATTGCACCCGGTGGGCGTATTGCCCAAAACCTTGAGTACGCGGTCAAGCGTACTACGGTCAACGTCTTCCGCCCTAAAGTTCCTCACGGATCGGCGCGTCACCATCCAATTCGCCACGGTTTCCGCGTTCGGCAACGCCAGCCCTTTCGTCGGCACCGAATCTTCGGGACGCTTCCCGTCAAGCGTCACCGCGCCTACCGGACATATCGCCAGACAGTGCTGGCAACGCATGCACCGCTCCGGCGCCGTAAGCCTCGGCAAGCCGTCATCCCCGGAGCGCAAAGCACGAAACGAGCAGTCGCGCACGCATGCGCCACACTTGACGCACTTGGAACCATCGACCTCAAACAAGTTAGCCATACGTCAAGCAAGAATGTCACGATCCCGCATTCACGGCTTCGCGCCCAAGCGCAAAAGCCCGCTCATTTATCTCAAGGAGCTTTGCCTTCGGTCCCGTAAACGTCTCGGCCATCGCCTTGAGCCAAAGCTCCTCTGCGAAAGGAGTGAGGGCCGACACCGCACCGGCAAGCACCATATTGGCGGTGCGCTCGTTGCCCACCTTGGCCGCTATGCCGGGAGCATCGACGAATACGGCATTCGGCAACGCCGCCTTGAGGGATCCCGAAAGGTCCTGAAGTTCAGGCTGTTGCCCGGAAGATACCGTGACAGGGGTCAGGTATACGTCGTTGACGACAGCGCGACCGCCCTTCTTGAGCTGCGGCGCACAGCGAAGGGCCTCAAGCCTGTCAAACGCGACAAGCAGATCGCTCTCCCCATTGGGGATTATCGGAGAGAACACCTTCTCCCCGAAGCGGACGCTCGAAGCGACAGAGCCGCCCCGCTGCGCCATGCCGTGAATCTCGGACTTCTTTACGTCAAGCCCGGCAAGGGCCGCCACACGACCAAGCAGATTGGCGGTCAACAGGATGCCCTGTCCGCCAACGCCAACCAAAGAAACGTTGAATGTATCCATAATTCCTAACCTGCCAGCGTATTCGGGCGCATCAATCCGCAGCCCGCTCCACGGTCAACTCTGGATCAAGCTCCTTGAGCTTGGCTTCGATGCCCTGCTTCAGGGTCATCATTGCATATGGGCAGCTACCGCAATGTCCGGTGAGCTTCAGCGTCACCACCTTGCCATCCATCTTCACAAACTCCAGATCGCCGCCATCCTGCTGCAGCATCGGACGGAGCGCATCGAGCATCGCCTTCACCTGTTCTTCAAGTGTCATTTCATTCTCCTTTAACATGTAAATCCTTCAAATCCCTGTCTTCAAATACGCCTGCATAGTCGGTCATTTCTCCAGAACCGGCCTTTTCGGCGCACTTGTCGTCACAATCCAGCAGATTCTCGTAGAATGAAGCCTTTGCGGCATCAATGTACGGTACGATGAACAACGGCAGGATGTTGCCGCACACAGGTATCCACGATACGACCATCATCAGCAGAACCCAGCCAAGCAGACTGAGGTTCAGGACAAAAAACCGCCACCTGTTGCCCCTCATCAGGCGGCACGACTCTGCGATGCATCGATTGGCGCCCCAATCCGGATGATCCACCGCAACAAATTCCGCCATGGCATAAGAAAGGCCCTTCACCACGCCGGGAATGAAGAACAGCAATGACCACAGCGTAAGGTAGGTCATCTTCACCATTTCAAGCCATCCCATCTTCCAGCCGTGGCCCCACCCCGAAAAGGCATGGCCAACCGTAAGCCCCCGACGCATGGTGGCAATCGCCATGGCCGCCTGCCCCCAGACAACAAAACCTATGGGATATATCACCAAAAGCGAGAATATCAGCACAGAGCCAATTAGCGGCAACATCACCCCCGGATCAAGGAAAAGCCCAATTTCCGGCTGGCCACCCGGCTGAAGGAACGGCATGATGCCAGATGCGGCGACACCGATGGACAAAAGCCCCACCAACGGGACAATCGTAAATGAAGCCACAAGCGCCAGCAGGAAGTACGCTGCGGCATAGCGAAGATACTGCCCGGCAAAAAGCGCTTCCCGTGCCTTTGACTTGATTTCACTGCATCCACTAACTGACATAATGGCCGTATTATACCACAACCCCAGTCCGACAGGGCGATTTCACACGTTGGGTGAACAGTTGAGAGAAGGAGGAAATCATTTACGATTTATGATTTACGATTTGCGATTGCATTTGGAAATTGAGGCATTTTCTTATTTGCGGCACAAATGGTAGGGCGGTTTCGATGAAATCGCCCTACCAAGCCCGTACGCTTGTGATGGTGCAACCGCCCTCCCAAGAAATGGCAAAATCCCAAAATCCACAAATGCAATCATAAGTGGATAGTTGGCAGTTGGTAGTTGGCCGCCCTCTCAACTTCTCAACCTCTCAACTTCTCAACCTCATCACGCAATCGTAAATCTAAAGAGCATCATGCATGCACTGGAGAGGATTCCCGGTCGTGCACCTGGCTCCTATAGAGCGACCAGCCATTGTTGAGCCAGAACGCTATGCCGCAAACCCACATCGTAGGGAGGAGAAGTTCATGGTTGCCGGATATCTCCGCAACCATCACTATTGCCGTGAGCGGACACCTCACCGCCGCCGCGACAAAACCCGCCATCCCGACAAGCGCGAACGCTGCCGGATGTATGCCCATGCTGCTCGGCAGAACCATCTCAAACGCAATGCCAACCGCCGCGCCGAGCGACCCGCCACAGACAAGCGCAGGGGCAAACACGCCGCCGGATCCGCCAGATCCGACTGTACACGCCGTCGCGACGACCTTAAGGAAGAAGAAAAGCAGGAATCCGTGCAGAGGCCAGTGGCGCGTGACCGTCTCGGAAAGCACAGCGGAATCCGGCGTGGAGAACAGGTGCGAGATCACGTTGTACCCCGGTCCCATGATGTCTGGGAGAATGAACCCGATTGCACCGGTCGCAAGTCCTCCAATCGCGACCTTCAGCCACGACGGCATATCCATGCGTGTGAAAAACGCCTCCGTCCCCCTGAAGAAACTGATGTAGAAGCGCGCACCAAGCGTCACCACCAAGGCAAGCGCAATGTACGGAAACAGTCGCATCCCATTCTCGAATGAGTAGCTTGGCATCTCAAAAAGCGGTCGCCAGCCAAGGAAACAGGCGAAAACCGTATAGGATACCGCGCTTGCGACAAAGGACGGAAGTATCACATCGTACTCTATGTCGCTGGACGAATAGAATATCTCGGCCGCAAAAAGCGCCCCAGCAAGCGGGGCGCGGAAGAGAGCCCCTATTCCAGCGGCAAGTCCAGCCGCCATCAGGATGCGCCGGGCGCGTCCATCCAGGTGCAACATTGCCGACAGGAACGACCCGCAGGCGGCCCCGATGAGCGTGATGGGGCCCTCATAGCCCGCAGACCCGCCACTCGCGACGGTCAGCACGGACGCAACGGATTTGACGGGCACGACCGCTGGAGGTATCACGCCATCGCTGTGATGGTACGCATACACCGCCGAATCCGTCCCACGCGCATGGCGCAGCGACGCGAACCGCTTGATGAGCAGGGAGCCCGCGACGGCTCCGGCGGCAGGGAGGAAAAACAGCGCCCAGCGATGCGATCCCGCAAGACGATCCACGCCAAAGAAGGCATCACCGAACTCTATCATGCGCTCAAACGCGACAGTCAGCAATCCAACGATCGCGCCAAGCAACGCCGCCCTTCCGAAATACCGCCCCGTCCGGATCGTCATCCCGTTGCCAGAAAGGAAGAACTTCCAGGAGCTTATGGAGAGCCTTCGGAACATGTTCAGCCAAGCAGAGCCGATATCTTCGCGTCAAATGTGCGTCTGCGCTTCGCGACGTCACGCTTCAGCGATGAGACGCGCTGCGCGTACATGCGCCAGTCAAGGCCGTTTGTCGCGCCGAGATGGCGCTTCGCGAGCACCGCGCTGTCGGCATCTTCCGTCTCAAGCCGTTCAAGGTGGTCGCGCACGTCATGGTACGCCTCTCTCCACGGAACGCCCGCCGCGACCTGCCGAAGTGCGGCATCCGTCGCAAACACGCCAGGGATGAACCCTGCACGAAGCTTCCCTTCATCAACGGAAACGCCATCGACGACCTTCGCGAGGATGCGAAGTGTGGTCCTTGCGATCGAAATCCCCTTCATGTAAAGCCCCTTGGAATCCTGCAAGTCACGGTTGTACCCTCCGGGCATCGCATGGAGCTGCGTCAGGGCGGCAGTCTGGAGTCCTACGACAATCGCGGCCTTGGAGCGCACAAGCTCAAGCACGTCCGGATTGTACTTCTGCGGCATGATCGAAGAGCCCGTGCAGTATTCGCGAGGCAACCTGAAGTACGCGAACTCAGGCATCGAAAATATGATTAGATCCTCCGCCAAGCGCGAGAGCACCACCATCAGTTGCGCCAGGGCGGAAAGAAGCGCGGCCTCATCCTCGCCACGCGCCATTGAGGCGCCGAACACATTGTGCAGGGGACGGGCAAATCCGAGAAGCCCGCTCGTAAGATTGCGGTCGAGAGGGAGCGGCACCCCGTATCCGGCGGCGCTGCCGAGCGGGCACAGATCGTTGATGCCGTATGCCGCCTCAAGGTTCACCACCTGGTCAAGCACCATCTCCGCGTGCCCGCTTGCCCACACGCCGACCGAACTCGGCATGGCGGGCTGCAGATGCGTACGCCCGACAAGCGGCAGGAGCGAATGCCGTTTGCCAAATGCCAAAAGCGACGATGCGAGCGCCGCCACCTCGCCTTCGGTCGCAAGCAGCTGATCCTTGATGTGGAGGCGCACATCGACCGCCACCTGATCGTTGCGGCTGCGTCCGGTATGTATCTTCTTGCCGAGATCCCCAAGCGTCTCTGTGAGCCTGCGCTCCACAGCCATGTGGACATCCTGATCGGACTCGCGTATCTCAAACTTGCCCGTGCGGAACTCGTCCACGACGGTCGCCAGCTCGCGACGCACCTTCGCAGCCTCTGCCGGGGTCACGATCGGCGGAGTCCCCTTGGGGAGCTTCATGCGCGAAAGCATGGTCACGTGTGCGGCGGTGCCTGCGGCATCCCATTTCACGAGTTCCCTGTCAAGCACTGGGTCTTCGCCCACGGTATAATCCAGAATGTCGGGATCAACGTTCCCCGTTATGGTCTTTTCGACGTTTTTCATATATGCGCTCCAATCTTCCATCTGCATCGTTAAGAAGCCCAACAAGCTTTTTCTCGTCTTCACCGGCGGCAAGCGAAAGCAGGAACCTTATGTACGCCTTCGAGACATCCTGCATCTCGTCGCCACGCCCAAGGGAGTAGATCGGAAGCTCGCGCGTCTTGAGGAACGCCGCCGTGCGAAGCAGCAGGTTCGTGCCGTTCTCTGCTATGGCATCCCGGAACGAACACGCAAAGCCATTCCCCGTCACCTTGATGCTGAACACCGGCGAATAGAGGAACAGTCGAGATGAGAAGAAATCAAGTTCCCACAGGCCACACATTCCCGGCTCAAGCACGGATCTGGCAAGGCGGGCAAGGCGTTCGTCCGAAGCGCGATCCTGCGCCATCGGCTCCGTTTCCCCAGTAAGGAGCTCCGCGAGGCGCTGCCCATCCCATTTCTCCTTCACGAGCTGCCCAAGAAGCTTCTTCTCCATTATCCATCCGGCTATGTACCCCGGAAGGGCGGCAGCCCTGCCCTTGCCAACGCGCATATCAGTGCACAATGCAGGGAAGAACGGCAGGCGGGCTTCGCTCCACAGGCGCAACACAAGCCTTTCGTCCTCACGCCGCGTCGCATCGTCCTCGCAGCGAATGATACCCTGCACCAGCCAATCAGGCAAATCCAAGCCCAGAAAGGACTTCGCTATCCCAAAGCGAAGCTCGTCAAGATCCGAATAGCCGGGACTCGGCAGGAATATCTTGAGCACCCTCGAACCGCTCTTCCTGGTCTCTTCCCGAACTATTACCCGCGTGTCGTTCGTGCGCCCGTCCATGGCATAGATTATCAACCCAGGCTCTGCGACGCGCTCGCGCCTGATGTCGAACGCCTTGGAC
>CAVJWR010000001.1:106532-113417 GCA_963653155.1 Limosilactobacillus gorillae
ACAGGGAATCGATGGTTTTGCCGGCAAACGCAAGTATCGGCAATCGGAACCCCACCTCGTCCCGAGGATTGTCATTCGCCACGACTCGGATGAAACCGTCGGAACTCGCTGCGGATTTCGGGGCAACAGGGAAATCCGCGATGGCCGACACTGCGGCCAACGCGACTGGCATGATGGCCAGGACGAACTTGATTGGGGAAGCCTCTATAGCCAAAACGAACGTTGATTATACCCAAATGGACCGTAAATCAGCCGAAGTACGCCTGATATAGGGCGCGGACGGCCTTCACCCTGTCTTCGCTCTTGATCCCTATCATGAACGAGTATTCGCTGGCACCCTGGTTCACCATCGAAATGTTGATGCCATGCTCGGCGAGCGCGGCGGTGGCCTTGGCGAGCATTCCCGTCGAAAACGCCATGCCCTCGCCTACAACCATGAGGATGGCATAGTCGTGGGCAACAAGCACGGAATCGGGAGAGAGTTCACGCTTGATGCGCGCTACGACCCTGTTCTCTGTGGGTTTCGTGAACTTGTCGCTGCGGATCACCACGGATATCGAGTCGATGCCGCTCGGTATGTGCTCGTACGCGACATGTTCCTCCTGAAGGATGTCGAGCAGACGGTGGGTGAAACCTACCTCGCGGTTCATGCAATACTTGTCTATGATGATGTTGCAGAACCCGTCTGCGGCGGCGATCCCGGTCACGGTGCCGGGGATTACACGGCGGGACTGCACAATCATCGTGCCAGGCTCGTTCGGGTGGTTGGTGTTGCGCACGTTTATCGGAATGCGTGCCTGAACCGCCGGGAATATGGCCTCGTCGTTGAACACGCCAAAGCCGGCGTACGCGAGCTCGCGCATTTCCCGATAGGTCATCGTGTCGATCCCCTCCTTGACCTCCGGAACTATGCGGGGATCCACGGGATAGACATTGTCCACGTCCGTAAAGTTCTCGTATACATCCGCACGTATCGCGGCCGCGAGAATGGAGCCGGTTATGTCCGATCCGCCACGCGGGAAGGTCGCCACCGTGCCGTCCTTGCGGTAGCCGAAGAATCCGGGATATATCACAATGCCCTCGAAGTCGGAGAAGGCCTTGGCGAGCTTCCTGTAGGATTCGGGATTGAGAGTGGCGTTGCCGGACTCCCCTTCGAGGATCATTCCAGTATCGCGCGGACTCGCATAGCGGGCCTTTACGCCTCGCTTCACAAACGCAGCCGCAACAATCTTGGCGGAGTTGTCCTCGCCCGCCGCCTTGAGCGTATCCATGAACACGCCCGCATCCTTATTCGGCAGGGCAAGCCGCGCCTTCAAATCCTTCTCGATGTCCTTTACGATATCGCCGCCAAGCTTAAGGTCCTTTGCTATGGATGCGTAGCGCTCCACAACGGCCTTCAACGGCTTCGCGACATCGTCCTTATTGAGTGCGGCATCGGCGAGAGCGATGAGCAGATCCGTAACCTTCGTGTCCGACTTGCTGCGCTTGCCTGGCGCACTGACCACGACCATGCGGCGCGTAGGATCCGCCAGCACTATGTTGAGAACCTTGGTGATCTGTCCCGCATCCGCAAGACTTGAACCGCCGAATTTGCAAACCTTCATCCTATATTCCTCTCGTTTCTAATTGCCAACGGGTCGCAAATTATACCATATCGACACCGATAAAGGCACGTCAAGGCAATGTCCTCGCAAAATGGGACGGGGTACGCCCGGTTATTCCGCGAAAGGCCGTCGCGAAATGTTGAGGCGACGCGAACCCAAGCGAATCCGAGATCGCCCGGATGGATGCCTTTCCACCGGAGAGGAGCTTCTGCGCCTTTCTCACCCGGCACGCGATGAGATAGGCATGCGGCGGAAGCCCTGTCGTGCGCTTGAACGTCTCGGAAAACGACGATTGGGATATTCCGAGTTCATCGGCCAATTGCGGAATCCGATAGTCTTCGCCGGGATGCTCGGCCATGCGCCGGGCAAGTTGCGTGAATCGCTCCGGCGCCTTGGACGGAAGCATCCGCGCCGCCTCGATAACCGCCACCAGAAGGTCGAGCGCGGCAGCCTTCATCTTCGTCCGCCGTGCGGCATTCAGCGCATTTTCGTCATAGGCCGCAAAAAGCGTCTCGAATGCGGCTTTCACGCGACGCGTCGATTTGAACAGGCGTTTCGGAAGGTGGGTGATCGAACGTCCAAGCCATTCGCTTTCGGCTGACGAAAGGCCGAGGACGCGCCGGCCTGACCTTGGAGGCGTGAAGAGGATGCGGTAGATCAACAGCCCCTTGGGATTGTGTCGCATGCGATGCGGTTGCTTCGGTGTGGACACGAAAATGTTGCCGGGCAGGAACGGGTAGGTGCGTTCTTCCGTCTCAAACGCCAGATTCCCGCGTACGCACAGGTTTATCTCAACGCCCTCTGGATGGACGTGAAAGTCGGTCCCCGGATGGATCATGTGGAAGTCGCTCATGCTGAGCACAGGGATGCAGTCAAGCCCTTCTTTCCGCAAGTCAAGGACGCGTCTGCCCGGCCTGTCCTGATATACGATGGCATCGAAAATCATGCGGACATTATACCAGAACGAAGCCTATTTCGTTCAAGAATCTTTTTTGTAAAATTACGTACATCCTGTGTTTTGGCGCATGATACAATGCGCGGCATGGAGAAACTGGATTTCCGAAAACTGACTGGAGTGAAGCCGATCATGGAGCTCCCGCTTGGCCGGGACGCACTTTCCGTACGGCATCCGCCAAACGCGATCGTTTCGCTTCGCCCGCTGTTGGCCGTAACCGACGATCCAAAGTCCACGGCGGCACGTGCGGCTGCCGACCGCGCATTCGCGTCCGGCCACTCGGTTGCGGTCTTCGTGCCGCGCAGGGACGACGGCACTGCGAAGACTTGCGCAAGGCGGGCCGAGGACATATTGGATGCGGCGCGGCGCCTTGCACACGCGAACGCAGGAAAGACCGTGGAGGTATGGGCCGAGGGTACGGCAATAGAGCCGGCGGCATGGATGTTCTTCCTTGAGCGGTTCTACTTCTCCACGTTTACGGCAGTTGGGGACTGTGCCGACAGACCGGGATTCCCTTCGTGGAAGGAGCTGGTGAAATGAGCGGGCGTATCTGGGCACAGCTCGTCCATCTAGGGATGAATATCGGCACTCGCGCCGATGCCGAAAAACATGAAGTCCTCGGATGCGATGACGCTGAATGGAGGATCATCACCGACCGAATGGCGGCAAACCGCCTCAACATGATCGTCATCGACCTTCTGGAGGGCGTGAGATATCCAAGCCATCCGGAAATCGGCGCAAAGGGAGCCTGGAGCGTCGAAAAGCTTCGGGGCGAACTGAAGCGTCTGCGGGCCATGGGGCTGGAGCCGATACCCAAGCTGAATTTCTCTGCATGCCACGACGAATGGCTCGGCGACTATGGCCGCATGCTCTCTACTTCTGACTACTACCGTGTCTGTGAAGACCTGATCCGCGACTGCTGCGAGATATTTGACCACCCACGCTACTTCCACTTCGGCTATGACGAGGAGGATGTCCGCTGCCAGTCCACTTTCGAGTTGACGGTAGTCCGGCAGGGCGAGCTTTGGTGGCATGATTTCCTCTGGTTCGTGAAGACGATCGAGAAATGCGGAATGCGCCCATGGATGTGGAGCGACTACGCATGGGAGCATCACGACGAGTTCCTGAAGCGGTGTCCACGCAGCGTTCTCCAGTCCAACTGGTACTATGACGAGGGCTTCAACGAACGTGCGTTCCGCTGGCCGCGCATCAAGTGCTATCTGGATCTTGACAAGGCCGGCTTCGACCAGATCCCAACCGGATCCAACCACCTTTACGACACCAACATGGCGGAAACTGTCGCGTTCTCGGAAAAGAACCTGTCGCCTGTTCGCCTTAAGGGATATATGATGTCCACGTGGAGACGATGCCTTGCGGAACATCGCCAGCGAAATCTTGCGGCGGCAGACCAGATCGGCGCCGCAAGGACGAAGTTTGAAAGATAGGAGAAGATTATGAAAAGGAACGCTATTCTTGCCGGAGCAATGCTGCTCTCTACAGTGGCTGGCGCCTTCGAGTGGAATTTCCCAAATGGCGGAGATCCCAATCTCAAGGTGCCGCACGATCCCGCGCTGTCATTTCCAGATGGCTTCAAGGCGACAGTGCGCTTTTCGGTGGATCTCGACCGCATCGACGAACGCAGCAATTTCGCGAACCTCTTCTGCAAGGGCGACGACTTCCTCGACGGCTATTGCGTGATGGTCCGCAAGAACGGACGGCTCCTTCTGGATGTAAAGGGCATCGAACCATCCTATTATCAGCCCACAAAGGTTCTGGAATCGAATCGCGAATATCTTCTGGAGGTATACTTCACGAAAAAATGCGTGCGGCTCTTCTTTGACGGCGTGGAATCCGGGAGCTACGCTTTCGCCGGAGCCTATGACTTCTCCAACACGCATGCGCTTCAGATCGGCTCGATGGGCGGCTATACTTTCTCCGGCTCGATGAAGAGCCTGAAGCTACAGCCACTGTCCGAAGTGGCGGTGCCGCCTGGCGGGCCCAAGCCAATGCTTACGGAATTGCCGAAGCATCAGGCCCGTGCCGAAATCCTGTGGTCAAGGGCAATATGCAGGGAAAAGGATCGCTACATAGGATGGCCGACCGTTGCGCGACTGAAGAACGGCGACATTCTCGCCGCATTTTCCGGCGACCGCGAGGAACACGTCTGCCCATGGGGCAAGATCCAGATTGTCCGCTCAACGGACGACGGCGAGACATGGAGCGAACCGAAGACGATTCAGAACGGGCCGCTCGATGATCGCGACTGCGGTCTCGTGGTGATGCCGGATGGGGATGTGATCCTCACATACTTCACGTCCACGGCGTATCGCTCGAAATCCTTCCTTGAGCGAGACTGGAAGAAGGACAAGCCACAGTACTGGTGGCGGCGACATGACGAGAAGATCACCGACCAGATTCGGCGCGAAGCCCTCGGCTACTTCCGCATGGTCTCGAAGGACAATGGCCATACGTGGTCGAAGCCGGAAAAGATGTCCGACGTATCGCATGCGCCACACGGGCCGACACTATTGCGCGACGGTTCGCTCCTACAGCTTGGCCGCAGTTTCCAGAATTCACAGCTTGACACGGGAAAGTCTTACAGCAAGTCGGTCATATCTGCATGGCGCTCGGTTGATAAGGGCGCAAGCTGGCAATGCCTGTGCAAAGAGGTGCCGGACACGAACGGGGAAAACATGAGGCCGGCGATGTTCCACGAACCGAATGCGATTGAGCTGCCCGACGGCACGATTGTCGGACTCGTCCGCTACCACGGGGAGGATGATTGCCTGCGCCAGACCATTTCGCGTGACGGGGGACGCACCTGGACACCTATGTCCAAGACGACCATGGTCGGCCTTCCCCCTCACATTGTCCGGCTCGCGGATGGCAAGCTGGTGAACGTCTATGGGCGGCGCGTGCCGGATGGCGGGTTCGGTGAATTCGCGGCGATTTCCGATGATGGCGGCAAGACGTGGGATACGGCGAACGAGATCTGCCTGCGGCCATGCCACAACAATGATCTCGGATATCCGTCGAGTTGCGTGTTGCCGTCGGGTGAAATACTTACCGTCTACTACCAGCCTGAGAATGTCGGCGAAAAGCCGTGCCTCATGGCGACCAAGTGGCGCGTGACGAAGTGAGGCTGGGCTAGCATGCACCTGTTGGCGATATTGGCCTCCATCCTCATCTTCAACGAGGATAACACGCACTTCCTTCGGGATGTGCCGGAGGCCGAGTTCGTCCGGTATTTCGACTCCGTATGCCGTCCCGGCGGCGTGACCCACTTCTTCATGTGCCCGAACGCCATGCGTTCCAACATCGACACAAAATCACTTGAACCGATATGGACGGCATTGGGCGAACAAGGCGTCAACCCGGCTTGGGGCAAGACCGCCAAGGCGCTACACGACAAGGGAATCGACCCCTACGCGATCTGGACGAGGCGGGCACGTGAGAAAGGCGTGTCGCCATGGCTATCCATACGCATGAATGACATCCACGAGGTGCATGACCCTACTTTTGGTGGACTTTCCACGATGTGGCGGAACCATCCTGAATATCGGATCGACCCGAAATACTCCGGCCGCAACTGGGATCCTTACGCCTTCAGCTATACAAACGCCGCCGTCCGGGAGGTTTATTCTGCATATGCGAAGGAACTGCTGGAACGCTATGACGTTGACGGCATCGAGTTCGATTGGCTGCGTTTCCCGTCTCTGGTTACGAAAGGGCGCGGAGAATTGGATGCGCACCACATCACAGAATTCATGCGTATGGCGAGGCCGCACATAAAGGTGGCAGAGAAGCGGTTCGGCCATCGCGTAATGACCGCTGCGCGTGTTCTGTCTTCTCCAGAGCTGTCGCTCTACAAGGGACTTGACGCCATAGCCTGGGCAAGGGAAGGTCTCATAGACATGCTGATCGTGTGCAATGCCTTTGGGACAGTTGATTTCAACACGCCTTACCGCGAGTGGCGCGAACGCATCTCTGCGGTGAATCCGAATGTGGAGATAATACCGGGACTTGATTCTGGGGTCATCAAGGATAGGCGGGCACGGCAATATCTGACGCTTGAGGAATATTGCGGATTTGCGGACCAAATGTACGCACAGGGGGCGCCGGGGTTCTACGTATTCAATTTCTTCCACAATTCCGAAACGGGGCGTACATGGAACGCCGTGCTGGATGGCGGACTTTCACGCGACAGGATATCAAATCAGGCGCGTACATATCCAGTGTCCTATCGCGAAGGCGGTCCTGCGGAGATTATGGATAGCCAGTTGCCGAAAAGGTTAACCGTGCCACATACCGTAAAGCTGTATGCCG
>CAVJWR010000001.1:113427-120770 GCA_963653155.1 Limosilactobacillus gorillae
GCCGGCGAGCCACCAAAGGCTGGACACGTGGAAGTGCATGTCGCCTACGACCGAGAAGCGCCGTTAGGCTTGGCGATCACACTGAACGGCGTCAGTCCGTCATCCTGCCATGCAGAAGATGGTCGCGATTGGCTGTATCCAACGGCCATTGCCACCAATGCAGTGTCATATGCGTTTCCGATCCACGCCGCTCGCAGGGGCTACAATGAGATTGCATTCCCCGCCGAACCGATACGCAAGACGGTTGTCGTTGCGGCAGAGCTTCGAATCATTCCAAACGGAGGAAAGAAAAGATGAAAACAGTGCAAGGTCTCGTTTGCGCCGTTCTTGCATCCTGTGCAATGATTACGGCAACGGCCGACATTCCACAGCCGTACATCTGGTGGAAGATGGATAAGGTCGTGGACGGCAAGATAATGAACGCCGGGACGAATACGGACGCACGCTGCGACCTTACGCTCGGGCCGAGTGTACACCTTGGATCCGTCTATGGCGTTGAAAACGCGCTCGTATTCGACGCTTCGGCTTCGGCGGCAACGGGCGCATGGGGATACTCCCACACTCCTGCCCTGAAGTCGCGCACTGTCTCATTCTGGATTTGCCGTGATGCCGACAATTCAAATGTGGATGTCGCCAACAACAAGCTGCACTATGTGTTCTCCGGGCTGTCGGTCATGAACATAACAGTGTCCCCAGATGCGTTGACCATGCACATCAAGCTGGGAACCCTTGAATCGACAAGCGAACAGATCGCCCATTCATACGTCTATTCGGCGGGCAACTTTACGCGGGATGCCTGGCATCACATTGTGGTTGTCGCGGAGGATACTGGCCGGATCAGCGACGAGGCTGGCGATTACTTTGGAAACCCCATATACAATATCCGCATCTACCAGGATGGTGCGCTTCACAAGGAGGTGAAGGATCGCGTAACGGAAAGCAATCTTGCCGTGGAGACCGATTTCGTCTTCGGGAACAATGCGGCCAATGGCGTAAGGCCCTTGCCTGGGACTTTCTCGGATGTGCGACTGTATGACTGCGCATTGACTACCGATGACGTTAGTGCATTGTGGCAGATCGAATCGCAGACCCATGCCCCCGGCGTTCTCGGCTTCTGGCGGATGGAGGAGATCCGTGCGGAAGGCGACAAGCGCTATGTCGATGATTCCACCGGGCGCGGCGTGCCGCTGGAAGTCGGGGCAGACAACGTACCGATGGCGGCGACCGGGCTTTCCGGCCAGGCGCTCGATTTTCCAGATCAGACGCAGTGCTATGGCTTGGCGCACAACAAGTCTGGCGCGATACGCGACTTCTCGGTTTCGCTTTGGATGCGTCCGCAGCTTGGCATGGACAAACTGCAGAACGAAGGCAATGTAGGAAACAAGTGTCCGCACATCTTTCGGTTCGGCAACTATTTCAGGTGCGCATTCGGTACGCTTAACGATTCGGCCAGCGACATCAACATGTTCGACATGGCATCTGTCACCAACAGCGCTGCGCCCGGAGTCTACATCAATCCGGCATATATGGCAAAGGGATACTGGAACCACTTTGCCTTCGTCGCCAAGGCCGAACAGGATTCCGAAGGCAAATGGTCGGTGACGCCAAAGTATTACGCCAACGGAGAGCTGGTGGCTACGGGACGCAAGTCATCCTGCCCCGACTTCGAGGCGTCTGGACTGTATCCGAACTCCTGTGAGTTCATGCTCGGCAACATGGGGGCCAATTCCGCCCGTGCCATGTGGGGGCAGATGGATGACGTGGCGTTCTTTGGCCGCGCCCTTACTGCGGAACAGGTCAAGCGGCTCTACCATGGACTTCCCGATGTTGAAGCCGGCACGGACTTTTCAATTGCCACCGATACGGCACGTCTTGCCGGCAGTCTTAAGTTGAGCCATGGTGGGGACTGCGATAGAGCGGCGCGTCAGGATTCGGCCGTATGGTCGCTTGTATCCGCACCGGAAGGAGTTTCCGCCACCATCGTCTCGCCGGACGACCTGAATACGTCGGTGCTGCTTCCAACCGTTGGCACGTATGTGTTTCGCTTGACGGTCTCCCTTGAAGGACTCAGCGACTATGACGATGTCGCCGTCACGCGCGTAGATGACCTGCCGGGCACAACGCCTACGTTGTCGGTGTCTGCACCGTCAACGGCACTGTCTGGAGTGCCGACATCGCTTTCGGCTTCCGTCGATGACGCCGAGAACATCCATGTATTCTGGAGCAAGGTCTCAGGACCTGGCGCGGTGGCATTTGAGCCGAAGGAAGGACTCTCGACATCCATACGCTTTGCGGCTGCTGGCACATATGTGCTGCAGGCGGTTGCGGATGACGGGAAGCGAATGGTGTCCAGGGAATTTTCGATTGACGTTTCAGATGGCGAGAATTGCGACATCTCAGATGGTCTGCTCGGCTATTGGCCACTTGGCGCATCGAGGAAAGACGAGGTGTCAGGGACGGCATTGGATGAGACTCACTTCAGGAACGGCGTCAGCATCTGCCCCGGCATCAGCGGTTATGGGGCGCAGGTGGTTTCTACGAAGGAATATTCACTGGTCTCCAAAGTGGGCTTGCAGGAGTCGCCGCTTTATCCCGATGAGACCGAAGGAAACCGCAACACGATTCCGAAAGAGCGTTGGCGCTCGCTGAGCATGTGGATCAGGTACGATCCTCAGTCGGACACGAACAATGCCTGTGGATCCGTGTTGGCCGAGGTCCAATACACTCTTGGGCTTTTCTACGACAAGACCAACGGTGCAGATCGCATCGCAATGTACCAGCAGACGATGTGTCCGGATATCGCCGGCGGCGGGATAGACTATTACACGTCCGATGTGCCGCCGTTTGATGGACGTTGGGTGCATATCTATGCGGCCTTCGATCGGCAGACCAGTCCGTCCGACAATCAGTCGGAATTGTGGATAGACGGTGTGCGGCAACATCTTTCAGGCGCTCGCGTCATGGGTGGCGGACGCGTGAATGCCAACCCGATCCTGTTCGGCAACCTTAACGTATCTTCTGGCACAGCTGGCGCGAACAACAGATGGGACAACCGCCCACGGACTTTCCCAGGCGCACTTGACGAGATACGACTGTACAACCGAAAGTTGAGCGAGGCAGAGATCCGCTTCCTGGCGGCGAATCCCATAGTGGATGTCAACTATGCTCCGGCTGTCGATGTGACTATTGCGCCGACAGTGAAAGGCAAGCCGGCAGCGACTTCCGCCCTGACGGCTGACGACGGTATGCAGACAGGAGCGGCACTCAAAGGTCGGTGGGTCGTCATTGCCGGCGATGCGTCCAAACTGAAGTTTGCCGACCAGACGGCGGAGGCGACGACGGTGACGGCGAGCAAGGCCGGAACATATACGCTCGCCTACGCCGTAACGGACGGAGAGAAAACGACCTATTCCGATCCGAAGGTTCTTGAAGTCCATCGGGCAGGCCTTGTATTCATAATGAAATAGCCAATGAAACGAATCCTTACGGCGATTGTTGCGGCACTCTGCATTACGCAGACGGAGGCAAAGACCGAACTCAAGTGGAACGAGGCTCCGTCCTTGCCAGGGATAGGTCTGCTGAAGCCATACACTGGAGTGTCAAATGGACAGATACTGCTGGCGGGCGGAAGCAATTTCCCTGACAAGCCTTTGTCTGATGGCGGACAAAAACGATTCCATGACGAGGTATATGCGCTTGATGCCGCAAAGCCAGAAGACGGTTGGCGGCAAATAGGCCGTCTCGACACCCCTTGTGGTGAAGGTGGATCTACCACGGTTCCTGCCGGCGTGTTGTGCGTTGGCGGTCTGCGCGATGGTGCGCCTACCGCCAAGGCATTCATTCTGACATGGCAAAACGCCCAGCTGGTGAAGCGGCCATTGCCTGACCTGCCCGTTGCGGCAAAGTCCCCAGGCGTTGCGGCACACGGCGCAACGGCATTCGCAGTTGTGGGCAATCGCGCATGGAAACTTGATACGGAAGACTCGTCACCGACATGGCAATCCATCGAATGCCTGCCTGTGAACTTGAAGTCGCCGCAACTCGTCGTACAGAATGTGCCCTTCCAGCGCACTGCCCTGTTCGCATTCGGAGATGACGGCATGGCATGGTCGCGCGTCATTGCGCCGACTGACGAACCGGGTTGGCATCGTATAGACGTGCCGCTTCGAAATCCGACTTCTGCGCCGCTTGCGGTTGGAGACCAGCACATCCTTTTCTTCGGAGGATTCCCGTTTACGAATGCAGTCACCTGCTACCATACGGTGACCGGACAGATGTTCGACTACGGCACTGCGACGGGTGCGCCAAAGCTTGGCCAGGGCATCCTGCGTCTTCCGGATGGGCGCATCCTCTCCGCCACCGGTGAAATATCCGCAGGTATCCGTACGCCGGAATGTTTCTTCGGCACTTTTGTCCGCACGCAAACGTGGCATTGGATGAATTACGCCATAGTCATCCTATACTTCGTTGCGATGGCGTTGATGGGGCTGTGGTTCATGCGCCGCAACCGCAACGCAGATGACTATTTCAAGGGTGGTGGACGATTGCCGTGGTGGGTGGTATCACTTTCCATATATGCTACAATGTTTTCATCCATAACCTTCCTATCGATTCCTGCACTCACATACGTATCCGACTGTCGCTACTTCGGCATCTGCTTCGGCGTTCTGGCATTGGCTCCCGTCGTAGTCAAGTGGTATCTGCCGTTCTTCCGCAAGCTGAACCTGACGAGCGCCTACGAGTATCTGGAGGTGCGGTTCAACCTGTCATGCCGCCTTTTCGCATCCGCCGCATTCATCCTGTTCATGATCGCGCGAACGGCAATCGTCACATACCTTCCCGCAGTGGCCCTCTCCGCAGTTGTCGGCATCGACGTTAATGTCGCCATTGTCGTTGTCACGCTTGTCACAATCCTTTACTGCACGGTTGGCGGCGTGGAAGCCGTAATATGGAGCGACTTCGTCCAATCCGTGATCCTTATCGTCGGCACCGCCACCATCTATGTCTTCCTTGTCAGCGGTACGGACGGCGGATGGAGCGGGTTCCTCTCACTCGGGTCTGCGGCAGGCAAGTTCCGCGTTTTCGATTTCGCGCTGGATTGGACAAAGCCGGTGTTCTGGGTGACGTTTGTAGGTGGACTTGTCGCGAACCTTGCGAGCTACACGTCCGACCAATGCGTAGTGCAGCGCTACATGACCACCCCCGACGAAAAAGGGGCGGCAAAGTCGATCCTGTTCAATGGCGTACTCTCGTTCGCAAACTGCATCGTCTTCTTCACGCTCGGCGTTGCGCTTTGGACGTTCTACCGTTCCCATCCGCAACTTCTCGATGTCACCATGGCGCAGAACGACGCGATCTTTCCCCTCTTCATCGGCAACGACCTCCCGACTGGCGTATCCGGCCTGATCCTGGCCGCCGTGGCGGCGGCGACGATGAGTACGCTGTCGTCAAACCTCAACGCGGCGGCATCGGCAATCACAACGGATTTCTACAGGCGACTTGGCTTTGGCGATTCGAGCGACAGGGGATTGCTCATTTGCGGAAAAATCTCCACGGTTGTCGTGGGGTTGCTTGGCGGCGGCTTTGCCCTGATCCTGGCGAACGGCGAGATATATTCGATATACGACCAGTTCCAGCGGTTCCTCGGCATTCTCACCGGCGGCCTCGGATGCCTTTTCTTCATGGGGATTTTCTGCCGCAGAATCAACGCGGCAGGGGCGACCGCTGGGCTAATCGCGAATTATGCGGTCTGCCTTGGCCTTGATCGGCTGTCCTTCCCAGGCAAGCCGCACATTCTCCTCTACGGCGCACTCGGAATGATTGCGTGTCTCGTGGTTGCGCCGATAATCAGTTTCCTAACGAACAAGAAATCAGGTTTGAAATGAACACACAGTTTTCCGAGAGTTGTTTCGCGGGCATGGCCGGGGCGCATGCCGCAATGTTTACCCCATTCGACAAGAAGGGGCGCGTCAATGGCGAAGCGATAGACGCATTGATCGAACGCGGCATCGCGCATGGGCTAAAGGGCTTTTACCTTACGGGATCGACAGGCGAGGGGCTGCTGCTCACGCCGGAGGAACGCGTCTACGTCTACGACCGTGCGGTACGGGCGGCAAAGGGACGGGCAAAGCTGATTGCACAGGTGGGATGCGTACGTACGGAGGATTCTGTCCATCTCGCGAAGGCTGCGGCCAAAGCGGGGGTAGATTGGATTTCATCTGTCGCGCCGATCTATTTCGGGCAGAATTTCCCATCGACGATGCGTCACTACCGCGCGATCAGCGAGGCGACCGATTTGCCGTTCCTCATTTATGCCTTCAACTCCACACTCGTGCCGGAACGCGATATACGACTCTTTGACCTCAAGAACGTAAAGGGCATCAAATACACGGGCATGAATTTCTATGCCTGCGAGCGCATGAAACGCATGCTCGACAAGGAGACAATCTGGTTCAACGGCTGTGACGAGCTTCTGATATCGGCGTTGGCGATGGGTGACGTATTCTCTGGCGGCATCGGTCTCAACTACAACATCATTCCGGGACACTTCGCAAAAATCTGCGACCTCTGCGCCGCGAACGACTTCCGTGCGGCGGCGCGTTGGCAACTGGAGGTGAACCGCCTCGTCGATCTCGTGGTGGACTGCTTTTCCGACAACTGGAGCGGATTCAAGGTCTTCATGAAAGCCGTCGGCATCGACTGCGGCCCCTGCCGTGCGCCATACGCGCCGCTGACGGCGGAAGAGGAAAAGACTGCACTGGCAAAATTCAGAAACCTTTCGCTACTGGGCCTCTAAAAACGAGCGTATAAATTTTGGCTGTCATGAATTTGATAAGTGTACTCAAATGGCAAAGCTGATTTGGCATACATGAGTGACAAGGCAATAAAACTGACAACGGCAAGCCATTGTACACACAATCAATAACTGATATACTTGCTTGCGTTTACAGGTACTTGCCTGTAAATTCGTGACAATGCCCATCGTTCGACGGCACAACTAATCGTAAATGCGCCCAAGGCAAGGATAAGGAAAATGGAGAAAATCTGGTCGATGTTCCTACTCTCGACCGCAGCCGCATCGGCCATCGCGTGGCTCGTCGCACTCATGCGTGAGAGCGGCATCCGCCCGTTGCGCGGCCTCACCTCCTTCCTCAAGGCCCAGCCGAAGGCGGGGCGCGTGCTTCTCGGCGCGGCCTTCGCCTCCGCCTGGATCGTCGCCGGCGCGAAGCCCGGCGGCCCCACCATCGTTTCCGGCACCTCACACGGAGACACGAAGGCACGGAGGGAGAGTGGCGACGGCGTGAACGGTGCCGACCTGTCCGAAGGCGTCCAGAGGGAAAGCC
>CAVJWR010000002.1:0-52419 GCA_963653155.1 Limosilactobacillus gorillae
GTTTGCCGCCCGGCACGTACCTGTCGATCTCACTCTGGACGACAAAGTTCTTCGTGTAGTCCGAAGCATTCCTGAAATGCCTTATATTAAACGCCTTGCCCATAGAAAACCTCACCGATAGAAGTTGCACCCCTTACAAAAACACGGGCGGTCGCGTAAACGCGTCCGCCCGGCGGAACTGCCGCCTCACCGGGCGGCATTCTCTGATCCGGCTTAGGCCTTCGCGACCTTGCCGCTCTTGATGCACTTGGCGCACAGGCACATGCGCTTCGTGTTGCCCTTCCCGTCCGAAACCCGCACGTCATGCAGGTTCGGAAGGAAACGACGCTTCGAAATGCCTGTCGTGTGCAAGCCGATGCCGCCTTTGTACTTGGGCGAACCCTTACGCACAATCGAGCGCCCGGCTACGGGCTTCTTGCCGCACATTTCACATACTCTGGCCATTTTCTTTCACTCCTTAAATAGGTTCTCAGTTTGCTTCGCCAGGCTGCCATTCGACATTCTGGAACGCCTCGTCAAACGCTGCGCCGAGACCACCGAACGACTCGCTTCCGGCCGCAGACGCCGCAGAGCCGTCAGCGGATTCCGCATCGGCTTCGGCGGAGAGGGCCTTAACTTCGTCCTCCGTCATGTTCACTGCGCGGATCGAAAGGCCGATGCGGCGCTCGTTGCGGTCAACCTTGACCACGCGGGCCTCGACCTCCTGGCCGACCTGAAGGACATCCTTCACCTTCTCGACGCGGTCATCGGAGATCTGCGAGATGTGCACAAGGCCATCAACGCCATCCTCAAGCTCGATGAACGCACCGAAGGACGCGATCTTGGAGACCTTGCCCTTGACGAGCTGCCCAACCTTGTACTTGGAGGCGATTTCGGACCACGGATCCTGCGAGGCCTGCTTCAGGCCGAGGGAAATGCGCTGCTCCTGAGGATTGACCTCAAGGACAATCGCCTCGACCTCCTTGCCTTTCTCAAGGCACTCCGAAGGATGGTTGATCTTGCGCGTCCAGCTCATGTCGCTCACGTGGATCATGCCATCGATGCCCTCTTCAAGCTCGATGAATGCGCCGTAGGTCGTGAAGTTGCGAACCTTGCCCTTGACGCGCGTACCGACCGGATAGCGTTCCTTGACCGTATCCCACGGATTGGACATGCACTGCTTGAGACCGAGGGAAATCTTCTGCTCCTTGGCGTTGACCTCAAGGATCTCCACCTCAACCTCGTCGCCGATGTTGAGCATGTCGCTCGCACGGGCAACGCGCTTCGTCCAGCTGAACTCGCTGATGTGGACAAGACCTTCGATGTTCGGCGCAATCTCGACGAACGCACCGTATGCCGCGAGGTTGACGACCTTGCCCTTGACGTGAGTCCCCTTCGGGAACTGCTCGGCGATCGTATCCCACGGATTCTCGGAAAGCTGACGGAGACCCAGCGAAATGCGCTCGCGATCCTGATCGACATCGAGCACCATGACATCAAGCTCCTGGCCGACCTTAAGCAGCTCGGACGGATGCTTGATGCGGCCCCAGCTCATGTCGGTGATGTGCAGAAGGCCATCAATTCCGTCAAGATCAATGAACGCGCCGAAATCGGTGATGTTCTTGACCTTGCCCTTGCGGACTTCACCCTTCGCGAGGGAAGAGAGCAGCTCCGCCTTCTTCTCGGCCATCGTGCCCTCGATGAGCTCGCGGCGGGAAATGATCACATTGCGGCGCTCGGCGGAAATCTTGATAACCTTGAAATCATACGTCTGCCCAATGTACGGGGCGAGGTCGCGGATCGGCACGACATCAAGCTGCGAACCGGGGAGAAACGCCTCCACGCCATCGACATCCACGATGAGGCCACCATTGACCTTGGAGCGGATCGTGCCCTTGACGACGCATCCCTCGACATAACGCTCCTGAACCATCTTCCAGCGGATCTGCGCATCGGCGCTGCGCTTGGAGAGCTTGAGCATTCCTGTGCGATCATCCTCAAGAGCGATGATCATCACGTTGAACTTGTGACCCGGCACCGCCTCGGCGGGATCGGAGAACTCATCAAGGCTCACTTCACCTTCAGACTTGTAGCCAATGTCGGTGAACACTGTGTCGCCCTTGACTGCGGATACGGTCCCTTCCACGATAGAACCAGTTTTGAACGTGGATTCCTTGCCTGTTCCAGCAAGGAGCTCCGCCATGGCAGCGGACTTCTCACTTGCCTCAGCGGGTTTGCGAATAGCCATTTTGATACTTTTTCTTGTTTGTCGTTAATCGCGGTTTTCAGCCGCGCTCTTCCCGTCTTTGGGCAAGAGGATTTGTAAGGTATCAAAAAACAGCGGAAAACGCAAGCAAAACTTCACAGTACCGCCAAAATCGCCAGTTTGGTATAATGCACTCCGTTTTGTTCGAATGGAATCGCGGAGAGGAATGAAACCATGAAGACGTTTGAAACGCACGGCACATGTTCACGCGCAATAAACTACGAGGTGAAGGACGGCATCGTCACGGCATGCCAGTTCGTCGGCGGATGCCCCGGCAACACCCAAGGCGTCGCCAAACTGGTGGTGGGGCGCAAGGCTCTGGATGTGATCCCACTGCTGAAGGGCATCCAGTGCCGAAACGGGACATCATGCCCAGACCAGCTGGCAAGGGCACTTGAGGCCGAATGCGCACAGGCTGGGATGTAGGCGCTAACCTCATCCGGCATCTGCGGCAAAGTCAGCCCTCAAGTATCACGCTCGCGTTGCTGCCGCCAAACGCGAACGAGTTGGACAGTGCACGGCGAATTCCCCCGTTCCGTATCTTGCGCCAGCAGATTGCGGCCTCGACAGCGCCAGCCGCCCCAAGGCAGTGTCCGGTGCGGGATTTTGTGGACTCAACGACAAGCGGATTTCCGGCATCGCCGCCCCGCAGACTTTCGCCGAACACGCGACGCACGGCCTTCATCTCCATGGCATCATTCGCCAACGTGCCGGTGCCATGAAGGTTCACGTAATCAACATCGTCGGGACGGCATCCCGCATCTTGCAACGCACAGCGCATGGCCGCCTCCGCGCCATTGCCTTCCGGGTCGGGCGCCGTCGCATGGTATGCGTCCGACGACTCGCCCGCGCCGGCGAAGAACACGCTGCGTTCCCCCGCATTCGCATTCGGACAGATGTCGCGCTCACGCTCCATCAGAAACAGCGCGACACCTTCTCCGAGGCATATTCCGTCACGATCCTCCGCAAGCGGCCTGCATCGCTCCTGCGCCAATGCGCCAAGCGCATTGAAGCCGTTCATGGCGAACCTGCATCGTCCATCCACGCCACCAACGATGGCCGCATCGCAAAGTCCGGCCTCTATGAGCCGACGTGCGGCCGGAAAAGCCTTGGCGGACGAGCTACACGCCGTCGATATCGTATAGCACGGACCCGTTATTCCCGTCGTTCGGGCAAGGTATTCCGATGGTGTGCCAAGCTCCAGCATGGAGAACCTGAATTCATCCGGAAATCCGCACTTGCAGTCTTCTGAGCGCGAGAGGGCGGCATCGATGTTGGCCTGTGCTTCGTCCACGCCCGTGTTGGACGCGCCAAGGACTATTGCGATCCTGTCGCGGCCATAGCGTGACACGGCCTGTCCTATCTGCCGGGCCATGTCTTCTGCGGCCCAAGCCAACAGACGGCAGGCGCGGATGTTGAATTCCGGATCGTGGATCTCCGGCAACCGTTCCTCGACCTTGCCAAAGTATATGGCGCGACCGGGGATGTCTCCTTCGATCCTTTCAAGGCGTTCGGAGTAGAGCGCAGAACATGCCGACAGGGACAATCGCATTCTCAATTGCCCCTCTATAGCCGCTTCAGCATTTTGCGGATAGAGCCTTCGCGAGCCTCGATGGACTCGCACAGGCGGAACTGGACGCGTGCGCGATTCAGGTTTTGGCCCGGCTGCTGCGTCTTGAAATACCGATCCCCCGCAAGGTAGTCCTGGAAGAACCTTAGTCCGAGCTCAAACGGCAGTAGCCGCACAGCATCGTACAGGTATTCCTTGTCCGCAGCGGTCATGAACGCCCCGGCCTCCTTCATGTACCCCTTCATGAACGCGAGGAACAGATCCTCGTTGAACGCCACCTTGCCGAGATTTGGTTCCTCTTCTCCAGCGGGGTTGCAGATCGAGCGGACGGCATCGCCAACATCGATCTGCACCAATCCAGGGCTTACGGTGTCAAGGTCGATCATCGCCGTACCCTTGCCGGTGAAATCGTCAATCATTATGTTGTTCACCTTCGGGTCGCCATGGAACATGCGGCGTTTCAGCTCGCCCGATGCCTCAGCCCGTTCAAGGAAACAGGCGAAATCCCTGCGCTCATCAATGTATTTCGCGAGTCGCTTCGCCTCGACGGATGCGTTGAGCAGGGCCTTCGCCTTCTTCGACTTCAACGTGCGGTCGTACTGCTTCAGATATCCGCTCGTCACGTGGAAGCCCGGCAACGGGTCTTCGATTGCTGCCGGAGACATGTCGGAGATCAGGTAGTGGAAATGCCCCAAGGCACTGCCGCATTCAAGCGCATGCTCCGGACTCTGCGCGGTATCGAACGCGTGCGCGGAAAGTATGCGCGTGATGACGCGCCATACGTTATTCCGCTCGTCACGTATGAAATCCCCGCCGCCTTTCGTCTTCACTATGCGCGGCATCTGCCACACTCTGTCGTCCCGACCACTTCTGGCATCCGCCTCAAGCTTCTCATGGCAGTGCAGCGTTATCGCGTGCATATTGGCCATTATCGATTCCGGCTTGGGGAACACGGAACTGTTCACGCGCTGCAACACCACCTGCGTCTCCGTGAACGTATTGCGGTATACGGCAAGGAACGTGTCGTTTATGTTGCCGTTCCCGAACGGTGCCAGCGTGACAAGCCGCCCCTTGATGTTGAAGCCCTCGATCAGCAGTGACAAATCCATCAGCGTCTCCCCTTTTTCCGGCTCCTTGCCCCATTTGCCTTTGCCCCGTCCGGCGTCCGTCCCTTGCGTGTGGCGCGACAGCCATCCTTGCCGCAGTCGGCAGAGGCGAAGTCTATCCAGCGATTCTTCCAGTCAACCTTTATGGCACGGATACGGATCTTGTCGCCGATGCGCCATGTGCGCTCCCCATCCTCCAGCGTCATCTTGCGTTCGTTGAAGTACACGTAGCGACGGGAAAGCGTAGATATGCGAACCAATCCGCCGATCGCAAGCGCAGGGACATCCACGAACAGTCCAAAGCCCGTGACCCGGCTCACCACTGCGTCAAACACGCCGCCGGACTCCTCTATGAACCTGAATTTCTTCATGTCCTTCAAGGTCCGTTCGGCTTCGTCTGCGCGTTCCTCCATCTCGGAGCAATGCTTTGCGATCCTGTCCAGCGTCTGCTGCTGGATGCGTCCGTTGCCCGTAACGAGGAAGTCGGCGAGCTGGCGGTGAAGCACAAGATCCGGATAGCGGCGTATCGGACTTGTGAAATGCGCGTAGAAATCCTTTGCAAGGCCAAAGTGCCCCATGTGGCGGGCATCGTAGCACGCCCGCTTCATCGAGCGCAGCACCATCACCGCAATGGTACCTTCGAGCGGTTCGCCCTTGATGTGTCCGAGAAATGCCGCCACGTTCCTTCCGTGCGAAAGGTCTCCGCATTTCACGCCAATGGACGCGAGGTCGGCACGCAGCTGCTCAAGGCGTTCCGGGTCGGGACGCTCATGCAGACGCGCCAGTATCTTGATGCCACGCGTCCAAAGCTCCTTGGCCACCGCCTCGTTGGCCGCAACCATGCATTCCTCCACCATCTGGTGGGATTCATCGTAAGGACGCTCCACAAGGCCGGTCATGCGGCCTTCACCATCCAGCAAGATCTCGGTTTCCGGGACTTCGAGATCCAGTGCACCTTCCGCGAAACGCCGCCCGCGAAGCTTCTGGGCAAACGCACTTATCGCCAGAATCGCCTTTGCGCCCTGCGACGAACCGCGTCCCTTGCGAATGATGTCAAGCACCTGTTCGTAAGTGAACCTGTCCTTTGAGCGGATCACGGACTTCGCGAACCTTCGGGCGACGCATTGCCCCGACTTGTCGAAAGTAAGAAAGACGGAGAACGCAAGCCTATCCTCTCCCGGCACAAGCGAGCATACGCCGTTCGACAACTCCTCCGGGAGCATCGGCACCACCCTGTTGAGCAGGTATACGCTCGTGGAACGCCTGTATGCCTCACGGTCAATGGCGGTGCCGGGCTTCACGTAATGCGACACATCGGCGATATGCACGCCAAGCACAATGTTGCCCTTGCGGTCGCGATCCAGCGACAGCGCGTCATCGAAATCCTTTGCCGTCGCAGGGTCGCAGGTGAATATGTACTTTCTGCGAAGGTCAAGCCGCTTGTCGAAAAACACTGCCCCCGCCGCAGCAATTCGTCTTGACTCGCGCTGTACGTCCTTGGGGAATTTCCCGGGCAAGTCATACTGGGCAATGACGGCATCGACATCGTCAATCGCCATCCGCCCCTTCACAAAGGGAAGCTTTCCCTTCTTATTATCCTCGCGTTTCCCTGAAGTTTCTCTTTTCACGGCGCGATTATACCACATTTACGAGAATCGGGCTTTCTGTCCGAAGTCGGGCTGCCGTCTTCCGGCCCCCTTGCGACGCCGGATGAACTTGCCGCCATTGGGCTTTCCCTGCGCGAGTTCGCGGAATTTCTTGCCCTTGATCCACGGAGCCGTGGGCAATCCGCCCTTCTCCTTGCCCTGCACATCCACATGGAACGGATGGTCACGATCCACCGATATCGTCTTCTTGATGAAACGTTCAATGGACTTTACGAGCACCCATTCCTCCGGCGCGACGAAGGAGATGGCGACGCCACCCTTCCCTGCCCGTGCCGTACGCCCGATCCTGTGGACATACGACTCCGTCTCAAGCGGAAGCTCCATCTGCACCACAAGGTCAACCTCCGGCACATCAATGCCACGGCTCGCGATGTCCGTCGCGACAAGGACCCGCACCGTCCCCTTCTTGAATCCGTCAAGCGCCCTCGTGCGCTGACATTGGGTCTTGTCGGAGTGAATCGCCGCCGCAGTGATGTCCTTCCTCAGGAGTTTCTTGAGTACGCGATCCGCGCCGCGCCTTGTCCTGGCGAACACCATGACCTTGCGCCATTCAGGATTGTTCTCAAGGAGCCACATGAGAAGGTTGTCCTTTTCGCCCTTGTCAACGCACATCAGCTTTTGGTTGATCGCGTCCACCGTTGGCGTCTCCGGCGAAATCATCACCTGCACCGGATCATGCACAAGCTCCCCGGCAAGCTTGAGTATCGCAGGGGAAAGCGTCGCGGAAAAGAACATCGACTGCCGCTTCGCCGGCAGTTTCGATATTATGCGGCGGATGTCCGGCAGGAAGCCCATGTCAAGCATCCGATCCGCCTCGTCAAGCACGAAGTACCTGATTGCGTCAAGGAACACGTGTCCCTGCGTCATCAGATCCATCAGTCTTCCGGGCGTGGCGATCACCACCTCCGCGCCACGGTTTATGTCCTTTACCTGGCTGAACTGGCTCACTCCGCCAAACACGCATGCGAAGCGAGTCTTCGTGTGCTTCGCATACTTCGCGAAATTCGCGCCGATCTGCGCCGCCAGTTCCCGCGTGGGACTTAGCACAAGCGCAGACGGATGCTTCGTTCTTGGCTTGTCCTTCGACTGGCAGAGCGCATTTATTATCGGCAGCAGGAACGCCGCCGTCTTGCCGGTGCCGGTCTGCGCACACCCTATGAGATCCCGTCCATCCAGAAGCGGCGGGATGGCCTTCTCCTGAATGGGCGTTGGGTTCCTGTATCCGATCTCGCCTATCGCGAGACGCAACCGCCCGTCAAGGTTATCGAATGGCGGCTTTTCTGTTTCCGATGTCATCATACACTCCTTCTGCGCACCAAGACACAACCGTGCACAGAAGGTCTCCTGCGACAATCGTCCCCATGCATATCGGTCGGACAAGTCCGACCGTTCAAACTGTTAAGTCAACCGACAACCTCAGGCGTCACCGGCTTGTCGGCAGACGGGATCTGCTTCGCCTCTGCGGCCTTCACGACCGGCTCGTCAGGCTTGTCGCCCTCTTCCTTGCCTTTCTTGAATTCGCCAAGCGACTTGCCGAGCGAATGGGCAAGCTCAGGCAGCTTCTTGCCCCCGAAAAGAAGAAGGATTATCGCCAACAGAAGCAGAATCTGCCAAGGTCCCCAACTCATTATCGTGTCTCCTTTTTACTTGTCAATGTTAGTGAGTTTCAGTGTATCGAAATCAATGCGCCGGTAGTAGCAGTTGCGTGGCTGTCCGGCGGAATTCTTCGTGTGGCAGATGCCGCCACGGCACGGACGAACCACGTACAGGAGCGAATTCTGCTCGCAGTTCACATATGCCTCAAGGAGATCGAACGTCTCGCCGCTCGTCTCGCCCTTGAACCACAGCTTGTTGCGGCTCGTAGACCACAAGATGAGCTTACGCTTCGCGAAGGACTCCTTCATCGCATACTCGTTGGTGTACGCGACAAGTATCACCTCTTTGGTGTCGGCATTCTGCACGGCTACCGGAATCACACCGGGGTCGCACGGAGCATTGCCGGCAGCACGCGTCTCGGCGACCTGCTTGCCCACCTTCTCAAGTTTCGTGAAATCGAGCGTCAGCTCAAGAGATTCTTCCAACTGTCCCATAATGGCTCCTTATTATAGCATAATTCCAACACTCACTTCAGCATGAGCGCGGTCAGCAGTTTCGCGAAGCGCGACGGATTCGGCACGGGGCTTCCCTCGGCCACAAGCGCCTGGTCGAAAAGCAGCTCGACCGCATCAGAGAAGGCCTCGCCCTCAAGGGCCTTCGCCTTCTCCACAAGCGGATGGGAGGCATTCACCTCAAGGATCCGCTTCTCGTCCGGCACATCCTGCTTCATCGCACGCATCATGCGGATCATCGCGGGAGACAGCGCATTTTCCGATGCGACGAGGCAGCACGGGCTCTCCGCCAGACGCGTGGACACGCGCACATCCGACACGTAATCCTTGAGCTGTTCCTTCATCTTCTCAAGGAATGGCTTGAGGTCTGCCGAGGCCTTCTCGTTCGCCTCCTTTTCGGCCTTCTGCTCGGTTTCGCTGCCGAACTGCACGTCCCCACGGGCAATGTCCACAAGCTTCTTCCCCTCAAACTCACGGAAGGAATCCACAAGCCACTCATCCACAGGGTCGACGAACAGCAATACGTCGAGGCCATGCTTCTCGGCCTGTTCAAGCTGTGGTGCGCGACGGGCCTCGTCCTCCTTCTCCGCGCAGAGATAGTAGATGTCCTTTTGGTCCTGAGGCATCTTCTTCACGTAGTCCTCAAGGAAGATCATCTTTCCGGCGGCGGACTGCGAACTCGGATACTTGAGAAGCTTCTTGATGCGGTCTGCATTCACGTAATCGGTGTGCAGGCCTTCCTTCAGGATGCGGCCGAAAGCCTTGTAGAACGCATCGTACGACTCCTTGCCCTTCATGTCCTCAAGCGTGGAGAGTATCTTGGACGTAACCGCGCTCTTTATCTTCGATATCACCTGGTCGTCCTGCAGCATTTCGCGCGAGACGTTGAGGGGCAAGTCCGCAGAATCCACCACGCCCTTCACAAAGCGGAGGTAGTCCGGCAGGAGGAGATCGAAGTCATTCCCGATGAACACGTTGCGCACGTAGAGGGAGAGGCCGCGCTTCGTCTGCGGCATGTACATCTCCATGCCTGCGGACTTCGGGATGAAAAGCAGGGCCTTGAACTCCACCTGTCCCTCTCCGGAGAACGGAATCGTCTCCAGAGGCTCTTCGAAGTCGTGGGTAAGGTGCTTGTAGAACTCGTCGTACTCCTCTTTCTTCACGTCCTTCTTCTGACGCTTCCAGAGGGCAACCATCGTGTTCAGCGGCTTGGGCGGCTCTGGGGTCTTCTTCTCTTCGCCCTCCTTCGGCTCTTCCTTCTTGCCGATTTCCTCGAAGTATATCGGGTATGCGATGAAATCGGAATAGTTCTTGACCAGTTCGCGTATCCTCCACTCGTTCAGGTATTCGTCCTGCCCGTCGCGGAGGTGCAGCGTGATCGTGGTGCCGAACCCGTCACGGGTCGCATCGGAGATCGTATACGAGCCGATGCCGTCCGACTCCCATGAGAAAGCGGCATCCTCGCCACGCTTCTTGGACACCACCGTCACCTTGTCCGCAACCATGAACGCGGCGTAGAATCCGACTCCGAACCTGCCAATCAGTTCCGGCAGGTTGCCGCCGTCCTTCTCCGCTGCGGCCTCCATGAACTTCTTTGTCCCGGAGGACGCTATCGTGCCAAGATTGTTCTCAAGGTCTTCCTCGTCCATCCCGTAGCCGTTGTCGGAGATGGAAAGCAGCTTCTTGTCCTTGTCCGCAGAAATGGTTATTTTCCATTCCGGTGCGTCGGCGAGGAGTTCCTTATCAACGAGACCCAGATACTTTGCGCGATCGATGGCATCGGATGCGTTGGAAAGAAGCTCGCGGAGAAATATTTCCTTCTTCGAATAGAGCGAGTTGACAACGAGATCGAGCATCCGTCCGATCTCTGCCTTGAACTGTTTCGTTTCCGTTTTCATAATGGCGTGAAATTATACCACAAAGCCTACGTGCGGACGCAATGAATTGCGTCCCTCCCGTCGAAGCGGCCAGTATACGGGAGGGTCGCAACTTGTTGCGACCGAATGCGAACCAGCATATGCCCCTTGCAGGTCCTTAACGGCTCAGCACATTCAGAAGCCGACCACCGATTGTCTCTACGGTGACGTCGCCAACAAGGCGGATCGCGTACTCGGGACGCAAGCGGATGGATTGCATCTCGTCTGGAAGCCAGAGCGCGAGACGGTCGCCAGCCTTGCGGTTGGGGACAGTCCCTGAAATCACTGTATCCGATTCGGGAGCCATGCGGCGACAATCGAAACCAGTCGGACACTCCGTAACCGTGCCATCGGCGGCAATGATCACAAACACGGCCTCTCGCGGATTGATTGGCGCGGCGAACCCGTAGTTGTGGAGCGTCACGTGCGCCGTGCCGTCCGTCCACCGCACGTCCTTCGCGACAAGTCGATATCCGAGGTGGTCACGGATGTACTCGTAGGCCGTGCGGTATGGGACTTCCGCGAAATAGGCGGGGTCTGACGGGATGCCGAACGACGCGAGCAGATCGGCCGTGACAGGTGTCTTCTTCCATGTGTCAATCGGCCCGATGTCCCGTCCGCTGTTCATGTCGAGCTCCGAATTGCCGTGCACGAGGCTGAATGTCGTATAGTGGTGGCGGCGCAGGCGAATGAGCGCGTCCAGTCCGTTCTGGCGGGCCGGATCGACGTTCCCGATCCAGAAAAGCTCGCCATCAACCGGCACGTGCGCACCGATCTTGCCGAGCAAGTCGAATTGCGGATTGCCCGGCTCAGAGTACAAAGCGCCGAGGATATCATCCCACGCCATCTTCATGAGGCGGTTGCGGTCGCCCATGAACGTGCCGGCGTCATGGAAGGTCGCGAGCGTCGCGTCGTTGAAGAGGCCGATCCGGTCGCCGGCGATGCCGAGGTCGGCAAGGACATCCTCGCGCAACTGCATCGTGCGCAGCATCGTCGAGCGATTCTCCGGCAGCAGACAATCAATCGTGTCCTTCACGACGCGAGCCGTCGCCGCGCGGTCGAACTCGATGCCGCTGGCGGACGAATGGAACTCGCCCCACGCACCGACCCAGCCGATCTGGAAGGCGTAGATGACATCGGCATTGCGCTTGACGATATCAGAAAGTTCCCGAATGTGCGAAAGGATGCGCGCGAGGTTCGGCCCTTTCGTCCGAGACATGTCGGTCTCGTAGGCGAAGCGGAAGAGGAACTTTACGCCGTCTCGACGCGCCTTGTCGAAATCGGCCTGAAGCGCGTCAAGCTTCGACTGTGGGATTTGCGCATCGCAATACCGCGTAAGGTAGCAATACGCCTGCGCAACCCGCACACCGTCCTTCGCGTACGCCGCAAACGGCCAGTTGTTCCGTACCGAGCGCGGTAGCGGCTCGCCCGCCTCGCGCCCGACCCGAATCTCGAAGCGGAATCCGCGTTCGGGATTCGGCAAGCCATCGCGATTCACGGCAAACGCCGACGCGCAAATCATTCCCGCACATAACAGCACAACATTTGACTTGTTCATTTCTCCGTACCTCCGTGGCTTCGTGTGAACATCGTGGACTACCTCAGCGGGAAGCTGAACGTCAGGTCTTGGCATGCCGTCGGACGAATCTGCCCCTGCGCATCGCGCCATGCGAACTCGACGCGCTGCTTGCCGAGATTCGGCGAGAACGTGACGTGCGTCAGCTTGAGATGCGCGTCCGGCGAATCCGCGAGGACGGGATGCCGCCGCACCAGCTGGCTTTCGAACCAGGCGTAGCCACCCTCCATGTACACGCGGCCCTGCCCGTAGTTGTAGACCGGCGTCGCGCCGCCCCATTCGCCGCCGTAGCGCGTGAAAAGTGAAATGAAGTCGCCCCGGTTGTCCACCCAGCGGAAGTCGCCGGCCTCGGCTTTCTCGAAGATCGGCACCTTGTCCATCGGGATCATGTCGGCGAAGAACATCGGCACACTGAGCGAGTCGCGCAGGACAAAGACGCCGCGATTGTCGTAGGCGACGGCCCCCGTGCGCTTGCCCTTCGCCTCCGGCAGGATCTCCGTCCAGCGGCGGTCGTCCCACGCCGTGCCGTTGCCGCGATAGATCCGGCAAGTAAAGGCGATGCCGCCGTCCATCATGAGGTCAAAGTCTTTGCGGCCATCCGCGAGTCCGTCCCCCGACGTCGCCACAACCGCATAGTCGGCCGCGTCGCTGAAGAAGCAGTCCGTGAAGGACGCGAATGGCCTGTTTCTGAAGAATCTATCAAGGAACCCTCTCTTTGCGCACGACAGGACGACCGAATGCCGCCCGCCCTCGAAGTGGACGTTGCGGAAGCGCACGTCCGAGAATCCATTGACGCGAAAAATGTCCTTGGCCTCGTCCTTCATGCGGAAGCCGCATGTGCCCTGCCCGACGATCGCCACGCCGTCCGGCACGTCCAGCGTCTCCGAGAGATCCACCCACGTCGCGGGAAAGACGAGCGTCGCGTTCGCCTGTTCACGGGCGGCCGCGAAAAGACGGCGTACCGCCTCCGTGTCGTCCGTCGCAAGATTGTCGTCAAGCCCGAAGTCCGTCGCGTAGAGCGTCGGCCCCGCGTTGCGCGACGGGGCACACGGCGGTGCCGGACGCTTCAGCGGCTTCTCCAGAACCTGCGTCATGAAGCTCGTTTCCAGGGAGTAGAACTTGAAATAGCGAAGATCCGCCAGCATCTTCTCGTCCCGTCCGCCCACGTAGTGGATGGGTGATGCATGGGCGACGCCACGCTCGACGAGGCCGGCGACGCGCAGACGGTTCGGACACGTCTTCGGCTCAATCACGACCGGCGCATCGTCATCCGCCGCCCCCGACTCGACCGTGACGTCATTGAGCGAGATCGCGGAGGCGTAGTAGGTCGGCACCGTGGACGAGCGCACGGTGCACACGCCCGAACTGTCGTCCGTGCGGAACACGGAGCTTTCGACGTCGAGCATCGCGCCAGACCGCTTCGTCTCGAAGACACTCTGCCGCACGTCCGCCACGCGCCGCACCGTCACATCGAGGTCGTAGGCGTGCAGACGGTTGCCGACGAGGAACACTCCGCCCGGCGCACCCTTCGCCGTCACGGCCTTTACGCGACGCATCACCGCGCCGTCACAGGCGAAGTCCGTCGTGCGCGCACAGTCCTCGAACACGCAGTCCTCAATCGTAAGGAGCGTCGAGTTCGGCCAGCCGCCACGCGGCCCCGCGAACAGCGGATTCGGCCGCAGTGTACCGTCCTTCTTGGCGATGTACGGCGACAGCCCACGGGACTGCCCGTTCGTCTTGTATGAGTATGACAGGCACTCGATGGCGGCGGCGGACGTACCGACGAAGCGGCAGTCGCGGATCGTCACGTGGGCCGTGTCGTTGTTCTGCGTCCAGAAGCGCAGTGCCGTCGCGCCGCCCTCGAACGCGAGGCCACTCACGCGACAGCGAAACGCGCTGTAAAAGTAGAGAATGTCCCGATCGCGTTCCGTCATCCTGACCGTCGCGTCGTCGCCGCGCAGCACGGTGTCGCGCCAGACGAGCAGCGTCTCGCTCACGCGGTAGACGCCCTTCGGGAAGAAGACTTCGCGGATGGGGCCGTCACCCACTCCGCCGCCGTCCACACAGCGGTAGCCGACGCGGATGCGCCGCGCCTCATTTTCTTTCGCCGCTTGGACGAGCGCGGCGCGGATGGCCGCCGTGTCGTCCGCCACGCCGTCGCCTTTCGCGCCAAAGTCCCGTACGTTCAGCGGCAGCGCCGCCGCACCGCACATCATTCCTCCGACTGCGGCCACCGCCGCAAAAACAATGATCCTCATGTTCATTCGCCCCTCCTTGCCTATTGTATTGTAAGCAACATGCCGACACGCGCCCAGGAAACGACCGTCCCGGTGCCGCCGAAATGTACGCCATCCGTGCGCTCTGCCGGCGAGTTGAGTGAGCCACATGTCTTGCCGTAACGGACTCTCCGCCCGTTGATCGCCAGAGACTTGACCGTCGCATCAATGCCGTCCGCGAGCGTCAGCTTGCCCGCCAGCGCGATTGAACAGGTGTTGGCCTCGGCGTCCGCCGCGCCGAAGACCTCGGAGCCGCAACTCGCGTTGACGACCAGTTCGGCCTCGTTCGCGACGACGACCGTACCTGTCCAGCCCGCCGAATCGAGAATGACCGTGCCAGAATTGACGGTGAGCGTCCCCGTCGAGGTCGACTTGCCCGTGAGGTGCAGTGTGCCTGTACCGTTCCACGTAAGCGAGGCGGACTCAGTGAAAACCATCTTGAGGTCGTTGTCCGTGCCGCCGAGGACAAGCGTGCCCGTGCCACCGAAAGTGACCGCGCCCTTGCTGAAGTCGCCGCAGTTGAACGCTCCGACCGGCGCAATCACGCCGTCAAGCGGAATTACCGTATCCAGTCCAGCCGCGTTCTTGAAATTCAGCGTCAGGTTCACGTCAGTGAGATTCGGCGCGACGTTCGCGCCCCAGTTCGCCGGATCGGAGAACGAGGATGACGACCCCTTGCCCGTCCAGATCCAGACGGGATCGTGTTCCGCAACCGTCACCGTGCCCGTCATATCGTCGCCCGTGTCTGCACTGGCCTTCTTCAGCCAATCGACCTCGGTCGCCCCTTCGATCCCCGCGCCCGTGCGACAGTACGTACCCGCCGGCATATCGACGCCCTCGACGAATGCGTGCTTCACCGTCAGGCTCACGCCCGTTGCCAAACGAATGCCGTTCCCTATCACGTCATGGACGTCGAGCGTCATGTCCGAATTGAGCGTCGCCCCATTCTGGATGATGACCGATCCCGCGCCCGTGCATTCGATGCCGCCGAGGTTCGGGTACTTGGCCCCGTCCGTGAAGATGAGCGTGTTCTTTTCGGTGCCGATCCAGCCCGTGAGATCGTCTTCGTTCGCGAACGTCAGGCTGCCGTTGCTGCCGGAACCGATGTCATAGCCGTAGACGGAAATCTTTCCGCTCAGGTGCGGCATCATGTGCGTGACGCTCTCGTTGTTGCCGACCTTCAGCGTCGCCGGACGGTCGGAGGACGTGACGACGAAATCATGTGGGCCAGAACCCCATGTCTGAATCGCCGAAATTGTCTGGTCATTGCCGTGCAGATCCAAGGATACGTTCTCGCTCGTTCCGGCATCGAAGCCGACCATGACAATGCCCTTCGGCAAGATGTCCGGCGACAAAAGGTAAAACTGCTGATTTGACTTCAGCACCATCTTCCACGGATGCCCGCTGGAAAGCGTTCCGCTCAACCGCACGTCAGCCTTGCTGTCCGCATGGAAAAGGCCAATCTGGGGCGGGCAGTTTGAAGCCTTCGTCGGACAAAAGCGACCACGCACCTCCAAATGGAATGTTCCCGGCGAATACGTGTATATGTTCATGTGGGGATTCTTTTCTTGGGCACCATTCTCGGACGTACACACGAAATCCTTGAGGAACACATAGCCCGAACGGTTGTTCGCACTGGCGATGCCGCAGGAAAGCCCCAGCTCGGAATAATCCCCTGCATCCGCCGTATGTGACACACCGCCTCGGAAAGTGACGATGCCATCCTCGCCGGCTGCGGCATACGTCGTCGAGATGGACGTCTTGTGAAAAAGGCTGACCGTGCCGGCGACCTCCGACGCACCACCAAACCGCAGCAGCCCCTTCTGCGCGGTGTCTGATGCGTTCGTGCCATAGACTGTGACCGTGCAGTCATCCGCACCGAACGGCAGCTGCGTCACACCGCCAGACGTCGGCAGAACGTAGACATCGGACTCTATGTTCCATGTGCCGTGGAAATTCGGATGCGATCGAAGGTTCAGCGTCTTTGCCCCCGTCACAAGCAACTCGCCATTGCCGCGCAACATGTCATTGCCATTGCTCACCCCGTCAAAGCTCAGGTCGGACGTCTGTTGCCGAAGCGCCAACCGTCCGCCTTCGGCCACTTCAATCGGAACGTAGAGGTAAAGGGTCGTCGGCTGTGCGGTGACAATCTCCGAATCTCGCCCCGTCACGCGGACAATCCCTCCGCCTTCGGCGCTGATTGTGCCGCCCAACGTGTTGGTATAGTAGAAATTCTCCAAGGGAAACTTGAACGTGTAGCAGATGTTCGCCACACTTGTCGACGAAATGACGACAGTATCGCCCTCGACAGGCATCTGACCATCCTGCCAGTTTTCGGGCGCGTTCGTGTAGAGGTAGTCACCGCCCTGCTCGCCTGTCCACACACACGTCTTGGCCTGTACCCCGCATAGCGCACCCACAAACGCGACCGCAGCGGCCATCGGTCTCGCCCGCCGCATATTAAAGGACATACGCCTAATCGTCAACGCCACTCTTGACTCAGTTGCCATGCTCAAGTTCCTTTCCTAAAAGGCCTTTTTTCTCCCTTCAAAAATATTGCGCCATTATATCGTTTTTTTTTTCTTAAATTCAACCGCTACCCACTGCCAACTACCCACTACCAACTATTCCTTACTCCCCTTGCTTGCAGACACGACCTGGCCTTCAGGTGGAAGGTCGTTGCGCGAAAAGCCGCATGCCGACAGCACCTTGTCGGTCGTCTGGAAATGGGCCTTGCAGTGATCCATAACCCACTTCGGTCCATTTGCCCGTACGCACTTCTCCGCAAGTTCGCGTATGCGCGGGTCGCTCGATCCTTTCGGTATCGCGCCAATAGGATTATCCTCCGTAGCGGCGGCAAGCCCATAATCCGGTAATGACGCTATGAGGCTTCTGAGGAACAGTTCACGGGCCACGACCGATGCCGCCGCAACTGCGACATCGCTTTCTGCCTTGTGCCGCTGATCTACCCTGATCTTTCGTCCACGCTCCTTGAGTGCCCGCCTGATTACGGTCTCTGTCGGCGCGAACTGGTCTACGACCACCCTTGGACACGCCGGCTGCTTTTCGAGAAGCGATTCGATACACACGCCATGCGCCCATGCGAGAAGACGATTTATGTTCTTGATCTTCGCGTAAAGCCTGTTGTATGCGGCCGGGCCGATCTTCACGAATGCCCAGCGGTTCGGGCCAAGCAGATGGCGTATTTTCGAGCCGACCGCAAGTACGGACTTGTCGGTCATCTGCTTGCAGTCCTTGGCGCCAATCTCCCTCAATTGTGCGGACAACGCCTCGTCCACGTAGCAGCAGGCGACGACAAGCGGGCCGAAGTAGTCACCCTTCCCTGATTCGTCGCTTCCGCCATGCGGCTTGTCCCGTTCAGGATCAAGCACCTGTTCGTAGCCAATCGTCGCCGATCCGAGAACTTGGGGTTCAAGCACAAACAGCACAAAATCCTCAGCCTTGCCGCCCTGAATGCAGCACTTGCGGCGCCCATGCTTGACCTTCTCGTACAGTGTGCAGTTGAACCCGTCACCCTCTATGGACATCAGCGAGTAAGGAACTTCGCGTTTCCTGTAATTGCCGCGTTCCATTATGAGCAGAAGAAGATTCTGCTGTCCTTCGTCCAATTCGTATGTATATGTACTCTGTGCCATCTGGCCACTGATTCCTTTTGCCGCGCCATCGACTCGCCAAGGGCATTCGCATTCCGCCATAAGCCCAATGCGGCGAATTATATCATGTATCGCGGAAATTCTCACCGAGGTCTTCGTCCATCAAGGCTTTGGCGAGGACGAATGGGATCACCCGATACGCCCCTCCCGCGACAAGAGCCTCCGTGCATTCGTCCAAAGTGCTCCCGGTTGTCATCACGTCATCGATAAGCACCACTGTGCGCCCGCGCACAAGCGAAGGCTCGACCACGCGAAACGCGCCCTTCAGGTTCTTGCGTCTCTCATCTCCGCTCGACCTGCTCTGGTGTTCCGTATCGCGCAACCTCGCAAGGGACGTTTCATCGCAGACACGTCCGATGCGTCTGGCGAATGCCTCGGCGATGAGTCCCGCCTGATTGTATCCGCGCTCCACCAGACGGTTCCGGTGCAGCGGAACCGGAATGACCACATCGACGGCGGCGGCATCGTGCTTTTTCCTGAACGAGGCCTCCATCGCGGCGGCGAAATCCTCCGCAAGATATGTCGCTCCGAAGAACTTGTAGCTGTTGATCAGGTCGGAGATCGGCTCCAGATACGCAAACGCGCTTTTGGCGAACTCATCGTACCAAGGCAACGTTTCATAGCAATGCGAACATATGTAGCCGTCTGGCCTGTCCACGCTGCGTCCGCAGTCGCGCACGGCGCACGTGCGCGGCCAGAGCATATCCTTGATAAATGCCGAGATTTCCATCTTGAGATTCCACGATGCCCAACCTCAGCATTATATCAAATGTGCCGAACGCATTCGGCGTTTAGTGCCGATGCTTCAACGCCGCCACGACAAGTCCATCGAAAAGCGGATGCGGTGATGTCGGACGAGACTTGAACTCTGGATGGAACTGCCCTGCGATGAAATATGGATGGTCCGGAAGTTCGACAATCTCCACCAGTTTGCCGTCCGGCGATGTGCCGGACACCTTGAGACCTGCCGCCTCCAGAGCCTTGCGTCCTTCCGAGTCGTAATTGAGTTCGTAGCGATGGCGATGGCGTTCGGAAATCGTGAAGTCCGATTTCCCCTTCTCGCCATAGGCTGGCGCGTACAGTTTCGCCGCGAGCGTCCCCTTCTTCACCACGCATGGATATGCGCCGAGCCGCATCGTACCGCCCTTCTGCGTAACGCCCTTCTGGTCATCCATGAGATCGATTACCGGATGTGCTGTGTTCTCGTCAAATTCCGTAGAGTTCGCGTCCTTCCACCCAACGACATCCCTCGCGTATTCTATAGCCGTACACTGCATTCCGAGGCAGATGCCAAGGAACGGTATCTTGTGCTCGCGCGCATACTTGATCGCGAGGCATTTTCCGGGCACGCCTCGGCTTCCGAATCCACCCGGAACCAGAATGCCGTCCACGCCCTTGAGGAGATTTATGTCCTTCTCAAGCTCTTCCGCCTCAACGCACTTCACGTTCACCTTGCAGTCATGCGCCATGCCAGCATGGTGCAGGGCCTCATGCACAGACTTGTATGCATCGCGGATGGCGATGTACTTGCCGACGAGTGCAATCGTGCACGATTTCTTTGGCTGCGTAGCCTTCTTGACGAGAGTGTCCCATATGGTGTGCTTGATAGGCCAGATATCAAGATGCAGCTGCTTCAGCACCTCTTCGTCGAGTCCCTGCTTGCGGAGTTCGCGAGGGATCGCGTATACGGAATCCGTCACATCCTTCTCCTCGATGACGCGCTCGGGCCGCACATTGCAGAAGAGCGCGAGTTTTTCGAGGTGTTCCTTCGGGATCGTCATCTCCGTACGGCAGACGAGGATATCGGGGATGATGCCGATCGCGCGGAGCTGCCCAACCGAATGCTGCGAGGGCTTGGTCTTCAATTCGCCCGCAGCCTTAAGGTACGGAACGAGCGTAAGGTGCACGAAGCAGGTATTGTCGTACCCATGCTCGAAGCGGAACTGCCGCGCCGCCTCCAGAAACGGCAGAGACTCGATGTCGCCCGAAACGCCGCCAATTTCGCACAGGACTATGTCGCAGTCGTGTTCGCCAGCGGACTTTATCGCGTCCTTTATCTCATTTGTCACATGCGGAACCACCTGCACAGTGCCGCCCAAATAGCCACCGGCCCGTTCACGCGCAAGGACTGCCGAATAGATGCGGCCCGACGTGTAGTTTGAAGCCTTCGAGCAGGTCACACCCGCAAAACGCTCGTAATGGCCGAGGTCGAGATCCGTCTCCGCGCCGTCATCCGTCACGAACACTTCGCCATGCTGGTATGGGCTCATCGTACCGGGGTCTACATTGAGGTACGGATCAAGCTTCTGCATGAACACCTTGTAACCACGACTTTTCAGCAAAAGCGCAAGTGACGCGGATGTGATCCCCTTGCCGAGAGAACTCACCACGCCGCCAGTTATGAATACGTATTTTGTCGGATTCTTCGTTTGATTTTTCATGGTTCAAGTGGAAGTTAAAGATGGTTGATTTGTTACAGCATCTGCCTGAACTGGCCGAAGAGGTAGTCGGAATCGTGTGGTCCCGGACAGCTCTCCGGATGGTACTGCACCGAAAACGCAGGGAGAGTCCTATGCCGTACCCCCTCGATAGAGCCGTCGTTGAGGTTGATGTGGGTGACCTCAAGGCATGGCGGCACCGAATCCGGCAGAACCGCGAAGTTGTGGTTTTGGCTCGTGATCTCCACCTTGCCGGTCGCAAGGTTCTTTACTGGGTGGTTGCACCCATGATGTCCGAACGGAAGCCTCCCGGTCTTCGCTCCACACGCGAGCGACAGCAACTGGTGTCCGAGACAGATGCCCATGATTGGGATTGGAGCGTGGGTTGCGTCCCTATCCGCATTGTATTTCAGGAGGCTCCTAATGTTCTCGATCGCATAGCCGACCGCCGCCGGATCGGCCGGTCCGTTCGAAAGGAACACGCCGTCCGGCTCCATCGCAAGCACATCCTCAGCGGATGTCTTGGCCGCCACAACCGTCACTCGCGCAAATTTGGCAAGCGACCGAAGTATGTTCATCTTCACGCCGAAATCGTAGCAAACGACGTGGGGGTACTTGATTTTCTCACACGGAGGCACGGAGGCACGGAGTTTCTGATCTTCCGTCACTGGATTTTCTATTCTTTGCATCTCCGTGGCTCCGTGTGAGTCCACGAATTCATACGCCTTTTTGCAGCTCACACGACTGGCATAGTCCTGCCCGTCAAGACCTTCCCATGCCCGCGCCTTCTCAATCGCTTCCGACTCCGGCATTGCGCCGCCCGCCACATGCAGATACGCCTTCTGGTTGCCGAAATCGCGAATGTGGAGCGTCAGTGCCCTTACATCCACGCCATATATGCCAGGAACACCTGCATCTTTCAGATACTTGTCAAGCGACGCCTTTGAGCGGAAATTTGACGCCTCCGTCAAATCGTTGACGACAAGCCCATGCAGAAAAAGACCCCGAGATTCCACATCCTCGGGGTTTGTTCCGTAATTTCCGACCTCTGCGGTGGTGAGGGCGACAATCTGCCCTGCGTATGATGGATCGGTCAAGATTTCCTGATAGCCGCTCATGCCCGTGTTGAACACGACCTCGCCTACCCGATCCACTTGCGCACCAAATGCCACGCCATGGAACACAGTCCCATCCGCCAACGCCAAGAACGCCGCCCGTTCGCGCTCCGCCTTCCACTTTGCTCTCAAGACATCATCGTTCATATCAAGTTCCTTAAGCAACTTCCATGCCGTAAAGTAAATGCACCTAAAAAACCAAACAACCTTACACGTATTGTAAGCAATGGGCTACGACGCTTACACATTCTGCAAGCCACCCACCTCTCATCTAAGGATCAGAGTCTATTGATACACCTAATGCTAATGTAAGTGCAAAACCTTCGCGATTGTGGACGGAACAAGCCCGTCCCTCCCAAAAACGGCGAATCTTGGCAGTTTTGTGAAGATGCGGGAGGGACACGCTTGTCGTGTCCGAGGTTTTGCAATTGCCTCACACTGTATTGGCAATGCCACATCAGGCTCAAGCCGCTTACTCTTGCTATGGGACATAGTTGCGTGAGGTCGGCTTCGTTTCTTCTCGATTTTCTTCCGATCCACTACCGTCAGCTCAATCTGCCTGAATTTCGGATTCTCATAGAATACCGTTACCGCTGGGAACTGCGTTCCGAACTCGGAGTTGGCGCATCGAGCGATGCCAGACGCATCAAATTCAAACAACTGGAAGACCCAATGGTTGTGATCGCTCTTTTCGAACTTCTCGAAGAAGCTCGACAGGCGAAAATACGTCTTCCCTCCGACTTTTATCAGGTCAGACAGCTCTGCGCCATAACCACTGAAAACATTTTCCTTCCGTCCGCCCTTCCCGTCCGAGACAATGAAGTGGATAGTGTATCCGTCCGCATTCAGTCCGCAACCCATCCATGGAACGATGAACACGAAGTCTTCGACGCCATCGCCATTCAAGTCCAATCCTCCGCCTTCAGAATAGGATACACCACTTGGTTCCTCTTTCTCCAATGCGGTGACAAAGATACTCACGCTTTTCGACGGCAGCTTCCTGACAACCGCCGGCGTTGACTTGAACTCTGGCGCCCACTTTTCCATCCAAGCCTGCGCACATGGCGAGGCAAGAAGCACCGAAACCAGCAATCCACGCCCAAAACTCGCGAAATGGCCACGAGACCTATCGCTTTTCTCTTGCATCATTTTCTCCTATGTGTTTATGACAACATAGTATATCATTTTATGTTCATCCTAAACGCGGCAGTTGGAACTCGATTTTCTCACACGGAGTGACGGAGATTGCCGACATACGCACAACTCTCGTTGTCTTTAACACAGAGGCACGAAGGCTCAGAGTCACAGAGCGGCTTTCAACATTCTTCTCCGTGCCTCCGTTTCTCTGTGTGAGCCAAAAACCTCGAAACAGACCTGAACACGACAAAGAAAACCTGAAGGTCTCTTTTCGCCAACCATTTCGCCGAGCATGGCATTGTCGAGCTATTCTGCGAAAGGCACATCGCTGGGCATGCGCCAGTCTCCGCGCGGAGAAAGGTTTATGCTTCCAATCTTGGGTCCGCCGTCAGTCTGCTGACAAACGGAACTCCACCACTTCTACTCCACAAGCAGGGCCTGTCGCCAACTTGGGCGGACGTAGGGGCGGATGAGGTCGTTTGCCGCGCGGTCATCGAACGTGCGAGTTGCCGCGTCCCAGACGAGTGATCGATTCAGACGCTGCGACAGACAGCCGACAAGCATGCCTTCGAGAATCGAGACCGAATAGTCGATGTCGGAGAAGCAGCGGCTACCGCTTGGAAAAACCGGACCCTCGCCCTTGATCGCCGAACACAGCTCTGCGATGTGCGCCTTGTCCGTGTCGGCATAGAGGTCGGTCGTCGTGCCCTTCACACGCGGCAGATACGGTGTGACGACGCTTTCGCGGCATGCCTCGTGCACCTTCGTGTTCGTCGGCTCGGTCTCTCCGTTCATCAGCACGACGCAGTCGATGCCGTAGGCGTCGAGTGAGGCCAGCATGCCCTTCGTGCCGCAGATGATGCAGCCGCCTCGCGGCTCCTTGATCTTCGCGAGCGCGTCAATCATGGGCTTCAGCTTCGGCTCGGTCGGACGAATCCCGCCGTCGTACCACCAGACCGTCGTCTCGGGCAGCGTCACGCCCGGACGCGCCTTCGACGGACGCGCCGCGTAGACGAGCTTCACGCGACTTTTCATCGGATAAGCCACATCATTCCATTCGCACACCTCATCCACCTCCGCCGTCTTCACGGACGCGAGTTCAGCCCCTCTGAACGGCAGATTCAGCGTGTGGCACGCCATGTCGCCGAAGGCCCCCGTTCCGAAATCATAGTACGCACGCCAGTTGAACCGATGATAGACGCCGCGCAGGTTGCGCGCGTACTGGCTACGGAACGGCCAAGGCGTGTCAGCCGGACGATCCTGCACATACGGACGATTCGAGGCGATGCCGAGCCAAGCGTCCCAGTCGAGCGTTTTCGGTGCCGGGATCATCCGTCCTGCCGCAAACCGCTTCGCCGTCGTGCCCTGAAACCAGATCGGACGATCCGTCCAGACATAGACCTCCGAGACGTCGCCGATCACACCCTGCTGAAGGAGCTCGACATGCCGGCGATGCCCGTGCGCCGCCGACCCCTGATTGCCCATCTGCACGACGCGCCCTGTCTCGTGCGCGACACGACCGACGTAATCGGTCTCCCACAGCGTTCGGGCGAGCGGCTTCTGGATGTAGCAGTGGACACCCTCCTTCATCGCACGTACGGCCTGTGCGGCGTGCATGTGATCGGGCGTCGAGACGTTCACGACATCAAGACCAAGCTTTGCCTGATCGTCGAACATCCGGCGGTAGTCCGTGTACGTGCGCACGGACGACACGTCGACACCCGCCTTAACCAGATGCGCAAGCGCCGCGTCGATCATCGTGCGGTCAACGTCGCAGATCGCCGTCGGGATTTCCCCGTTGGCGAGGAACTTCGTCCAGTCCGTGAAGCCCTTGCCTCCCGCGCCGATGATGCCGAACTTAAGATGCTCGCCCCGCCACACGGCGCGTCCACAACTGAAGCCGGCGCAGCCGCCCAAGGCCGTTGTCGCGGACAATCCCCCGAATCCCTTGATGAACGTCCTTCTTGATGTCTTCATCTTTTCTCTTCCTTCCGATTTTTCCGTTTGAAAACTTCTTTTCCGCCACGTTTCGCCTATCCGAGCGGGAACTGTTCAAGGAACCGCCGAGAATCAACTAGTGGCTGAAGCGAATCCGGCACCATTTCGGCCTCGACAAGGCACCACGGGATGCGTTCGGCGGCAACCTGTGCCATGACGGCACGCCAGGGGATGCACGGCCCACCATCTGTTGGGCGTTCGCCGAGCGTCGCCGTCGCAGACGGCGTGTTTTCCTTCAGGTGGATGGAGAAGTGGCGACCCGGAAATCTCTTCAGGAGCGCGACAACGTCCGTACCCGTGTGGAAGGTGTTGGAGGTGTCGACCTGCTGCTGCAGCAACGGCGACGTCTCGCGGAAGATGAGGTCCCAAGCAGTCACGCCGTCGTAGCGCGTCTCGAAATGGTGGTAGGTCGTGTGGACGCCAACCTTGATCCCGTAGGCGGCGGCAACCTCGGCGGCTCGTCCCATGTCCGCGCCAAATCGCCGATAGCCGTCCGCCGAGTCGCGCTTCGCGTGCGGTGTTGTCACGCTGAGGATGCCTGCCTCGGCGCAGATGTCAAGTGTGCGCTTCAGCTCGTCGCCGACGAGGAAGAGGTCACCGTTGACGTGTGTGCCGACACCGACCATCCCCGTGTTCGCAAGAATCCGCTTCAGTCCGATCGCCGAATGTCCGCCATACTTCGCGAACTCAACACCGTCGTAGCCGACGGCCTTCAGGTCGGCAAGACACCGCTCCGGATCCTTCCAGATTAGGTCTCGAATGGAATAGAGCTGCACGGCGAAGCGTGTGCCAGCGTCTTTTTTCTCGTTCATATCGTCACATCCTTCTTGATAGGTTTACCAAGCTGTCCATTGAAGCCTCGCGGCCGCACCGCGAGCGTCGACATCCCCGCCGGGAAATACGATTTCGCGAGCGTCAGCGAGACAGGGCCAAGCGCACGGCGGATCGAGTTGCGGCAGTTGTAGTCTACTAGATGCCGCGTGAAGCGCACAACGCCGTTCTGGGCACACGTGATCTCCCAGTCGAACGTACGCACGCCTACAATGCCCGTCGCCGCTGGGAACGTGCAGACAACCGTCCCGCCGCGATCTACGACAGACAGCTCCGCACCGTCGGCAAATTCCGGTGCCGCATACGCGCACACGTTGTGTTCGGGCGCATACGGCCTGTCCGACGTTGCGACGGGCAGGGGAATCACCCAGTCGTCGCCCAGCGTCTCGGCGTTGCGCAGGAAGTCGCGGCGCTCAAGGACGATCCGGTCGTCGAAGACCTCCGCCACCATCCCCTGCCGCGCCTCCCAAACGCCCTCGTATTTCGGCATCAGGCTGCCACGGATGTTCTCGTAGCCGTTCGCGCCGGTCGGACACTTGAAGTCTCCTGCGCAGAACCTGAGCGATGCCGTGCCGACCGACGTGAACGCCCCCTGCCAGATTGCCGACTCGTCCGTAAGTGGCGTGTGCGAGTGTCCCGAAAACGCGACAGCGTTCGGAAAGTGTGAAAGGACGCGCGTCGCCGTCCCGTCGTCCGCACCCCAAGCGTGTCCGAGATGGCAGGTGTCCTTCGGATGCTGGTGCTGGATGTAAAAGAATGGACGCTCCCCCGCGAATTCCGCCGCATGCTCCGCGAAAAACGACTCGATTGCGGCGACGCCTTCCTTGTGGCCTGGCACCCAGTGCGCACCGACGAAGTGGTAGCCCTTCACGGTCTTTGTCCAGACCGGCGCATACGGCTCACGGAAGAAGTCTTCCCATGCGCTTGCCGGATCATTCGCGATCACCTCGCGCGCGAAGGACGCCTTGTGCTCGTGGCGGCGCGCAAAGCCCCAGTTGTTGCAGCCTTCAAGGTCGTGGTTGCCGTAGACAAACAGCTTCTCGACTTTTCGCCCGTCCGCCCCACGGTCGTCAGGGAAGACGGAATACCAGGCTTCCGCGACAATCTCCAGCTGATAACGCATGCCCGTGTCGGCCATGTCGCCCGCGATCACGACGCCATCGACGTTCCGTGCGCGGAAATAGGCGAGTGCCTTGACGAACGTGCGAGCATCGCCGAAGATGCGGAAGTCGCGTCGGGGCGCGTCGATGTGGAGATCCGAAAGAATGCCGAGACGCAGGTTCGGCGTTCCGGCGGCGAACAGTCCGGCCGGCGCGGCAAACGCGCGTCCCGCCGCGAACGCCCCGGCCCAGCAGATGAAATCCCGTCGACTTGTCTTCATGTCTTGACCTTTCCCTTGCCAACGTTTCAACGACAAATGAGGAGGAATCCCAGCCGCCCCATCGTGAGGGCGGCAGCCGGCGAATCACGCATCACCGTTTCCCCGCCCATACAGAAGCTCGCACGTACGGCCACGGCTACCGGCTCACGCGCATGCCGCCAGTTCGCAACGAACGCGCAGTTCGTCTCGTCCAGGACGGCTTTGCCGTTCCAGAGCCACTGGTACGCGGTGGCCGCCGGCGCGTAGGCCGAGAGCGTGACCGCACCATCGACGGACACGGCGGCGTTCGTCGGCGTTTCGAAGAATGGCCGCGCATCGTCGCCCCAACCGCAACCGCCCACGGCGAACGGGACGGTCGCCGCACGTCCATCCGTGCGGATATCGCCGGTCACGACGTTCTTCAGGCCGATTCGCGTCGCGTCCCTGTAGGGTAGCCAATGCTGCTTGAGCACATCATCGTCATAGACCCGACAGGCATAGAGGCGCATGTCCGCACGGTTGATCGTGCCGCTGAAGTCGGCCGTGTAGGGTTCGCCGAAGAGACCCATCAGCCACGTCGATGGCTTCGTTGCGCTGTCGATCGCATGCGTGTAGTTCGTGACCGTTCCCGTGATGAAGTGCATCTGCGCACGCTTCATGTCGAGAATCGCCGTGTGCCGCAGGAGATCGACCGCGACGCCTGTGTCGTAGCCGGGGAAACTGCCCACCATGTAGTCGCCAGCAGCGAAAGCGAAGTTGCCCGCGCCCGCCATCGTGCCGTTGCAGTAGAGCCCATAGACGAAGTCCGTCGCGCGCGTCGCGCCAAAGATCCGCTCCTGGCAGTTCGTGTGGCTGTTCAGTGCGAAATCGATCTCCACACGCGTATTGAGTCCCAGCGCACGGCTCGTGTTGATGATCTGGTCGCCGGTCGAGCGAAGGTGCGCACCATCGCTGCCGTCCGTGTCGATGTCGCCGCCGTATCGGAACGGACGCCCCTTCGGTGCGGGTGTGAGAAAGCCGCCGCCTTTTGCGTCAAGCAGTCCAGCCGCGCCGTGCCGTACTGCCGGACGGTAATCGCGGACGATTTCGCCGCCTTCAAGGATGCGGAATGAGTAGACCTTCATCCGCGCGAGCAGGTAGCCGCTTCGCCCGTCCGCACCCAGCTGTCCGAAAAGGCCGAGTGTACGCGTCGCCTCGGTCGTCAGCGGCGAAAGCCCCTTGCGAACGACGGACACGCCCTGCTCCAGCAGTTCGCCTGTGGCGTTCGCGACGTCAAGGACGACCGTCCGGCGCATCGCGTCAAAGCCCGTCCCGGACCAGATGCCCGACCAGGCGTCGCCGCACGAGAACGCGATGTTCGCGTCGCTTCCGTCTGGTGTGCCCGCGACGTAGACCGTCGTCGACGGCTCCTTGTCCGACTCGGCGGCGGAGAAGAGCCGTGCCTGAACCGTGCCGCTCGCGTTCACATGTGCGTTGACCGGCACGAGCGCGTAGTCAAGCTCGAATCGCGAGGTCGGTTTCGCCCGATAGCCCGTATCGATGAACGAGGTACCGTCGGACGCAAGGTAGGCGTCCAGTTCCTCGACCGCGCCGCCAAACCGTAGCGTTGTCCCCACGATGCCGTTCGCGCAGAAGCCGCCGCCCACCGTATCGCGAAAGCCCGGTCGCCCGTCCTTGATCGCCGGCACACCCTGCATCACCAGTGTCTCGTCCTCGTAGACCCTGAAGCCGTAGATCCGCACATTGGCGAACAGTCCGAACGCCGTACCCGCCCCGTTCGACGCATAGCCGAAAGCGGCCAGTGGATAGTCGCTCGCCTCCGTCACGGCGAACGTCGCGACCGAAACGCCATTCGTTACGCCATCCGTAACGAGGTAGCCCTTCCCCGTTCGCGCGTCGCCAATCGCCAAATGCCGCGCCGTGTCAGCCTTGAGTGCCGTCGCATAGCCGCCAGCCGTCGCGCCGAACGAGAAGAGGCCATCCCCGTTGATGTACAGAGCCAGCTGTCCCTTGCCTGAGCTGACGCCGAAGACGCGCTGCTGCGTCGTCGTGTCCGTCAGGGCGAAATCGACCTCCCAGCGCGTCGTCGGCGTCATCTTCCGACCAAGCGAAATCGCCTGCGTGCCTGTTGCCTCGATGAAGCCGTCTTCCGCCAAAGCCGACACTGCCGCCAGCATCAGCAGCCCGACCGCAAACATGAGTTTTCGTCGCTTCATTGTGCTGTCCTTTCCTGTGCGTGTTCCAGTCGTGAAAGTTCAAGCGCGTCCACGCGGACGGCCCGCATTCCAGAGAGTCCCGAAAGCGCACCGCGCACGTCGAGCTTGTACCCGACCGCCGGCACGAACGTGCCCAAGTCAATCCAGTCCCACTCCACCGAAACCTCAGACGCGGCGACTTCGCGCCGAAAGCGCACCTGCGCGTCCTTGACGACAACCGTCAGTACCGCATCGCCGCCGTCAGCCCGCCGTTCGCCCTTCGCATGGATGCGGAGACGCAACAGCACGTTCGGATCGAACGCAAGGTCGTCGAGAAAGAACCGAATCGCGTCCTGCCCGTCACGCGGATAGACTTCGACGGCCTGTCCACCGAATGCCGTCGGATCATCAACGCACCGTGCGTGATAGCCGTGGCGCTCGTTCCACTCGCCGCCCGTGTAGTCTCCATCGCGTACGCAGAAGTCAGCCGTCTCAATTCGCGCACAGGTCGCGGCTGCGACGGGGCGATGCGTCCGCATACGCGCAAGCCGACGGCGCATCCACGCATCCTGTCCGCGCTGGAGCGCGAAATGGAGCGGCACGCCACGCGCGGCGGCGGCAGCGCGAATCGACGCCTCTTCCGCCAGCAATGCGTCAAGCCCGTGCGGACGCGCAAAGCGTTTGGGATGCGCCGTCACGGAATGCGTCGGAGCAAAGCAGGCGAGGCGATTCAACAACGCGACGACCGTCGGATATTTCGCGAGGCGCACGGCGAAGCGGGCATCGGGGTCGTCTCGCGTCGCCCGCTCGGCGGCTTCCCACAGACCGAGCGAGACGCGCAGGAAACCGTCAGGGAACGTCTTCGGATCATCTTCGCCGCCATAGGTCAGCACGGCTTCTGGATTATGCGCGAGCTGCCCTCGCGCGAGATCATAGGCCGCGCGCACATGCGGGGCGCCGGCCCCGTAGGCTCCACGGCAGAAGCGATCGACAAGTTCGTCCGTGGACTGGTCGGGATTCCACATCAGCTTCGCGAGCACCCAGCACCGCAGGTCGCCGAAATCGCCACCCGGCAACGGCTGACCGTCCATGTAGACGTATTTCGCGCCTCGGTCACGGTAGTAGCGCAAGTTCGGGCCGTATACCGTGATGTTCGGATGCGGCAGGAAGAACCAGCGGAAGTTCGGCGTGTAGTCCCACTGGTAGATCCGCTCCGTTCCCGATGTCCACGCCTCGTAGGCACGCTTCCACGCGACGTTCTTCGGACGCGCCGCCGTCGCAAGCGGCTCGGCGTAGTCCGCCGCCGTGCAACAGCAGACGATCACGTTACGGCGCGGGCGTACCGTCTTCGGCGGCTTGAAGGTCTCGCCATAGGCGATGGTCTCGACGAGCAGATCCGGGCGAACGCGTTCGATGCGTTCGGCGACAGCGTTCACAAACCGCAAGACGGGGCCGGCACGAGAACCTTCATCGGCGAATATCTCGCGACACGTGGCACATTCGCAGAAGTTGCCCCAGTCCATCTGCGAGACGCCAACGACACGACAGCCGGGATCGGCCGCCGCCAAGGCCAGTGCATTCGACGCGGCGACATCCACGACCTCTGGATTCGAGAGGCAGAGCTGCGTCGATTCCGAGATGCGTCGTCCATCGATCTCGCTGAACCATTCGGGATGCGCGGCGAAATGGCGTTCGGGCGGCACGAGCGTGAGGAAGGTGTGCGACGTGTAGAGGCGACGAGCAAAGCGCAACGGACAGCCCCCATACTTAGGATCGGGATTCGGCACCGCGCCATCGGGACTCTCGCCGTTCAGGCGGCATCGTGCGGCAAAAAGCTGATTCGTGCGGACGCCATACCACGACGGCTGTCGCAGTTCGAAGGCGGGACGCTCTGTAATTGACGTGCCGTCCGGCACGACCAGTTTCGCGCGACGGGGCACGACCGTCCGCCACGGCGCGTACCAGCCGCATCCGCCGAAGCGTTCCAGCAATTCGTAGACGCCATAAAGTGCACCGCGCGGCGATTCGCCCGCGATGGTGACGATGCCGTTCGTCGCGCGGATCGTGAAGCCGTCGCCCGTGCCATCCCCGGCCGTGACGACGAACGCACCCGGTTCGGGACGCGCCCCGGTCATCCGCTCGACGTGGCGGTCGAGTTCCTCTTGCGCGAACAGCGCGGCGAAAAGGACAAGGGCGGCGATCATCGGTCGGTATCGATCTTCGAGAGATCGCCATTGATGGTGATGCCGCCATCCGCGACAAGGATGGCACCGTTCAGGTAGGACGACTCGTCCGACGCGAGAAAGAGCGCGATCTTCGCGATTTCCTCAGGCGTGCCATAGCGGCGGAGCGGCGTGCGGAGCTTGAGGAACCGCTCCTCGTCGAAGGTCGAGTCCGACGGATTCGACTGGCGCATCATCGGCGTCAGGATCGCAGCCGGCGAGATCGCGTTCGTGCGGACATTGTAGCGGCCGTACTCGACGGCCAGCGACTTCGTGAGCTGAACGATCGCGCCTTTCGTCGCCGTGTAGGCATCACAGTCCGGAATGCCGATCTGCGCGGCGGACGAGCCGGTGTTGATGATCGATCCGCCATGTCCCGACGCAATCATCGTCGGAATCGAATACTTCGCGAACAGGTAGACCGACTTCAGGTTGATGTCGATCACGCGATCCCAGTCGGCCACGGCAATGTCCGTGATGCGCCCATCGTGCCCCGTCCAGAAGATGCCCGCGTTGTTGTAGAGGACGTCCACCGTCCCCGCCGCCTTGACGACGGCCTCCACGTCCGCCGCCTTCGAGACGTCGCAGGGCACGAACGTCGCACCAATTTCGGCGGCGGCCGCCGCGCCCTTCGTCGCATTGACATCCGCAAGGAACACCCGCGCTCCCTCGGACGCAAACAGCCGCGCTCCCTCGAAGCCAATGCCCTGGGCACCACCCGTGACAATGGCAGTCTTCCCTTCCAGTCGTTTCATTTTCATTTTCTCCTTCCTTCCGCAAACCAACGTTCGATTTCCTCCAAGGTCTTGCCCTTCGTTTCGGGCATGTAAAGATGGACTGTCAGGTAATAGACAACCGTGCAGGCAGCGAATCCCAGGAACAGCCAGCCGTAGCCGATGCGCCCGACCAACGGCAACAGCGTAGACTGAAGCCCTGTCGCGACGCCCTGGTTCGCCATGAGGGACACGCCCATGCCGACAGCCCGAATGCGGCGCGGCATGAGTTCGGTCAGTGCCAGCCACACACAGACGCCCGGCCCCACGCAGAATGATGAAATGAAAACGACGAGCGTGGCGAGCACCGCCCAGCCCGTCATGGGCGAAGCCGTGACAAGTCCACGCTCCAGTGCCATCATGAGAACGCCCGCAACGGCCATCGAGCCAATGATGCCGCGCGTACCGAGTTCCAGCAGGAAGACGCGTCCCTTTCGGTCTACCAGTGCGCACGCTACAGCCGTCATCGCGAGCATCGCGACCTTGAGGCAGACATCCGCAACGTGGATCGCGTGCAGGGAAAGCCCGGCTTCGCGGAAGATCGTCGTCGTATAGCCGAGGACGACGTTGATGCCTGTCGCCTGATTGCAGGCGAGAACCGTGAAGGCGATCGCGAACGGCACGAGATATTTGCGCTGCAGCAGAGGCTCATTCACGGGCGGAACAGCGGAGACAACCGTGTCGTGCGCAGGGCGCGGCCTCCAGGCGGGCGACTCCTTCAGGAACAGGCCCGCAACGAAGACAGCCGCAGAAAGACCTCCTACGAGGCCGAAGACGGTACGCCAGCAACGCGTCTTCGCCACCGCGTCAAGTGTTGGCGAATCCGCTGGACCGACCACCAGCGCAAGCGCCAGCCCGATCAGTCCGGACGCGAGAATGCCGCCGATCATCACGAGCTGAAAAAAGCCCGCGCCACGTCCACGAATCTCCTTGGGCAGCGTTTCGGCAATGTACAGCGGCGTGACGACCGCGATGACGCCCATGCCGCAGCCCTGTAGCAGGATGCCCGCATAGAGTGCCGCGAAGCTTGCGTCCGACAGCGCCGCGAGAGAGGACCCTGCCGCAAAGAACAGTGTTCCCAGGAGAAATGTTCGCTTCCGCCCGAACCAGTCGCTCAGCGCTCCGGCGACGAAGTTGACGCAGACCGACCCCAACAGACAGCCGCCGACCAGCAGGGAAAGCCGTGAGGCGCCGAACGTTGTCGTCGCCTCTATGTAGGGTTTGGCAATCGACATCTCGCCGTTGGCCCCGAGTCCGTAGAGGACTCCTGCCAACCCCGACAACGCGAGGAAATAGGCGAGATATCGCTTGTCCATCATTCGTTCCCCATCAGCCCTTCAGGGCCTCCAAGATTGCCTTCTTGATGCCCGTCGGTCCAATTCCGTACTCTTCGCAGAGCCACCGTTGGCTACCGATCTTCGTGACGTAGACATCGGGTAGGCCGAGCCGCTTCAGACGGCAGCTGACGCCCGCGTCCATCAGCACTTCGGACACCGCCGAGCCGACGCCTCCTGAGAGATTGTGCTCCTCAACGGTGATGATCGTGCCGGTTTCCCGTGCGGCTCGGACGATTGCCTCGCGGTCGATCGGCTTGATCGAGTAGAGCGAGACGAGACGGCACGAGATGCCCTGTTCGCGCGCAAGCTCCTCGACGGCCCGCTTGGCGTCCACGCCGATCGTGCCGGCGAAGAACACTGTCGCGTCCTTGCCGTCGCGAATCTGCGATGAGCCGCCGATGCGGAAGTCCTCGACTTCGCGTCCATCATGGAGGTCGGGTTCGTTCTTGTAGCCGCAACGGAAGTAGACCGGCCCTCGGTAGGCCATCATCGCCCGTGTCGCCGCGCGCGTCTCGGCACCGTCGGACGGCACGAGGACGACCATGTTCGGAAGAGCACGCATGATGGCGATATCCTCCGTCGAGTGGTGGCTCATTCCGAGCTCGCCGTAGGCGACACCGCCGCCGATGATGACGATCTTCACGTCCGCATCATGGTAGCAGACATCGTTGCGGATCTGCTCCAGGCAACGCAGGGTCGGGAAGTTCGCGATCGAGTAGGTGATCGCCGTGTTGCCCTCCATCGCGACACCGCACGCGACGCCCGTCATCTCCTGCTCGGCGACGCCACAGTTGATGAAGCGGTCCGGATAGGCGTTCGCGAACGGCTCGATCTCGCCATAGCCGATGTCCGCAAGGATCATGTAAACGTTCTTGCGCTCCGCCGCGATCTTGAGGAGTTCCTGGTTGAATATCTTTCTCATGTCACATCGCCTCCACTTCTGCCTTGGCCTTCAGGTACAGATCCTCGACGAGTCCGCCGTAATGCCACTTGTAGTCGTTCTCCATGAACGAGACTCCCTTGCCCTTCACTGTGCGAAAGATGACGGCGCTCGGCTTGCCCGCCTCTAGCGGCAGGTTCGCGAGAGCCGTCTCGATCGCCTGCGGATCGTGTCCATCGGCCTCGATCGCCTTCCAGCCGAACGCCTCAAGCTTCGGCCCGAGCGGTTCCAAATCAATGATGTCCTTTGAGTTTCCGAGCGCCTGCAGGCGGTTGTAGTCGACGAGCATCGTCAGGTTGTCGTAATGATGCTGTCCCGCGAGCATGATCGCCTCCCAGCTCGATCCCTCGTTGAGGTCGCCATCCGAGCTCATCACGAAGACACGATGCTTCGCGCCGTCGCGCTTCGCCGCCATCGCCATGCCGCACGCGACGGGCAGACCGTGGCCGAGGGAACCCGTCGAAAACTCGACGCCGGGTATGTGGTGCGAGATGTGTCCAGAGAGCTTGCCGTCGTCGCAGTAGTAGCGGTCAAGCCAGTCCAGCGGAAAGAATCCGCACTCCGCGAGACAGGCGAGCAACGCCGCGCCGCCGTGCCCCTTCGAGAGCAGGAAGCGGTCTCGTTCGGGCCACTTTGGATTCTTCGGATCGACCTTAAGTATCTTTCGGTAGAGAACCGGATAGATGTCGGCCGTCGAGAGCATCGAACCGATGTGGCCCGACTTTCCGTGAAACACCATCTTTAGCGTGTGGAGGCGTATCCGCTTGGCGAGCGCCTTCATCTCCGCGATTTCTTGAGCATTCATGTTAGCCTATTTCCTTTCACGCCGCAAAGCATAGCACATGCATTCGGCATCAAAGTCGTCTCTGCGCGTTTATCTCGAACTTTATGCGCTATTCTACCACAAACAGGCGCTTCCTGCGTCCATCTGCGAGCGCGGATGGTGTGAATGTGGTATAATGCGCGGCATGAAACACGTTCAGCCCGCCCACAAGGTTCTCGTCATGCTGTCGAACGCCTCCGTGACGCACCGAGACCATCTCAGGGGAATTCTCGAATACGTCCGCGAAAACATCTTTCCGCCGTGGGACGTACAGCTCGGCCTGAGCGACATCGACGAGGGCTATCCTCAAAGCCTTTCGCGTCAGGGCTACGACGGAATCATCGCCGCCGTCCACCGCGCAGACGACCGGCGGAAAGTATTCGCCTCCGGCATCCCTGCCGTCCTCTTCGAGCCGACGCTCTTCTCGCCCGCCCGCCGTACACGCCCAGCGAACACGGTGACGTTCTTCAACGACCACGAGGCCGAGGGCCGCACAGCCGCCGACTACTTTCTCGAACGCGGCTACCGAAGCTTCGCCTACGTGGGTACGGCAAGCCGGACGGCCTGGAGCGAGGCCCGCCGGAAAGGATTTGCATCGCGCCTGTCAAAAAGCGGTTTCGTGCCCATCGTCTACGCGCCACCGCCGCCAATCGAGCGCAAGGACTTCGCACGCGAGGCCAAGCGGCTTGTCGCCTGGCTGAAGGGGCTTGCCCCTCGCACCGCCGTCTTCGTCGCACATGACGAACGCGCACGAGAAGTCGTGCTGGCCGCCAAGCGCGCGCGACGGACGATTCCCGGCGATCTCGCCATCCTCGGCGTGGACGATGACGAACTCCTCTGCTCGACCGCTTCGCCGCCCCTTTCGTCCATCGCCGTCGATGCGCGTGAGACGGGCGCACGTTTCGCCTACGCGCTTGACGCACTGCTGAAGGGGCGCTTCCATGAGCCCATCGTCCGAACCTGCCACACGCAGGTCGTCACGCGCCGTTCGACGGATGCCTTCTCGCTTGACGATCCCTTCCTCTCCCGTGCACTCTCGTATGCGGCGGCGAATCTCGCCACCCGTCCGCGCCTCGACGAACTCGCCGCCGCCGCGCACTGCTCAAAGCGCACACTCCAGCTTCGCGCACGCGCAATCCTCGGCCATTCGCTCAAGGATGAGATCACCGCACTGCAACTCCGCGAAGCGTGCCGTAGGCTCGCCACACGACACGCCGCCCCCGAAGAAATCGCACGGGAAACCGGCTTCTGTAACGCATCCCACCTCTACCGCCGGATGCGGGAGTGTCCGCCGTCAGTTCGCTGACCCTCCAGCCAAGCTATGGGAGGACGGCTACCGGGCATTGTGCAGGCGGCAGAGCCGGCCGCGACCGCACGGCGTGGATCGCGCGAGCAGCACCACTCGGCGAGAAGCGTGTCGCCGGCGGCCGTCGTATCGACGACATCGACCTGCGGAGCCGCGACGAACGTGCCATCGAACCACGCGCCCGCACCGCCATCGGAGATGATGACGTGCGCACAGTGCGTGTGGAGGATTTCCGTCGCCCGAAGGAAGTCCTCCGGCGTCTTCGGCACGAAACCGACAAGCGGCTCGCACTCCTCGGCATTCGGCTTGATCAGGTCGGGACCCGCCGCGACACCCAACTCGAACGGCTTGCCGCTCGCGTCCAGAACGACCTCAAGACCCTTCGCCTTGAGAAGCTTCACGCAGTCGGCGTAGAACGAGGGCGCACAGCATCTCGGAAGCGATCCAGAGACAATCGCGACATCCGCCCCTTCCGCGCCGACGAGAACGTCCGCCGCACTCACGTCCGGCACGTCCGCGAATGCCGTGCGGTTTACCTTGAAGGCACCGCCCGGCCACACGATCATCTCGTTGCGGCGCGTCGAGCCGGGAACGCGCAGGAAGCGGTCTTCGATGCCGTAGTACGCCAGCTCCCGTTCGAACGGGACGGCATTGTCCGCGCCAAGCAACCCGCCACACACGACCTTCTCGCCCCGGAGGGCGAGCCAACGTGCGACGTTGATTGCCTTGCCGCCGACGTTTTCCTCGTCCGTGACATCCTTGAAGATCTCGCCCGCACCCTTCGGCGCGTGCGGAAGCCGCACAAGCGCGTCAATCGCGGGACTCATGCACAGACAGAAGCATTTTTTCATTGGACGACCTCATAATTGTCAGACTTCGCCCGCCAGAGCGGCAGGAAGATCGCCATGCCGACGACAATCGTCACGGCAATCGCGCAAACGGGCAGACGCCAACCACCGGAAGACTGGGCGAGCGAGCCGCAGACCTTGCCGCTCACCGACACGCCGATGTACGAGAAGAGCGAGATGAATCCGATCGACGTGCCCGCGAATCGCTTGCCGCCGAGATTCGTCGCCGCCACGCCCGTCAGGGCCTGCGGCCCATAGAGAAGAAAGCCGAACGCGCACATCGCCGCGCCGGACGCGAAGCCGGCGGGCAGCGTCCAGAAGCCCAGCAGCGCAAGCGCGGCCAGCGCCATCATGAAGACGCACACGCGCGGGCTGCGCCCACCCGCCCAGCGATCCGTCGCCCAGCCGGCGAATAGCATGCCGGCGATGCCCGCGAACTCGAAGAGCATGATGACCGTACCCGTCTCGCCAGACGAAAGGCCCTTCGCCTCCTGAAGCATCGTCGGGCCCCAGTCCGCAACCAGCGCCCGTGCCGCATTGATCGCAAAGTTGCCGAGGCCCAGCAGCCAGATCGCCGGACTCAGGAAGACGGCCTGGAGAAGCGTCCGCCCACCCGCCCGTTCGGCGGTAGCCCTTGGCTCGCCTTCCGTCCCTGGGCAAGGGGGCAGCCCCTCTTCCTCCGGAGTTCCGGGGAGCCAGAGCCACATCACGACAAGTCCGAGAAAGCCGAGAATCGCCATTGTCCAGAAGCACCACTTCCACATGCCGACACCCTGATTCGCCGCACCGATCACGCCAAGGCCCATGATCACGCCGCAGAGCTTGGCGACGAGTCCGCCGCCGATCGAGTGCGACGTGTTCCAGATGGACATCTTCGTCGCCAGTTCCTTTGGCGGAATCCAGAACGCGATCAGCTTCGCGCAGGGCGGAAAGCCCGTACCCTGAAAGAACTGGTTGAGGACATATAGACCGCCGAGCACGACCGCGAGCGTCGCGACATCAGCCCCTTCGCACGGCTTGCCCGAAATGAGCGCGGCGATCTGCGGCGCGAAGCCGAATGCCGCGTTCACCAGTACGCACATCGCCATGCCGAAGCAGAAGAAGCGACGCGCGTTCACGCGGTCGCCGATGAATCCGTTTACGAACTTCGAGACGCCGTAGACGAGACCACCCGCCATCAGGCAGTTGCCAAGCATCGATTTCGAGACGCCGAGATCCTGTTCGAGACCCGGCATCGCGAAAGAGAAGTTCTTCCGCATGAAGTAGAAGAGCGTATAGCCGACGATAGTCAGCCCTAGCATCCGCCACTGCCCACGGTGAAATGCGCAGTTGGTCTTCTCGTCCTCGAACAACCTTGCCATGTCATGACCCCAAACGAATGACCCGCTCCTTGACGAGTTCCTTCGGCTCGCCGATCTCGACCTTCGGCGCATGCGCAAGCAGATAGTCCTCGGCTTCCTTGCACCAGAGGCCGGCGTGCGCAGCGCAAATGCGGTCAAGCTCGGCATAGAACGGATCCGATTTGCCCCTCTCGGCGAAGTCGGCGATCGCGACCATCGGCAGGTTGACGTGCGTGTAGACGAGCCGCTTGCCGCCCGGAATCTTGAGCATGTTCATGGTCGCCTCAAAAGCAGAGTCGAGTCCGCCAACGTGCGTGATCATCACTTCGGGATGCAGATAGCCCTTGCCGATCCAGTCGACGGAATCAGCCATGTCCTTCACGTCGCCGCCCGAGTTCGCCACGCAGTGATGCATGAGGTAATGGACGTTGTAGAAGTTGAACGGCGCCATCAGATGCTGGTCCGTTGGACCCGCGAAGAAGTTGAGGCAACCGCCGAAACCAAGAAGATCCGAACACTGCGTGATGAGCGTCGGCACGGCCGCCATCAGGAAGATGTCGTCATAGCCGCCACCAGTCGAGGTCGGGTTGTCCGCCCGCGCATCGTCCGCCAGATTGTAGGCCTTCAGCTCGCTCACCGGATCGGACAGATCCTTCGTGTTGCGGAAGTGGAGTTCCACGCCATTCACGGCGCCATCCGCCCGCCCGTTCGCATAGACGAGGCCGAATATCTTCGCCGCTCGCGCGAGGCGTACGTCATCGACGTCCGTGACGACGAGACGGCGCGGACGCTTCTCCGGCGAATGGCAGGCGATGTCGATGCATCCGAGTCCCATCGCGCCGCACCCGGCCATCAGCAGCATCGTGCCGCCGCCCACGATGCCGACCTCAAGGTCGTGCGAGCAGAAGGCGTTGTGGTAGTTCGTGCGGAACGCCGAGACGATGCAGCTGATCGGCTCGGCAAGCGAGCACTTGAAAAAGGCGTCGCCGTCATACGGCAGGAGGCACCCCATCTCCATCACGATGGACGGCAGGTACACGTGTGTCGTCTCGCCGCCAATCGTATGCCAGGCGTAACCGACAGTCTCAAGCTCATGTCCCGGAATGTTAAGGGAGGGCTGGAGGCCGACATGCTGGCCGACCCTGAACTGTCCCCGCCATTTCGTGCCTACTTCGCGGACGATGCCGGAGATCTCGTGTCCGAACATCGATGGCCGCGTCGCGATGTCGCGCGGTACGCGCTTGTGTCCAGTGCCGAGCGACACGCCCTTGTAGTCGCTCAGGCAAATCGTGTTAGTCACGAGCTCGACGACAATGCCCTCGTCGCCCGCGCCTTCGAGTTCGATGTCCTCCAACCGCGCGTCGCCCGCGCCGTATAGCCGCCATGCTTTCGCTTTCATTAGCCTGTTCTCCTTTTGATGGCCCATATGATACCATTCCGGCGTGAGAAAGGTCATTGTAAATTTTTCGCGCTTTCTTGCATTTTTCATCCGGCCTATGCTATACTTTCAGCCATGCGAAAAGCCAAGGACGTTCTTGTCATCCTCTCGCCCGTGAGCCAACCACGGCTTGCGGGCATCGCACGCTACGCGAAGGAGTGTGGCTGGAACCTTATGGTGCAGGACCGCATACGGCACCCGATGCGCGGCTGGTCGCCGGACGGCGTACTTGCGACCGTACGCGCAGGTTCGCCAATCGTCGCCGAGGCGAGGCGGCTACGGGCGCGTGGCGTACCGCTCGTCGACCTGACCTGCGAAGTGCCGAACCTGCGAGTTACGCGCGTCACCAGCGACCACCGGGCCATCGGGCGTTTGGCCGCCGAACACTTCGATGCGCGGAACTTCCAGAACCGCGCCTGGTTCTCGAACGGCTGGAGTCCCGTGCACGCGCTCCGCTATGCGGGCTTCACCGAAACCTGTCCCGCCTTGAAATGGATCGGCACAGAACGGATCGAGAAGGCGCAGAAGCCACTCGCCGTGCTCGCCTACGATGAAACGGATGCCGCCCTGCTCCTGCGCACGTGCCTCGCGCACGGCATCGCCGTGCCGGAGGAAGTCGCGATTCTCTCAATCGGCAACGATCCGCTTCTCTCGGAGATGCAGCCCGTCACGGTCTCGTCCATCGACCAGGATCTCGAACGCGGCGGATATGCGGCGGCCAATGCACTGGACAGACTGATGGCCGATCCGCACGGCGATTTCTCGGCGCATATCCAGCCAAAGGGAATCGTCGTCCGCCAGTCGACGGACGTGCTGGCCGTCGAGGACGAGGCCGTGCGCAGGGCTGTGCTATTCATTCGCGACAACCTTGCGAAGCCCCACGGAGCCGAACAGGTCGCCGCCGCCGTCGGGCTGACACGCTCGCAGATTGACAAGCGGTTCGCCGCCGCGCTCGGCCACTCGATCGGCGCGGAAATTCTCCGCCAGCGCATCGCCCGCATGAAGACGCTTCTCAAAGGCACCGACCTCCCGGCGGCCGATCTCGCGGAGGAAGCCGGTTTCTGCTCGCCCTCGCATCTCAACAACGTCTTCAAGCGCGCAACCGGCTTCACGCCACGCGCCTGGCGACGGCTTTAGGCGAAAATAAGGAGGCTACGGCTTGCTACAGTCGTTGCCGAGTTATTCTGCGAAATGCACGTCACTTGGCATGCGCCAGTCTCCACGCGGAGAAAGGTTTATGCTTCCGACTTTTGGTCCGTCAGGCATACAGCTGCGTTTGAACTGCTGAGCATAGAACCGCCTGAAGAACTCATCTAACCATCGCCCTATCGTGGAAGGATCATAGATCCCGGAGAATGCGATCTCTGCCAAACGGCGTATCTTTTCCTTCCCCGCCCCTCTTCGCAAGAAATTGTACAGGAAGAAATCATGCAGCTCATATGGCCCTACCTTTGCCTCCGTCTCCTGGGATATTGAGCCATCCGGATTCGCGGGCAGCAACTCAGGCGAAACTGGTGTTGCAAGTATGTCGATGAGCGCCTTGGAGGCCAATTGCGGATCTGTAGATGCGAATTTGCCATCACCTTTTGCAAGACGCGATTGGGCATACCATTCGACTATATACCTCACCAAGGTCTTCGGCACTCCGGAATTCACTCCATACATGCTCATGTGGTCGCCATTGTAGGTACACCACCCAAGAGCCAGTTCCGAAAGGTCGCCAGTCCCGATCACGATTCCATTGAGCTGATTGGCCAAGTCCATGAGCAAATACGTGCGACCTCGCGCCTGTGCATTCTCATACGTGACATCATGGATCGACTCGTCGTGATTGACGTCTTTCAGGTGCTGGCGAGCCATAGGCCCTATGCCTATCTCCCGAAGCGGCACACCAAGACCTTCGCAAAGGCGCTCGGCGTTAGATTTAGTCCGCACCGTAGTCCCAAATCCCGGCATGGTGAACGCATGGACGCCGTCTCGCCTCAGTCCAAGCCGATCAAACGCCTCGACACACACGATGAGAGCAAGGGCACTGTCAAGGCCACCCGAAAGGCCAAGCACAACATCCTTGCACCTGATCGCCTCAAGACGTGTCGCAAGTCCCGTAGACTGTATGGCCAGAATCTCCTCGCAACGCGCATCACGGTCGGCCCGCGCGTCCGGCACAAACGGATGCGGATCAACATGGCGCAGAAGCGCATCTGAAATCCAGTCCTCTTTTCCGCACGGCATCTGAACCCTGACCGTTCGCACATCGTCCACAGTACGGGCGGCATTGCGAAACGCGTAGTTCGCCGACCGCTCGAAATTGAGAAATCCAACATCAACATCTGCAACAGTCATTTGAGCCTTGCGCTCAAAGCGCCGCCCTTCGGCGAGCAATGTGCCATTTTCGGCAATCATCGAATGTCCACCAAAAACAAGATCGGTAGTGGACTCGCCGACCCCGGCTCCGGCATACACATAGGCGGAAAGGCATCTAGCGGATTGTCCGAGGACGAGCGAACGACGATATTCCGTCTTGCCGACAAGCTCGTTCGAGGCACTGAGGTTCAGGATCACGTTTGCCCCACGCAAGGAGAGTCGTGTGGAGGGCGGGTTCGCCGTCCACATGTCCTCACACAGCTCAACGCCGATGGCTGCACCGCCATCAAGGTCAAACACGAGATCGTTGCCGAACGGCACCCGCATACCCGCCAACTCGATTTCGTCCTCCGTCGCCTCCAGTGCACTCGCGAACCAGCGCGACTCGTAGAACTCGTGCGTACTGGGCAGATAGGTCTTGGGCACAACGCCAACGAGGCGGCGTCCAGCGATCACGGCGGCACAGTTGAAGATGCGCCCACCCACGCGCACGGGGAGGCCGACTGCGACGAGGCCGTCACCGCAGTCCGGGATCAAGTCCGCGAGCGCCCGCTCAGCCGACTCAAGGAGATATGGCTGATAAAACAGATCCGCACAAGTATATCCAGTTAGGCACAATTCAGGAAACACGGCAACTTTGACGTTCCGCTCCGATGCCTCCCGCAGGACACTGCGTATGGCGGCAAGGTTTGCGCCGGCATCCGCCGGACGCACCACCGGCACAGCCGCCGCGACGCGCATGAACTCTATCTGACTACTTTTCATAAATGCATCACCAGCACTTCCCGTGCCAATCAAACCACATCGCAAAGCCGCATTGCCATTCCGCGACCGTGCCGAACACGTTTAGGGTCCGGCACGGTCGCGGCAGGCTACAGCCATCAGTTCCGAAACGGCTACCTTACATGTTCGAGAAGAACTGGAAGGATGCGTAGGCGTCTTGCCCGTGTTCGGTCACGTCGAGGCCCTTGAGCTCGGTCTTCTCGTCAACCCGCAGCACACCGCATTTCTTCAGGATGTAGAAGAGGATGAGGCCAAGGCCGAACGCCCAGAGGCAGGTCATCGCAATGCCGACGCACTGGATGCCGAGAAACTTGAGGCCACCGCCGTAGAAGAGGCCCGCGAGCTCGTTGCCATAGCCGAGGGAAGTCGGCGCGGCGAAGAGGCCCACCGCGAACGTGCCCCACACGCCGTTTACGCAGTGCACCGAGACGGCACCGACCGGATCATCCACATGGATCTTGTCGAAGAAGAACACGCTGAGGACGACGAGCACGCCGCCGATGGCACCAATCAGGAGCGCCGCGTTGGGCGTCACAAGGTCGCAGGGCGCGGTAATCGCGACAAGACCCGCAAGCGAGCCGTTCAAGGCCATCGTGAGGTCAGGCTTGCCCATGACGATCCACGCGGTGATGAGCGCGGTGCAGGTTCCGGCACAGGCCGCGAGGTTCGTGGTCATCGCGACACGGCTGATCGAGCCGATGCCGGCGGTGTAGCTCGCGGGGTTGAAGCCGAACCAACCGATCCAGAGGAGGAACACGCCGAGCGTGCCGAGCACGAGGCTGTGGCCCGGAATCGGGTTCGCCTTGCCGTCATGACGGTACTTGCCGATACGCGGGCCGAGCATGATCGCACCCGCCAGAGCCAGCCAGCCGCCGACCGAGTGGACGACCGTCGAACCGGCGAAGTCGTGGAAGCCCAGCGCCTCGATCCAGCCGACCGAATCCGCGCCGTGCAGACCGCCCCACATCCAGTGGCCCGTCACCGGGTAGACGAACGCCGAGACGACCGCCGTGTAGATCAGGTAGCTGCGGAACTGGATGCGCTCGGCCACCGCGCCCGAGACGATCGTCGCGGCCGTCGCGGCGAACATGGTCTGGAAGAAGAAGAACGTCCAGTCCCAAGTCCCCTCGCCCGCAAAGACGCTCGGCATGCAGATGCCGCCCCAGCCGAGCGCACCGCCGACCTTCGAGGCGCCGAACATGATCGCCGCGCCGATGAAGTAGAACACAATCGAGCCGAACGCGAAGTCCATCAGGTTCTTCATCATGATGTTCGCCGCATTCTTAGCCCGCGTGAAGCCCGTCTCGACGAGCGCGAAGCCCGCCTGCATGACGAACACGAGGATGCCGCCCACGAGCGTCCACACGATGTTCAGGTTCGTCTGGACGTCCGCCGCCGTAGGCGCAGCCTCCTCCGCCAACGCTCCGCCGGCGCCCAGCGCCAGCAAACCGCACAACAATAGTCTTTTCATTTCCCTACCTTCTCCTTGCTGATTACTTTATGTTTCTTTATCCTATCGCCGCCGGGCCCTTCTCACCGGTACGAATGCGGATGCACTCATCCATCGGCAGAACGAAGATCTTGCCGTCGCCGATGTCGCCCGTTCTGGCACCCTCTATGATGCCGTCGATCGTCTTCTGGACGAATTCGTCGTTCACCGCGATGGCAAGACGCATCTTCTTCAGGAGCGTCACCTCTTCGATGGCGCCACGATACTGGTGGATGTACCCTTTCTGGCGTCCGCACCCAAGTGCGTTCGATACGGATATCTTGTATATCTCACGTTCGTACAAAGCATGCTTGACGGCATTTAACCGCTCAGGCTGAATATAGGCAATTATGAGCTTCATATGATAGACCTTTCTATGCACGATGATTTAGCAATCACCATGCCAAAGCCTACAAGCCCATTTTTAGCCCATTTTCATTACAGCACACGTAAAGATGTACATATTTCGTTTCAATACATGAACATCCTCGGCAATGCAATATAGAAATTGCATATAATGTAAAACAATCTGGGGACAGCAAACTCCAGACGCGACAAGCGCGTCCCTCCCATATCTTTGCAAAGGCAAAAATTCGCCGTTTTCGGGAGGGACGGGCTTGTCCCGTCCGCAATCACAAAAGTTTTGTAAGTGCCATGCGGCGATTTCATCGAAATCGCCCTACCAAGCCCACGTACAATCCCTAAATGGTTCAATGCCTAAATGCAATCGTAAATCGCAAATCGTAAATTCAACCTCTCACCTTCTCACCCCAAAGATCAGCGCATAGTTGACTGGGATCACTATCATGGTAAGAATCGTGGCGAACGCAAGCCCGAACATGATCGTGACGGCCATCGAAACATAGAAGGCATCCGTAAGCAATGGAACCATGCCAAGCATCGTCGTCAACGATGCGTTTGCCACGGGACGCAACCTTGTGACGCCCGCCTCCACGACAGACCGATATCCATCAATCCCTCGGTCTATGTTCGCCTGTATCTCGTCCATCAGGACAATCGCGTTCTTGACCTGCATGCCTACAAGCGAAAGGAATCCAAGCAACGCCATGAACCCAAACGGCTGCCCAAACGACAGCAGACCCGCCACTACGCCAATCACGATCAGCGGCAACGTAAGGAATATCACAAACGCCTTCTTCACGGAATTGAACAGCATCAGCACGACGAACGCCATCGCCGCCGACAGCGGAAGGAAAGACGGGGCAAGCTTTTCGTTCGCCTCTGTGGAATCCTCGTATTCGCCCCCATACTCCACCCTGTATCCCGCAGGCAAACGCGAGGCAAATGCATCAAGCTCCGGACGAACCCGCGAAAACGCCTCCAACGCGGTATCGCCCTCCTGCGGATTGCACATCACAGTAAGGCATGGGGTACGGTCTCGCCGCTTAAACCGCACTTCCTCCGTAGTCAACTGTTCCTGATCCACAATCTGCGCGAGCGGAACGGCGACACTGTGGCTGGAGCTCCATGCCCATGCGGCATTTACGCCCGAAACGGTGTCACGCTCTCCTTTCTTGGCGCGAAGGATGATCGGCAAAGACTCGTCCCCAAGCTGGTACTCCCCAACCGACACGCCATCGGTCGCGAGGCGAAACGCCCGTGCAACATCGGATCTGCTTAGACCCAACTTCGAGATTCGCGCCTCGGAGATGACTGGGCCAATGAGTTCCGCACGGTTTCGCCAGTCGCTGTGCACATCCTTCAGACGGCCATCGGCCCGCAGAATCGAAAGCGCCTCATCACCAAAGGCACGGAGCCGTGCGGCATCCGGCCCAAGTATCCGCATCTGTATCTTGTAGGGATCGCCGGGGCCGAGCACAAAACGCTGGCACGACACCTCCGCATCCGGCACAAGCGACGGAGACATGGACTCGATCTGGCGCATCAGACCCGATATCGCATGTTCGTCTTTGACATCCACAAGCAACAGGCCATACGCAGGATTCGGCTCTTCCGGCGAATACGTAAGCAGGAAACGGAGCGCCCCACTGCCTGTAAAGGAAGAAATGCCAGTCACACCATCGAGCTTTTCGACAGACTCCGCAAGACGGGCAACCCGCTCATCCGTCTTTTTGATGAATGTCCCTTCCGGCATCCAAAGATGCACCATGAACTGCGGACGGGTCGAGTCTGGGAAGAAGTTGCGCTTGACGAAAGCGAAGCCCGCCACGCTCGCTACAAGCAGACATCCAAGGATCAACATGGTAAAGAGGCGATTGTCGATGCATTTCTCAAGCATGCGGCGATACAGGCGGAAAAACGTTCCGCCATACGGATCCACACCCTTTTCGCCACCACCCTTGACCGGACTCCGTTCGCCTTTCAGACCCCATTCGGCAAGCAAAGGCGTTACCGTGACGGCCAACACCCAGCTCAACAGCAGCGAGATTGCGATGACAAGGAAAAGCGACCTGCAATACTCTCCTGTGGAGTTCTGCGCAGCCCCTATCGGCGCAAAGGAAAGCACCGCTATCACGGTGCCGCCCAAAAGGGCCCATTGGGTACTGCGAACGGCCTCAATCGCGGCATCTTTCCGCGACCGCCCCTGCCGCCCCGCGACAAGAACCGACTCTGTTATGACGATTGCGTTGTCCACGAGCATCCCAAGGGCGATGATGAACGCGCCAAGCGAGATTCGCTCGAACATGATTCCCAGCAAGTCCATGATCCAGATGGTGCCGAGCACCGTCATCACAAGTATTCCGCCAATAACAAGACCTGACCTCAATCCCATCGTGAACAGCAGTACTGCGATCACAAGAATCACGGACTCGACAAGATTCTCCACAAATCCGCCGATGGCCACATCGACACTTGTCGCCTGATGTGAGATGACGTCCGTCTCGATGCCTATCGGCGTAGTCGGCAGAAGTTCCCGCATCCGCTTCTCGACGGAACGTCCCATCCGAATCACGTTCCCGCCCTTTGCGGTAGATATGCCGAGGGCAATGCACGGCTTGCCGTTGCGCCGAACGAGAACCGACGGCGGGTCGGCATAGTCGAATCGATATGTGCACACATCGCCGAGATAAATACCGTCCGCTATCAGTACGTCTTCCAGTGCGTCAAGCGACTTCATGCTCGAACCGATGTCGAATCGTATGTACTTGTCGTCGACACGCAGGTTCCCTGCGTCCGTCGGCGTGGTATGTCCGGCAAGGGCTGCGGATATCTTTTCGGGGGTAAGCCCAAGCGCCGCTATCTTTACCCGGGAGATTTCCAGAAGGACGATCTGGCGCTGATCGCCGAGGATGTCGATCTTGGCGACATCCTCGCACAGCAAAAGTTCCCTGCGGAGCACCTTCGCGTACTCTTTAAGTTCAGCGGGGGTATAGCCGTCGCCACTGATCGCGTAGAACACGCCATAGACGTCGCCGTAGTCGTCGTTGACAATCGGCGCACCGCATCCCGGCGGCAGTTCAGACTGTGCATCCCCTACCTTTCGCCGAAGTTCGTCCCATATCTGCGGAAGCTGGCTCCCCGCAATGCTATCCTGCATCTCGACCATCACTATCGACCGGCCAGGATAGGATGTGGATGTGACGTGCTTGATGCGCCCAAGCCGCTGAACCGCCGTCTCAATCGGATCTGTGACACGTTCCGCGACCTCTTCGGCGGATGCGCCAGGATAGGAAGTCACGATTTGCGCGGAACGGATGGTGAATTCGGGATCCTCAAGCCTTCCTATGCCAAAGTAGCTGCGGATGCCCGCGACCGTCAGTGCGGCCGCAAGGCACACGACAATCGTTCTCTTGTTGAAGCAAAGTTCGGCAATGTTCATAGGAGTGTCACCTTGCGGCCCTCGCTGAGGATTGATACGCCAGCCGTAGCGATGCGCTCATCCGATTTAAGCCCCGTAACCACAGTCCCTTCGTCCGTCCGACGAACGACGACCACACCCCTGCGATTCACCTCGTACACACCTTTTTCCGGCGTCTGACGCAACACCCACACAAAGTGGGAACCGTCCGAAGCGGCTCCAATGCCGCTTTCGGGGATGATCATCATGGCATCTGCCGACTCGTCCCCCGTCTTGGCGTACGAAGCCCCCGAAATGGTAAGCGTTGCGGACATTCCCGGCAGAAGCAGCAGGTCTTTAGGCGCCACCATCGTATAGGTCGCGATAAACGTCTGGTTGTTCTGGTCTGCCGATGCCTGAAACTCCTTGAACGATACGCGGAACGACCTCCCCGGCAGAGAGTCGAATGAAACCGTACGGCCTTCGTCCGTATCAACGTCTACGAACTGTTTTCTCCTGAGTATGTACTTCTCGGCGACGCCCACATCTATGTTTACGGACGACGTATCCTGCATCTTCACGATATGGTTGGCGGGGCCGACCATGTCCAGTTCCGTCGCCGGAACCTCCGCGACCGTGCCGTCAAACGGCGCATACAGCACCGTTTCCTCCAGCGCACGCTTCGCAAGGTCTAGCGCCGCCTCGCTCTGGCGGAGCTGTGCCTCGGATTGCGAGACATCCTCCTGGGATATGGCCTTTTTCCTAAGTGCGTCGCTCTTGCGCTCATAACTCAATCGATCCCTCTTTTCAACGGCCTCGGCCTTCGCAAGCGAACTCTTGAAATCGAGCGGATCCAGCCACGCAAGCTTGTCGCCCTTGCGCACCTCCTGTCCCTTCGAGACGACAATGCGCTGGATGCGCCCGGATTGCTTGAACGCAAGCGTCCTTGTCGCAGAGGCCTGCACGATGCCCGCGAACGTAAGGTCGGGCATCTTGTCGCACGATTTCGCGACCGCGCTGCGCACCGGGCGCAACGGCTCTGGCGAACCAACCGTACCATCCTTCCGGGGCCATAGGCAAACCACCACCGCGACACCCACAACCGCAACTCCGCCAACCATCTTGACAATAGACATTCTCATCCCCCCATGAATGACATTTGGTGCAATTATATCAGAAATCCGCATGTCGCGCTTGCCGCCTCAGCAAAAGAAAAGCTGCGGAAACCGCACTGGCGATTCCGCAGCCCCAACCGACGCATATCCGCTCGGTTTATTTCTTGGACGGATCCCCGAAGTACGCCTTCGAGAAGTTGAAGAACGGGAAGAACGGCACGAAGCCCTTCGGGTTCCAGTTCAGGAGACCGATCTGAAGCGCAGCGCCCTCTTCTGCAACGTTTACGATGGCGGCCTGTACGCCGTTGATCATCTTTTTCGTCCGGCAATAGCCAATCGCGCCCTGATAGCCAAATGCACGATCACCGACAAGCCCCATTATAAGCGAAACCTGTGCGCCCTTCACCTGCTTGCACTCGCTCGCGATGCCGAGCTGACAACCTTGGATCTTGGCATCCTTGTCCGGACCGCCGAGCCACCAGCTCCACTTGCACTCCGCCTGTGCCGCGACAGCCATCATAAGTGCCGCCACAGCTATCATGATTCTTTTCATTAATTGCCCTTTCTTATGAATGAAACAGATGCGCGAATTATACCAAAAAACGGGTGGCAAGACGATATGCAGTTCGGAAAGCGCCTTTGCGGTAGCCATCGCGTCAATCGCGCAGGATCAGGCCCAAGTCACATGGCCATCGTCTTTCACCGTGATATATCCACGGCTTTTCAATGCGTCCATGACCTCCAAGACATCCGCATCCGACATCGTCTTGTGTGAACTCTTTATGAAATTCATGAGACGCTTCTCGGTACGGCACTTGTGCGCTTTCAGTTTCTCGATGATCTGTCCAACTGGATCTTCCTGCGGCACGGTCTGCGCGGCCTCATCTGCGACGCTATCGACAACAGTCTGCTCCTTATCCTGCACTTCGGCAGGGGTCTCGACCTTGGCCTCATCCTTTGGCTTCTTTGCTGAACCTGCAGATGCCGACTTCTTCGTCTTCGCCGAAGCCTTCGTCGCCTTCTTTGGCGCTGATGCCTTCTGTTCGTGAGCCATTTCGTTCGCCTCCAGGTTTCCAGGGGCGACGTCCTTAGACGTTGGCGCAAGGGATTTTGGCGGCGGCACCGGCACGACCGCCGCACACGGGGCCTCTTTGAGTAGACCGAGCACGGCATCTGCCGACTCCTTTACCTCGTAGTCCAGACCATCACCGATCGGCACTACGATTGATCCGCCATTCTTCGTCGGCTCTATCGTCACGATGAAACTGGCGTTTAGCCATATCGGACTCCCATCGATTCGCGTGAGTTGTATATACATTGAACAAATCCTTTCCTTATGTCGCCAAGAGCGGCACGCTACGCACCGTCACTTTGCGTTCTTCACATCCATCACATAGACCTGCCGCGATCCTTCATGCACGGAGTTGAACCCTATCATCTTCCCGTCTGGCCTCCATCTCGGATGCAGGTCGCATCTGCAATAGATGTCGCGATACCCTTCCGGGACGAAAAAGTCCCCGACCTTCTGCACCTTGTTGTCCGCAAGGCGCACCATCTTCCAGTGCCGGTAGAAATTCTTGTCCCAATATCCGTCGCCCGATATGAAATTGCCGTCTGGCGAATAGATGCAGTGCCCATCGAAATGCATTTCGCTACCTCCCACCTGATGGGCCTTTTCCTCTTCCCCAACCGTGAACTCCACGTGCGTGTACACGCGATTCTGCCAATTGCAGGTCACGATCATCGTACGGGCATCCCGTTCCGACAGGGCCGGCTTCCAGTTGAAATGAGAGGATCCCCATCCATCCGGGAAGCAACGGCGAATGCCTGAGCCGTCGGCATTGCACGTGAACGCGGTGGTGTGCCAGTTCACGCCCTTGAACTTCTTCACTCCCTCCATGGACTGCTCCACGGAACGCGACAGGAAGTATATCCGCTTGTCGTCCTTCGAGATGACCGTATGGCAGATGTAGCTCATGCCGTCTGCGGACTTCACCTCCGGAACCATGCCCTTCACGGCGGCGCACGACACGATAAGCTTGATCTCGCCGGTCTTTAAGTTGATCCGGAAAAGCCCGTCGTCTTCAGGGAACACTACGCCCTGCTTCGGATCCTGCCCGTTGCCGAAGTATCCGTAGTCGGGACGGGTGAGGAACAGTCTCGCGTAGTTGATTCCGAGAGCCCACGTACCATCCTCGGAAACCGCGCTGATCGGATATGGGATGACGCGCTCTTCCTTGGTCTTCCAGTTCATGACGACAGACACGAACTTCCCGTCGCGCATGTCGTTGAAGATAACCGTATCCTTTGCCCAAGGCAGCCAAAACGCCATCGCCGCCTCCTGAAAATTCCATGTGCGCGTGGTAGAGAATGGTATGAACCTGTTTCCGTCCTCGGTGTCCACCACTCCAATCGTGCATGGCCTGCCGTCCGGGAGCTTGTCCTTGATGTCCGTCTCAAGCACAAGCACATATCGGTTGTCTGGACTCCACGAGTTTATCGCGAAATAGCTCGCGAAGAAATGGTCGTGTGGTCCGGACGTAATCGCGCGTGGCGCAGAAAACTCCGGAAACGGCTTCAGTTCAACATCCGATGAGGCAAGCGCCGACATCGCAAGAAGCGGAGCGCACGCATAAAACATCATTTTCTTCATTGTCAGAATTCCTCTC
>CAVJWR010000002.1:52429-60680 GCA_963653155.1 Limosilactobacillus gorillae
AAAAAAAAAAAAAAAACAGTCGTTATCACTCATACAGCCAGTCCAGCAAACCGAGCAGGATTGCGTTGGCGATCCGTTCGCGCCGGACAGGATCCATGGCGGCCTCTTCACCTTCTGGCAGATTGATGAAGTCGGCCTCTACGAGGCAACTCGGAACTGCCGGGTTGCGACACACCGCCAGAGACTTGATCTCCGCTCCCCTGTTGCGCACAGGCGCTACCGCCTCCGCTACATGCCTCTGCACAGCCTTGGCCAGCACAAGGCCCTTTTCATTTGACGCATACGTGACGGTATGTCTCGCGTCACGAGGGTCGGACGCCACTCCCGTTGCGTTATGGTGGATCGAGATGAACGCATCAACCCGCTCCTGATACGCCCGGCGAGGGCGAGCATACAGGAGCAGAAACGTGTCGTCCGTCCTTGTCATCGTAACCTTGAACCCCGCCTTGCGCAGCACCGACTCCACGGACTTCGCCAACATCATGTTGAAGTCCTTCTCCTTGAAGCCTCTTGGGGTAAGCGTCCCCGTGTCCTTGCCGCCATGCCCAGCATCGACCATCACATGCACCTCACCCGGCGGCGTACCGCGCTTCGGCCTTGTGGGGAACTCGGCATTTGCGGGAATGCCAAGATCGGAATATGGATCATGTGGCTTGCCCGAAACGGCTGGCTTAGCCTCAGATGGCGAAGCGACAGTAAAGTTGCGGACAAGGACATTTGTGCCTTGCGCAAACGTCAGCGCGTTCGTCCCCGGCTTCGTCCTGACCATCGTCAGGAACGCACCCGTACGGTATACGTCTATTCCAACGCCGTTAAGGTAGAGCCGTTCCTGCCGATTGGTGCCCGCCGCGCCAATCACATAGGCGCAGCCTGTCGCAGGCAACCTTTGGTTCTCTGCGGGGAACGTCACCAGGATCGAAGCCAGGAGTGCGCAAAGCATAGGTTTGTCACGCCAGCGACTTCATCAGCGCAAGCGCCTTGTCGAGGGCCTTCTCGAACTCCGCGCCCTTCGGCCAACCGCATTCGCACGAGACGCCGCCGGTGTAGCCGATCTTCTTGAGCGCATCGAAGTACGGCTTGAATATCTCAGCATCGTCAGGACGGGTTCCCGGGAACTGGCGTGTCTCCTTGCACGCGATGTGGCAATGCTTGAGGTGGCATCCCGCATCTACGAGCGAGCAGGCAGGCTCCCTGCCGCAGATCATGTGGAACAGGTCTGCGAGTTCCTGAAGGCGGGGATGGTTCACGTCGCGCACGATCTGCATTCCCTGCCACACGTAGTTTATGATGTTCGATTCGTTCGGGCGCAACGGCTCAATCACAACCTGAACAGTCTTGAGATCGTCAACGCGCTTGCACAGCTGGCGGCAGAACTCCGTGTACTGCTGAACGCCCGTCTCAGGCTTAGGCTGCTGGTCGCGAGGTCCGCAGATGTCTCCAGGAACGTTGCGGGCGCCGCCGGAACCGAACACTATGGTCTTAGTCCCAACCTCATCGGCGCGGCGAAGCACACGTTCCGCATAATCGAGTGCCGGCGCAAAGTCCGCCTTCGGGCCCGTGATGCGGAATGTACCCGGCAAGAACCCGTTGCAGCTACGGAGCGGAAGCCCGCATGCGAGAATCTTGTCCCTCTGCCTCTTCCATTCCTCATCCGACTTGGTGGGGATGAATGCGCTCGCGGCAGAGGTCTCGACGAAGTCATAGCCGTGCGCCTTGAGAAGCTTAGCGTCAGATATGGGGCGGCACACGCCAAAAAGAATCTTCGCCTTCCCTGCGCAGGACGAGCCGTTCGCGCAAGCCCTTCCGCTTCCGCCAGTTGTGCAGCCCGCCAATCCCGTAGCCGCCGCAGTCATGAGGAATTCCCTTCTGTTCATCAGTATGTCTCCTTTTTGTTTTGCTTTACGTTGTTCAAACAGCCAACAGAGCCTCGCCATCTCCGACATTGCGCCGAACCACGACTCCCGCCGCGATGTATGCATGTGCGCCTACGCTCATGTGCCCAAGGAGCGTCGCCGCCGGACGCAGCATGGAAAAGTCGCCCATCCTTGTGTCATGGCCTACGCCGGCCTTTGAACAGACTATGGCGAACTTGCCGAGTTCCGCGCCGACGGATACGACAGCCTGAGGGCCTACAAACACTCCATGGCGCAGCTCGGCAGTCGGAGCGACATCCGCCGAAGGATCCACTATCACGGGGAAGTCGCGTCCGCGAAGACGGCGGTATATCCTCTCACGGGCCGCATTGTCCCCTATCGCCACATACACGGCGGCAGCCGGATTGTCCTGAAACGCCTTCTCGACGTCGCCAAGGAGCGGATACCCCTCTACGGATCCGGCCGCCTTCACAGGGTCGTCGTCGGCAAACCCAAGGATATTCCAGGTATCTTCCCGTTCATTTATCCGCTCAAGCGTCCAAATGACCTCACGGCCCCAGCCGCCCGCCCCAACTATTATTATGTCACGCGCCACGGAATTCCTCCATCTTGTCTCCGCCGGCGAATGCGGCGGGAATCGTCATCAAAAGAATCTTTACATCCATCAGCAGGCTATGGTTCTTGACGTAATCGACGTCATACGCGAACTTCTCTTCCCATGACAGCGCATTGCGTCCATGCACCTGCGCCCATCCGGTTATCCCTGGCCGCACATCGTGCCGCCGGGATTGCTCCGCCGAGTATCGCGGCAGGTATGCGACAGGCAGCGGGCGCGGCCCAACGAGAGACATGTCGCCTTTCAGCACATTCAGGAATTGCGGCACTTCATCAAGCGAAAGTCTGCGTAGCCAGCGGCCTATCCTTGTCGCTTCAGGCTCCTCACCCGCCCGGCCATCCATCGTCCTGAACTTCAGCACGAAGAAAGGCTTGCCGCCAAGGCCTGCCCGCTCCTGAAGGAAGAATATCGGCCTTCCTTCACACGCAAGCACGGTAATCGCAGTCGCGAACATCAGCGGAAGCCACAGCACTGCGGTCAGCGCAACAAGCGTGATGTCGAAAGCGCGTTTCATCTCAGTCGAACACGAATGATTGCCCCGGCTGCGGGGCGGTCGCACGGGGTGCCCCGTGTTCAACGAGAAGCTTGCGCATCGCCTCCACCTTTTCCGGCTCGCCATGTACCGCGAATGCGTGCTTGACGTTCTTGCCTACATTGTCGAACCAGTCCATGAGGCCATCACGGTCCGCATGCGCGGAAAGCGCGTTAATGGTCTCCACGCGGGCATTAAGCTCAAGCTCTTCGCCAAGTATGCGGATTGGGTTGCGTTCCTCCACAAGGCGACGGCCAAGCGTGTTTTCAGCCTGGAACCCCACTATCAGGACGATGTTCCACGGATCGGTCACGATCTGCTTCAGATGGTGGACGACCCGCCCACCTTCGCACATCCCGGACGCGGCGATTATTATCATCGGGCCGCTCTTGTCGTTCAAGGCCATCGAATCGCTCGGTGTGAGCACGTACTGCATGCCGTCAAGGCACAGTGGGGAGTGCCCCGCCTTGATCATCGCCAAGGCTTCCTCATTGTAGCATCCCGTATGGTGCGCGTATATCTCCGTGGCTTTCTGGGAAAGCGGCGAATCTATGTATATCGGAACGTTGGGAAGCCGCCCCGCATCGCGGAGTCGATTGAGGTAGTATATGATCTGCTGGGTGCGCCCCACGGAGAACGCCGGAATCAGCAGCTTGGCATTGTGCCGGTCTATCTTCCTCACCAGCATCTCAAGCTTGTCCTGAACCGACGCGGCCGACGGGTGCAGCCTGTCTGCGTAGGTGGACTCTATCAGCAGGATGTCCGCGCCCTCTGGATACTCGTAATGGCGGAGGATTGGCTGGTTCGGCTGGCCAAGGTCGCCAGAGAACAGCAGCCTGTGGCTGTGCCCGGTTCCGCCTGCGATATCCAGCTGCACCAACGCAGAACCGAGGATGTGCCCCGCATTGTAGAACGTAAGCTCAATGCCGGGCGCGATCTTCGTAGGCGTATGGAGATGCACTGGCGACATCAGCTTCATCAGCATATCGATGTCGGCCTCGGTGTAAAGCTCCTCGAAGAGCTTCTTGCCCTGCGCCCTACGCTTCTTGTTCACGTATTCGACGTCCCGCCGCTGGAGGAAGCACGAGTCGCGAAGCATTATGTCGCAAAGGTCGACGGTCTGGCTTCTCGCGAAGACCCGTCCGCGAAAGCCCGCCTTCACAAGCTGCGGCAGATTGCCCGAATGGTCGATGTGCGCGTGGGAGAGGATCACGTAGTCGATGGTCTTTGCATCGACAGGCAAATTGCGGTTCTTTTCGAACGCCTCCTTGCGATGTCCCTGGTAGAGTCCGCAGTCAAGCAGGATGCGCTTGCCGCATGCCTCGACAAGATGCATGGATCCGGTAGTCGTGCGAGCAGCGCCAAGAAACGTAATCTTCATGGGTCGTCTCCTCTCTCGTATGATAGGTTCGCCAGCGACATCATGACTGTATTGCGGACTATTTGCCGAATACGCCGTCGGCAAAGTCCATCATCCACTGCCAGTCGTAGCCGGAAATTCCGTGATTCTGGCTACGGCGAACGTATCCGAGATCCTTGCCGATCGCAGACGTATCGAAGTCCGCAGGCCACTCCACGTCGGGCAGGCCGCTCTTGCCGAGGAACTTCCACACGGGGCTTGCCGCCTTGAGCGAAAGGTATTCGCCCTTCGTATCGAACCAAGGGGAGTCGAAGCCCTCAACGAGCAGCGCACGTGGCGCGATGCACGAGACGAGCAGGTGCTGGTCGAACGGCATGGTCTTCCATGGGGCCTCTGCGTACTTCGCATAGGCGCGGCAGTACCAATGCGTGAAGTAGCGGTTCTCGGTGGAGATGTTCTCCCCGTAGTCGCGTTTGGCGAGCGGAATGCCGCCGCCACCGGTCTGGTTCGGCACGCAAACGGTGAAACGCTCGTCTCTCGCCGCCGCGATGAATGCGGCCTTCCCGAGACGGGAGCAACCCGTGACCACGCTTCTCTTCACATCAATCCCAGGGATGCGTTCCGCAAGGTCAAGACCGCGCGAAAGCGCCCATGCCCATGCGCCGATGGCGGTGATGTTGTCGGTGCGGCTTTCGTCACGCTTGCCCCACAATTCGAATACGCCAGTGTATGCGAAGGGATTCTGTTTGAACTCTGGTTCCTTCACATTGCGGTCAGGATCGGGAGAGACTTCACAATAGCATGCGCTCATCACCGCATAGCCACGCGCAAGGATGATGCCAAGCGGGAATATTGTCGCCTCGTTGGGATTCTGCTGCACTCCGCGAGTGCGCTCGACACACTTGTTTCCGTCCGTATTCTTTCCGGCACGGCTCCAGCCCTGCTGAACGGGAATGTCGGCATCCGGCACGAGCTCATGGTTCCCGCGATAGTTGAGGAAAGAGATGACAGGTACCGGCTTCTTCGCGAACGTCGGCACCCATACAATCCAGTTGATGCAAGGCCCGCTCTTGTCCTTCCTGAACCACATCCTGTACTGGCGGCGAATCGCGTATCCGTCAACCGTATTCTTCTCGTTCAGAAGCTCAGTTACTACGGCTTCGGGCTTCGGCGGCTCCTCGCCGTACATTTCCTTCGCGAATATCCCAAGTATCTCCTTGCGGCGTTCCTTCCAGTCCGCCGCGCTCTTCACCTTCCGTCCATCCACGAAGGTCAATGGATCCTCAAGCGTATACGCCGGAATCTTCGACTCGTCATAGTTGGGTTCGTGTATGTACACTTCCCTATCCTGAAAGAACCCCACCTCGGCAAACGCACCGAACGCGCAGAGCGAGGCGATCCCAAACAACATGTGCTTCTTCATTACCTGTTTCCCCTATTTCATCTTCAAAAACATCAATCCCACAGACGTTACGCCCTTGGCTTGAACGAGAACTCACCAACCAAACGGCGATGGTGCAGATCGTGGACAGCGATCTTCAGCGCTCCCGCCTCAACCTTGCCGTCTATGACCGTGGCGAAACGGCCCTTCTTCTCGTCAAGGGTGGGGCTGCCGCCGATGATCTGCGTCCATGGGCGGTCTGCGGTAGGCGCATCGTAGCGGTATTCATGCTGATGCGCCGCGATCAGGAGCTGCACCCCGTACCGCTTGAACAGCGGCCCCCACATTTCGGCGCACGACTTCTCCCAAATGGCGAAGTCGTGCCGGTACTTGCCGCCGCAGTTGTCGTATGTGCCGCCAGGGTTGGCCCACGGGCGCGGATCGAAGAGCGGGATGTGGCAGAATGCGACAAGGTACGGGGCGGACTTTATCTCAGGCCTTTCAAGGGCATTCTCCAGCCACGCCGTCTGCGCCACGCGATACGCCTCGTTGTTGAAAAGGCCTGCATAGATGTCCCGGGCATCAGGCTTGTCCTCTCCCGTATCAAGACCGACAAGCGCTATATCACCGAGCCGGAACGCGAAGTTGCGCCCAAGATCCCAATCGCGGGAAAGACGCTCTTCTGGCTGCCGGAACATGAACACACGCTCAATGTGGCGACACGCAAGGCCACGCTGGTCATGGTTTCCGGGAACAAAGCAAAACGGTATTTCAGCGGCATAGTCCTTGCGCTGGACATCTGGACGGAGGAACACCTGTACCAGACTTTCGATAGTCTCCTGGGTATTGCAGGCATCTCCATTCCATACCGTCAATGCCGGTTTGAGTTCGGCGATCTTATCGACCACAGGCCCGAACGATGACCATGTGGCATGCGTATCGTTGCATACGCAGAAATGCGAGCTGGCCGCCTCACCGACCGTAGTGAATGACCGGACAGTGGGATCGATTTCGGTGCCGAGCACCTTCATGTTGTAGCCACCGCCGTACTTGATCCGATCTGCGCCAATCCGGTAATAGTATCGGGTGGCGGGCTTCAGTCCCGTAAGGCGCACGAGCATCACCTTGTCGTTCATGTCGGTGACACGGAATCCTCCGCACTTTACCCGCTTCGGCGACTTCATGTCCGCCGACTCGGAGTAGTCCACGAACCCGTTGGCCAACGCGCTTACCGCGAACGCAACGCCCATGGACGTGGGTGCGGGATTCTGGAGCATCGGAGTCGATGCAATCAACGGGGTGTCCGCCGCAGTCACTATCGCGCATACGCCGCCACTGCACCGCTGTGCGGCCATCGCACATCCCGCCGCAACCGCTCCGGCCGTTGCCACCGTCCCTCTAAGAAATTCTCTCCTGTTCATGAAGCGCCTCCTATAGATAATGTTGCAACCGATTATACCATATCTTCTCTTCCATGACGCAACCGAGAATTTTCGATTTCCAATTTTTCGATTTTCGATTTACGATTGCATTTGGTCATTTAGGCATTTGATGATTTAGCCGTGCCATAGCGACGATACCCTCGTCGTCGCGATTGTGTCGGTCTGGCTTGGTAGGGCGATTTCGATGAAATCGCCGCCGTACACACATGGGGAGGGTCGCAACTTGTTGCGACCGAAAGACGCGGACGCGATGAATCGCGTCCCTCCCGCTTCCCGCACCCGTAGCGACGACGCCCTCGTCGTCGTGCATTGCACGGGAGCTGCTACTTCTCTTCCTACGGCATCTCGACGGTGACGCGGAAGAAGCGGTAGTCGGCCTCTCCGCCTGGCGCGACTTCGCTCCACGCCGCGTCGTCAAGATTCGCCTTGCCCCATACGCGGTAGATGCGCTCACCTTTGCGGACGCCCTCGCCGTTGAGTGCCGGAGTCCACGTCACGACGGGCTTGCCGTCCTCAAGGGCGACCGATGCCGTGAAGCGGCTCTCCGCGTCCGTGGGGTCTGTCCCCGCCACGTAGTCGTGCCACACGGGCTGCGCCGCACCGCTCGCGTCGGTCTTCACGCCCGCGCCTTCCGCGATTTTCTGCCATTCGTCGACCGTCGTTCCTCCCAGCGCCGGATACTTCGAGAACCATGCCGCAGGAATTATGAACGGAACGTTGCCGCCGTCGATCACCACGCCGTCGTCCTGCGTGATGCGCAGTGTCGCGTTTCCGACCGTAACCGTCGCCGTGCGGGGCAGCACGTCCCCCTCTGCCGCCGGAGCAATGTAGAGTTCAAATGTTCCGTCGCCCAAAACCGGATCTTCGCCCGACAGCAGGAACACCCAGATATCCTTTGCCTCTTCCGAGATTTCAGCCATCCAAGGTGCTGTCTCGACATCGACGTGAACCGTGGCAACCAGAGAATCGCACCCCGAAGCGTCGCAGCAGTGCACAAGCCCGCCCCCGATCTCGACCTTCGCGGCATCCTGCGTCACCGTGAACAC
>CAVJWR010000003.1:0-19545 GCA_963653155.1 Limosilactobacillus gorillae
GGATTGCGTCCAAGGACATCTTCAAGTATGCCGCGACGTTCTCCATCGCTGCGGCGTTGCTGCTCTATATGCTGATGATGATGCCGAACCTGAGCCTTTCATGGGCGCGTCCGCCGTACTCCGTGACGCTGATCGATGCCGTGTTCGCTTTCTTCGGCATACTTGGAATAAGGTTCCTGCGTCAGGCGTACAGGGGGGCAATCGGCCCGGTGCAGCCGAAGTCGCACATGGCGATTCCGGTTCCAGAGATATTCGCCGGACGTCGCGTGCTCGTTACCGGTGCGGGCGGATCCATCGGCAGCGAAATCGTGAGGCAGGTGTCGAGGGCAGGTGCGGACAAGGTGCTCATGGTGGAGCGGGGCGAGAATGCGCTGTATCGGATAGACCATGAGATGAAGGGAACCGGACGGTGCGTGCCGCTTATGGTTGACGTGTCGGACGAGGCCAAGATGCGCAAGATATTCGAGGAATGGAAGCCGGAAATCGTTCTGCATGCGGCGGCGTACAAGCACGTGCCGATGGTCGAGATGAATCCTGAGGAGGGATTCCGGAACAACACCGGCGCGACCGGGTCGCTCGTGCGCATCGCAAAGGAGGCGGGGGTTGAGCGGCTTGTCTTCATATCGACGGACAAGGCCGTCCATCCCAAGAGCGTGATGGGCCGCACGAAGCGTGAGGCCGAAAAGATCGTGCTTGCCGCAGGGTTCACTGTTGTAAGGTTCGGGAACGTCTTCGGAAGTTCAGGAAGCGCGGTGGAGCTATGGCGGGAGCAGATTGCGGCGGGTGGCCCGGTCACGGTCACGGATCGCCGCATGACGCGCTATTTCATGAGCGTACAGGAGGCGGTGGGGCTGGTACTGTCGGCGGCCGCGCTCGATGGCGGGAAGGTCTATACCCTCGACATGGGCGCACCAGTAAGCATTCTCAAGCTGGCGGAGGACATGATAAGGGAGGCCGGATGGCGTCCGCACAAGGACATTGACATCGTCTTCACCGGGATACGTCCGGGCGAGAAGCTGGAAGAGGAACTTGGCCTTGAGGAAGGCGTAAGGATAGGCGACACCAAGATCTTTGCGAGCGACGGCAGGCCGAACGATTGAGCCACCGTTTCGCAACCAACCGTTCCCGATGTGGTATAATCACAGGCAATGAAACTTTTGGCGATAGACAGATCTACAGACGCGCAGTCCATCGCGCTTGCGCTGGATGATGCAGTCGCGTGCACGGTGCTTGACGGCAAGAATTCCCGAAGCGCAGACTGGCCGGTGCTGGTGCGGGACTTCGTGATGGCGCACGGGTGCGCCATAGGCGACCTTGACCGGATAGTCGTAGGCACAGGCCCAGGCTCGTTCGCCGGGATTCGTGGGGCACTCTCGTTTGCGCAGGGGCTTGCCATCGGGATGAAATCCAAGCGTCCGGAGCTTGCCGATTCCCCTGTCGTGTATGGGCTTGCGAGCGCGATGTCCATGGCTGACGATTCGGTGGAAACCGCTGTGATCGGAGATGCTCGCCGGGGCCTGTTCTGGGTGGCGGTGTACGATGGATGCAGGACGGTGCGGGAACTCCATCTCGTGCCGGAGGCAGAGCTTGGCACTGCCGTGCCGAGCTCTGCCATCATCGTAACGCCCGATGAGGCCCGCATCGGCGGCAAACTTGCAGAGGCGTTCGGCGAGAGGTTCGCTGGCGGGCGTTCGCCAAGCGCGGAGCGGATGGTGCGCATTGCGCTCGACCACGCCGAGCTGCTTGTGCCGGAACCGCTTCCGGTCTACCTGTCGCCAGCAGTGCGCAGTTAGTGCAACTGGCGGCAACATGTGGTATAATCCACGCCGTTTTTTCTTAAGCAGGAAGATATGATAATGCATCCCTATCGTACGCATACGTGCAACGAACTCCGCGCCTCAGACGCGGGCAAGACCGTTCGCCTGTCGGGCTGGATGTTCCGCCTTCGTGACCATGGCGGCATCCTTTTCGTGGACCTTCGCGACCATTATGGCCTTACCCAGATCGTAGTGCATCCGAGCCGCAGCTTCTTCGGCCTTGTCGAGAAGGCGCACCTCGAATCGGTGATCACCGTCACCGGCGAGGTGAAGCTGCGTACGCCCGATACGATCAACCCCGATCTGCCGACAGGCGAGATAGAGATCGAGGCGAACGAGCTTGTGATGGAGTCCGCCTCGGAAGTGACCCCGATATATGTCCCGGACGAGAAGGCCGACGAGTCGGAGGATGTGCGCCTGAAACACCGCTATCTCGACCTGCGTAGGGAGAAGCTTCACAGGAACATAATCCTCAGGTCGGATGTGATACGCTTCCTTCGCGAGCAGATGTGGGAGAAGGGCTTCCACGAGTTCCAGACTCCGATCCTCACCGCATCCTCCCCGGAAGGGGCACGCGACTACCTTGTGCCGAGCCGCATCCATCGCGGGATGTTCTACGCGCTCCCCCAGGCCCCGCAGATGTTCAAGCAGCTGCTCATGGTTTCCGGGTTCGACAAGTATTTCCAGATCGCGCCGTGCTTCCGCGACGAGGCCGCCCGCGCCGACCGCTCTCCCGGCGAGTTCTACCAGCTCGACATCGAGATGAGCTACGCCACTCAGGACGAGATATTCGCAGTCGTGGAGGATGTGGTGTCCAAGACGTTCCGCAAGTTCTCGAAGTGGGAATGCACGGAGGCTCCGTGGCCGCGCATCAAGTATCGTGACGCGATGATGGTGTACGGAAGCGACAAGCCCGATCTGCGCAACCCGCTGAAGTGGATCAACATGAGCGACTTCTTCGCAAAGGCCGATTTCAAGGCGTTTGCGGCTTGCGTGCAGAATGGCGGCCTCGTCAAGGGACTGCTCGTCAAGGGCATCGTAGGCGTCGAGACGCGCACGTGGTTCGACAAGCGCGAGGCTTTCGTCAAGGAGAACGGCGGCAAGGGTCTTGGCTACATCAGCTGGACGAAGGAAGGCGAACTCAAGGGGCCGATCGCGAAGTTCCTTTCGCCCGCCCAGCTTGAGGAAATGAAGGGCATGGTCGGCATGGAGCCGTGCGATGCGCTCTTCTTCATGGCTGCACCGGTTGACGAGTGCCATAGGCTGTCGGGGCTTGTCCGCAACGACATTGCGGACCACATGACGAACGACATCCGCGAGAAGAACTGCTACAGGTTCTGCTGGATCGTTGATTTCCCGTTCTTCGAGAAGGATACTGAGACCGGCAAGATCATCTTTTCGCACAACCCGTTCTCCATGCCGCAGGGCGGGCTTGAGGCGCTGGAGACGAAGGCGCCGTTGGACATCGAGGCATACCAGTACGATGTGGTATGCAACGGCATCGAGCTTTCGTCCGGCGCAATCCGCAACCACCGCATAGACATCATGGAGAAGGCGTTCGAGATCGCCGGATACCCGAAGGAGGTCGTGCAGCAGAAGTTCGGCTGCCTGTACAACGCATTCCAGTTCGGCGCACCGCCGCATGGCGGCATTGCGCCCGGCGTGGATCGCATGGTGATGCTTCTCACGGATACTCCGAACATCCGCGAGGTGATTGCGTTCCCGATGAACCAGAAGGCGCAGGATCTCATGATGAATGCGCCGAACTATGTGACGGAGCAGCAGCTTCGCGAACTGCACATAAAGGTGCGCGGAACCAACGAGGCGAAGGCTGAGGGGTGAGACTGGCGCTGAAATGGTTCCTGCCGGTCACACTGGCCGCAATGGGGCTTGCTTGGGTTTCTGAGCAAGTCGCATTGCTTCTCGGATACGATCCTCCACCACAGGATCTGGTGAGGCTTTTCTCCGATCCGAATGTCGCGTGGAAGGTCAAGGCCAAGTTTGCGGCGCCGGCGGTGATTGTGGCCCCGATTCTTGAGGAGCTGATTTTCAGGATGGGGCTCTTTAACCTCTTCCGCTGGCTGTGGAGAAAGATGGCTTCTCAGGACCAGTCGAACGAATCCGGCGACAGGGCTGCGTTTCCGCTGTTTTCCGCACTTGTATCCGGTGCGATCTTCGCGGTGGTGCATTTCCATGCGGCCACATTCGTCCCGCTGTGGTTTCTCGGCGTCGCATTCGCGTGGCTGTACTGGAAGAGCGGCACCATCCGTTCGCCGATGCTCTGCCATTTCCTGTTCAACGCGATAAACCTCACGCTTTGCCTGGTTCTGGCCAGATGTGATGGCACCGGGGCATGATGCATGCGGGTGGTAGCTGTAGTCGGATTCAATCTATACATTTGACGTTATGAAAAAGTGGACTGTTACGGCTTTCAAGGCGGCCAAAGGCAACCAGAAACTAGGGTGCTGCACCGCCTACGATGCGTGTTTCGCCCGTCTTGCGGACGAGGCGGGCGTGCCATGTCTGCTCGTGGGCGATTCCATGGGCATGACGATGCTCGGATACGGGACGACGCTGCCCGTGAAGATGGAGGAGACGCTGTCGGCGACCGCCGCTGTGGCGCGTGCCGTCAAGAACGCCCTCGTCGTGGCGGATATGCCTTTCGGCTCATACCAGTGCGGAGACGATCTTGCGATGTCCAACGCCATCGCCTGCCTCAAGGTTGGAGCTGATGCCGTGAAGCTTGAGGGAGGCACTTCCGTATGCGGCCTCATACGCAGGATGACTGAGACTGGAATCCCGGTGCTTGCCCACGTGGGCATGATGCCGCAGCGGGTAAACGCATACGGCGGATTCAAGCGGCAGGGCAAGACGCATGAGGATGCCGAGCGGGTGATAGATGACGCCAAGGCCGTAGAGGCTGCCGGCGCATTTGCGGTGACACTTGAGTGCGTTCCCTCTGAGCTAGCGGCAGAAGTGACTTCGGCACTGTCCATACCGACCATTGGGATAGGTGCGGGGCCTGTGTGCGATGCCCAGTGGCTCGTGATGCATGACCTGCTTGGGCTTAGTGAGGGACAGACGCCTCCGTTCGCGAAGAAATACGCGAATCTCGCCGAAGAGGTGAGGCAGGCGTTCTCGAACTATGTCACGGAGGTCGCTTGCGGCGCATTCCCTTCGTAGGGCTTCCGGAAATGTTGCGTTTGAACAACAAATGTGATACTATCTTCGCCGTTTTTGACTGATTGGCGGCCATGGTGTCAGGCGTGGGCCACCGAAAGAAAATACAATGAAGATAGCGAAATTGATTCTTAGCCTTACGATCATTTCGGCGGTGTGCGCCGGAGTGTTGGCAAGCGTGAACGCACTGACAAAGGATGCGATAAGCCGCATCCGCATCCAGCAGACGCTTGACGCGGCCGCAGCCGTAATGCCGTCTTCGAATGGTGATCTCAAGGTAGAGGAGATGGCGGATGGCATTTTCGTCGGCAAGGATGCCGCCGGGAAGCGGATCGGATATGCCGTGAAGGGGCGAGACCCTTCGGGATATGGCGGGGACATCGTACTCATGGTGGGCTTTACGGCTGACCGGAAGATTGTTACGTACCGCAAGCTTGAGGCGGCGGAGACCCCCGGTCTCGGCTCAAACCTCACAAGCGAAAGCTTCATGAAGCAGTTTACTGGAATGGACTCCGCATCGCCTATCTCCGTCAGGAAAGATGGCGGGCGCGTTGAGGCCATAACTTCAGCCACGATCACTTCACGGGCCGTCTGTGGGGCGATAAATGATGCAAGCAGAAAGTTGAAAGGAGCAATGGATAGATGAACGTAAATCGCAGAGGATTTTTGAAGGGGGCCGCTTTCGCGTCGGCTCCGCTCGTGCTGCCGGGATGTGCGGCCCTTACATTCTCGTCGAACGAGAAGATCCGTGTCGCGGTGATCGGCTTGGGGCGCATCGCGTCCACATTTGAGATGCCGAGTGTGTTGAAGCGTCCAGACCTCGCGCGTATCGTCGCGGTGTGCGACCTCGATTCCCGCCGTGTCGATTTCGCGAAGCAGAAGCTTGAGAAGGCCTACCGCGAGAAGGGCTTTGCCGGATATACGGTTGACACGTACCACGACTACAAGGAAGTGTGCGCACGTAAGGATGTGGATGCCGTGATGCTCTGCCTTCCCGACTTCTGGCATGCGCTTGTCGCGTCCACCGCAATCTGCTCGGGCAAGGCGGTGTGGCTGCAGAAGCCTTTCACGCAGACGATCAAGGAGGGTCGTCTGCTCGCAAACCTCGCGAAGCGTTACGGCACCGTGATGCAGGTCGGTTCGCAGCAGCGCAGCTGGAGCCAGTTCGATGGCGTATGCAACGCCGTGAGGAACGGCGTGATCGGCAAGGTGAAGCGCGTGGAGGTCGGCATCGGGCTTGACAAGGCGGGCGGCATCGCGGCGGCAGAGCCAGTTCCCAAGACTTTCGACTACGCCACCTGGCTTGGCCCTACGGATCCCACTGTGCCATACAACTGGACCCGCTGCCATACCCAGGATCTGAATCGCATCGAGGATCGTCCGGGATGGATCCAGCTCGCCCCGTACGGGTGGGGCATGATCACGAACTGGGGCGCACACCATCTGGACATAGCCAGGTGGGGTCTTGGCGCTGTCGGCCCTGAGGGCGTCAGCGGCACCTGCGAATGGATGGATCTCTCAGGCGGCAAGCTCTGGAACGTTCACACGACGTACGATCTCCACTATTCGTTCAACGGTGGATCGACGGATGTCCACGTGTGCAACAAGTACCAGAACGGCGTAAAGTTCGTTGGCGAGAATGGCGATTGGCTCTTCTGCACACGCGGTGCGGTAAAGGTCACGGCCTCCGATCCCGATGTGCCGGTGAGGCCTGGGCAGCTTCCGGCCATGGCGGCTTCGAGGAAGGATATCCTGCCGAAGATCGCCCGCATGGATGCCCCTGCGACCCAGAAGCATGTGAACAACTGGCTTGAGGCCGTAAAGGCCGGCGATCCGAAGAAGACGGTCACGAACGCCCTTGGCGGACACCTCTCTACGGCGATGTGCTCGCTTGGCCAGATGTGCATGGAGCTTGGTCGCGGCAAGAAGTCGTACTCACTCAAGTGGGATCCCGCCAAGGAGACCGCCGGCGATGCGGCGGCGGATGCGCTGATGAAGCCGTTCGCCCGCGACAAGTTCGACCTGAAGGTCAACCTCAGGGAGTTTGGCCTGGATTTCGACGAGGTCATGAAGGGGTGAGCAAGGATCGGTCATACGATTTCATGTACGCCGCAGAGTCCACGCAGGTGCTTTACGCACCTACGCGGGCCCTTGAGACGTTCGGTTCGACCTGTGTGGACTACCACCTTCTGGCGGAGCTTGAGGACTATCCGGGAAAGATCAGGATACGCGAAGGGAGGCTTCAGGCGAGCAAGCCTGAGATCATAACCCCGGAGCGGTACGTAAAGGACGAATTCGAGGGCTTCGGCGAGATGGCCCAACGGTACTACGAGTTCCTGAAGCAGCACGAGGATGACCTCAAGATACTGAAGTACGGGTATCGGCTGAAGCAGGAGGCGTTTTCCGAGCAGATCGTCACGGATTCGATGGAGGCGGTAGCCGAACGCGTGGTGCGCGAGGTCAAGTCGGATGGCCGTCCCTTTGATGCCGTCATCAAGGGGGTGGACGATCCGTGGGACGTGTGCCTGATGCGGTTCTTCTGGATGCACACCAACGCATCGGTGGCCAAGAACATGGAAGACTTCAAGAATGCGGGGATGATAAGATGATCAAGCGTACCAAGATAATTGCGGTCGCCAACCAGAAGGGAGGGGTCGGCAAGACCACAACCGTGGTGAATCTTGCGGCGGCGCTCGCGCGTAGGCGTTGCACCGTGCTTGTCGTGGATCTCGATCCGCAGGCGAACGCGACTGGCGGACTTGGGCTTGAGCGTCAGCAGGGGGTGTCGATATACCCTGTGCTGCTTGGCGAGGCCGAGATAGCCGATGTGATACAGCCCACCGCATACGACAACCTCAACATAATTCCTTCGGAAGTGGATCTTGCCGGCGCGGAGATAGAGATCGCCCGCCAGGAGGATCACCTTTCCGTGATAAGGCAGGCGCTTGCGCCAGTGCGGGATTCAGGCGTATTCGATTACATACTGCTCGACTGCCCGCCGTCGCTTGGGATTGTGATGACCGCGTCGCTCGCGGCGGCAGATGGCGTTCTCGTGCCAATGCAGGCGGAGTTCCTCGCAATGGAGGGCCTTGGCCTCATCACAAACCTACTTGAGCAGCTGCGCGCGGGCGCAAATCCCTCGCTTGAGCTTAACGGCATCCTGCTCACGATGGTCAACATGGTCGCGACGCAGACGAAAGACGTGATAGCCATGGTCAAGGAACGGTTCGGCGACCGCGTGTACGAGACCACGATCCCACGCAATGTGCGCACAAGCGAGGCTCCGAGCTATGGACAGCCGGTAATGCACTACGATCCCACGTGCAAAGGCGCTGTGGCATACAGGGCATTCGCCAAGGAGTTCATCGCCCGCACCCCTACTCGCTTCGAGGAGACGGCGGAGCCTGTTCAGGCGGAACCTGCTGTAGAGACTGCGCCTGCGGCGATGCCTGCCGCAACCGAACCGTCCGAAGGACAGAATGCTGATTTAACACAGGAAACCGGAGTTGAGCAATGACCAAGTCGCTTGAGGACTACATTGAGATTGTATATGTTCTTATCCACGAGAAGAACCGTGCGCGTGTGCGCGACATAGCGACTTCCCTCAAGGTTAAGATGCCGAGTGTCGTCAAGGGACTTTCCGAACTGAAGAAGCTCGGCCTTGTGACGCAGGAGCCGTATGGCGACGTGGAGCTTACGGCAAAGGGCCGCCGCATCGCCACCATGATCCTGAACCGGCACAACAAGATACGCGAATTTCTCATGCGCATAGGGGTGTCACGGCGAATAGCCGACAAGGACGCCTGCCTGATGGAGCACATCCTTTCCGCAGAGACGATGGATAAGATACGGGATTTCCTCAAGAAAGGCCCGCCACAGAACGCATCTGCCGCCAAGGCCAAGGTCGCGGAATCGGTCTGAGGCAGTTTATTCACGCAGCAAGCAGGTTGTAAGTCATGAACGGTCTTGTCCTTCTCATCATCGCGTCCGCATGTTTTCTCGGCGGCTATTTCCTGTACTCCCGCTTCTTGGGCAAGGTGCTTGGCATCGATTCCACTAGGGAGACCCCTGCGCACACTCGGCGCGATGGCGTAGACTACATTCCGGCGCACCCGACGGTGCTGTTTGGACATCATTTCGCGGCCATTGCCGGAGCTGGGCCGATAGTGGGGCCTGTGCTTGCCGCAGAGTTCGGGTGGGCAAGTGTAGCCCTTTGGATCATAATCGGATGCATCTTCATTGGGGCCGCACACGACATGATTGCACTGTTCCTCTCCGTGCGGCATGGGGGCGAGTCAATCGGGACTGTCATAGGCGAAGTGCTTGGAAAGCCTGGACGGATACTGTTTCTCCTGTTCAGCTGGTCGGCGCTTGTCCTGGTGCTTGCGGAGTTCACCCGGCAGATTGCGGCTACGTTTGTGGCCGATCCCGCCATCGCCACGGCTTCTCTGCTGTTCATCGTGGAGGCAATCGTCTTCGGGATATGCGTCTACCGTCTGCACATGCCCGTACTCTGGGCCTCCCTAATATTCGTGCCCGTCATGTTCGCGTTCGTGTGGGTAGGGAACGTGTTTCCCCTTGATGTGTGCGCGATGATGGGCATGTCGAAAGAGGCGGCACAGGCCATGTGGACCGTTGTGCTTCTTGCGTATTGCTTCCTTGCGTCCACAATGCCGGTGTGGCTTCTGCTCCAGCCCCGCGACTACCTTAATGCGTATCTTCTCTATGCGATGATGGCGTTGGGCTTCCTCGGCGTGTTCGTGGCGCACCCTACGCTTCACATAGATGCGTTTGCCGGATTCTCGGCTGTCGGCCGCAGTGGAGTGCAGGAACTGCTGTTCCCGTTCCTTTTCGTGACGGTCGCATGCGGCGCGTGTTCCGGCTTCCACGCACTTGTCGCCTCCGGAACGTCCGCCAAGCAGCTGGACAACGAGAAGTCAATACGCCCGATCGCCTATGGCGGAATGTTGCTTGAGGGCGTGTTGGCGATCATTGCCCTTATTGGCGTCGCGGGCACGTACATGAGCCAGAAGGAATATGTCAACGCAGTGCAGAGCATGGAGCCGGTGCAGATGTTCGCATCCACGGTTGCGGGCTTCTGCGTGACGATATTCGAGAAGTTTGGTGTCGCGCCCGATGTGGGCAAGCGCATCGCGGAGTCTTTCATGCTTCTTTCGGTATCTGCGTTCCTGATGACTACCGTTGATGCCGGTACGCGCCTCGCACGCTTCTCCTGGCAGGAGCTGATGGACTGCTTCCCGTCGAGGAAGGGCAACGGCGCGGAGTCTGTCGCATCCGGCCATCGTTCTCCGGTGCTTGGCTTCTTCCATAACATGTATGTAGGCACCACGATCGTGTGCGCACTGGCTGCGGCATTGCTTCTCGGAAATCCAAAGGCCGCAAAGTCGCTTTGGACCATCTTTGCCTCCGCCAACCAGCTCCTTGCGTCACTTACGCTCCTTGCAGCAACGCTTTGGTTCGTAAGAAGCAAGAAGCCATGCTGGCTCACGCTCGTGCCGATGTGCTTCATGCTTTCCGTATCGTCCTATGCGCTGATATCGATCTTCGTGTCCGCCATGGGGGCTGGCGACTGGATGCGCCTTGGCGCGACCGGCTTCCTGCTCATGGTGGCGATCGCGCTTGTGTTGTTTACGCTTTCCAAGATGCTTGGCCGCCGCGATAGGGCCTGATGCACGGCACGTGTTCCGCTGAGTGCGGTTCAGGCGTCTGCCATTTGGACAGACTTTGACGCACGGCGGCGATAGTCCGACATTGTCATCCCCGTTTCGCGTTTGAAGAGCGTCTTCAGGTGCGCTTCGCTGTTGAAGCCGCAGCGTTCGCCGAGACGCGCGAGCGGCAAATCCTCAGTGCGGAGCAGTTCCTTTACGAGGTCAAGCCGTGTGCGCTGTAGCGTCTTCGCCGCTGTCGTGCCGAGCACGTCGTGGAAGTGCAGTTCCAGCAGACGTTCGGACGTGCCGACCGCATACGCGATGTCGGCGATGCGGATCGGTTCGGCGGCATGACGGCGGATATGCTCGACGGCCAGAGCCACGGTACGCGCCGTGCCAGTGACATCGGCCGTGGAGACACGCGCTACGACATCGCGGACGCCGTAGCGGATCGGCTTCCGTGCGACGTGTTCTCCCCGCAGTAGCCGCTCCATCGTTTCGATCGCCAGATGACCACCACGGTTGAAGTCTGGCCAGACGCTCGTGAGAGTCGGGATCGTGTTTTCGCAGATGTATTCCTCATTGTCGACGCCCACGAGTAGTAGCTGTTCTGGAATCTTCAACCCAGCCGTGCGACAGGTGTCGATGACGTCCTTTGCCCGCTGGTCGAATTCCGTGAAGATTCCACATGGTTTGGGAAGGTTTTCCAGCCAGTACGCCAGATTGTCCTTGCCGCGCCTTGGAGGGTCGTAGACATGGGCATCCAGCCCATGCGCGGATAGCGTCTCCCGGAACGCAGCGCATCTCATGCGGAGGAACGCGTTGCGTATGGTTGCCGGGACGTAGGCGAAATGCCGAAGACGTTTGCTGAGAAGAAGTTCGGCGGCGGCCCGCCCGATAGCCGCGTTGTCGCAACAGACATGGCGCACGGCGAGACGAGGATCGTTAGGGGCTCTAGACTCGTCGTCATAGGCGGCGATCAGCGCACGTAGGCCGGCGTCCGCGAGGCGGCGGATTTGCGATGACGAGAGCGGACGGTCTGTGATCAGTCCGTCCGGCTTTCCCTGTGCAAGGTCGGCGAGCCTGTTCAGGGGATGTCCGCGCAGAAGCCTAACATTCCATCGGGGACGCTGTGCGGCGGCGTGTAGCACTCCGCCGAGGAGATCTCTCGCGGCCTTTTGGCGCAAGTCTACCTGGACGAGGATGTTCAGAGTGTCGGACGTTGACTTCATGTTCGCCGGGAAGTATATCAAATTCCTTTCGTCAGCGCGGATTTGTTTCGGAAAACACGACAATATTCTTCGGGAAAGCAAATTGTCCAAACGACCACCTTATGCTATCCTTTACGCCATGTTGACTGCAATGCAGATTTTATTCTGTACGATGTTTGCCGCTGCGGCGGCCGAGTGTCGCACGTCTTTGAACGGCACGTGGAAGTTTTCGGGGCTGACCGCCGCGCCGCGTCCGTTCGGTGCGCTCACGCCACAGGAGATCGAACGCCTGTCGCCGACGACGGACGATGCGGATTGGCAGGCGATTCCCGTGCCGCGCGACTGGTGGACGCTGCCGAAATACGGTGCGTACCGCGTCGGGGCTTTCGACACGAACAGCGTCTACTTTTGCGGCTTCTACCGCAAATCATTTGCGGTAGAAACGCCGCACGACGGACGGCGGCGTTTCCTGCGCTTCGAGGAAATCGGCGCGGAGGCGGAACTGTTCGTCAACGGACGGTTCGTCGCGCACCACCTCGGCGATTTCGTGCCGTTCGAGACGGAGGTGACGGATTTTCTCGTCGCCGGAACGAACCTTGTCGCCCTGCGCGTCCATGCCGACTACGCGCCACTCGTGCCGCTGCCGAACAAGCCGCCTTACGTGCGTCCCTACGGGGCGCACTGGGATCGCTACGCGATCAAGGGCGGCCTTTGGCATGACGTCATGCTGATCGAGACGCCGCCCGTTCGGCTGACTGATGTGCGCGTCGATCCGGCGGAAAACCTGTCGTCGGTGCACATCAGCCTGACCGTCGATAACGCAGGGGCGCGGCTGGATGGTATGCTTACCGCCACATGGGCGGCCGACAAGGCGGCGGATTCGGCGCGGCCTGTCGCCGCTTGTCGGGAGACGACGTGCGCGTCGGGGCGGACGGAACTCGTGCTCGACTTGTCGGCGGGCGGTCGCAAGCCCTGGTCGCCGAACGAGCCGAATCTCCATTCCCTCGTTCTTGTGCTAACGGATGCCGCCGGGCGCGTGTGCGCGACGCAGCGCGTCCGCATCGGCCTCCGCACGATGCGCATTCGCAACGGACGCTTCGTGCTCAACGGACAGCCAATCTACCTTGTCGGCGATTCGTTGCATTCCCACAAGTACGGCGGACGCGGACGCGACAGTCTGGCGGACATCCGCCGCGACCTCGCGGCGTGGAAGACGAATGGCGTGAACTTGCTGCGGACGGCACATGCGCCGGCGATTCCCGAAGTCTACGACGTGGCCGACGAACTGGGGCTGATGATCTACGACGAATGGTGCATGAGCTTCTGCAACGCGCTGGATGAGCCGGCGTTTGAACGCGCCAACCTTCCGGCGCTGGAGGCTTTCGTTCGCCGCGACTACAACCACGCGAGCGTCGTCTGCTGGAGTCTCGGAAACGAGGTGAAGCACCAGCGTCCCGAAGTCGGGCGGCAGCTTGATCTCCAGTACGATCTCGTCAAGCGTCTGGACGGGCAGAACCGTCCGGCCTGCGCCTTTTCGGGCGTGGCCGACGTCTGGCTCTACGGTGACGCGCGGCGCAAGACCGATTTTCTCGACACGCACCGCTACCACGGCATCGATTCGCGCAGCTGGACGGAGTGGTTCCCGGCGATGAACGGCTTCTACGCGCAGATGGCCGCGACCTACGGACATAACGGACGGCTGACGATGCCGCTGTTTTTGGGTGAGTGCGTCGGTGCGGGTTGGGGCATCCGTCCTGACGACGGGATGCGTCCGGGCGACGTCGTGCGTTACGTGGACTGGTCGCGTCGCCCTTGCACATGGGGACAGTCGGAGGGCATGCCGTTCGCGGGGGCAACGGGGCTTTTGCCGATTCTCGATCCGGCGCGGGGACGGCATTACCTGCAAGGCTACCTTGCGACACGTCTGGCTGATCTGTTCCGTCAGGATCGGCGGCTCGTCGGCTTCGCGCCCTGGTTCGCCGATCCGACAGTGCCGGGTTGGACGCGGTGGACACAACCCGTGTATCCGCTGTTGCGGAACGATGCCACGGACAGCGGACGGCTGATGTTCCGTCAGCTGTTTGCGGGCGAGACGCGGCGCGTCGAATGTGTGCTCGTGAACGACACGGCGCAGACGTTGGGCGACTTACGTGCGCACGTGTCACTTGCGGACGGTACGCGAGACGTTCCGTTGGTGTCGGTGGACTTGGGCACGGTCGAGCCGTTTGCGGACGTGGTTCGTCCGTTGGAGCTGACGCTGCCGTCTGACGCGGCGGGCGAGGGTGAGATTCGTCTGCGTGTCGCCGATGCCGTCGGACGCGAAAGTTGCAACAGTTACGCCGTGCGCCTCCATCACCGCGCCGAGGCGGTCGCGCCTGTGACGAACGCGGCGCACGAGCTTGTGCTGTACGCGACGGATGCCATGTTGGAGGAGGTTTGCCGTCGTTTAGGCATTTGTGTGCGTGTTCTGCCGAACGAGGCCGCCTTGCCGGATGCGGGGACGCTCGTCGTGCCGCCGGGCGCGGCGGTTCAGTCGGATCGGGAACTGGCGCTGTTCGTCCGTCGCGGCGGCACATTGCTGGTCTTGGAGCCGGAAGGGCTGACGCCGCCGGGGTTCCCGTTCTTGCGTTTGCAGGCCGCGCCGAACCACTTGGTCGAACCGGTGGCCGTCGCGCATCCCGTCTTTGACGGTTTGACGGCGGCGGACTTCGACACGTGGGCGGAGCGTCCGAATGGACACGTCGTCGAACGTGTCCTCGCGCCGATTGACGAAAGCGTGCTGGCGGCGCGTCCGCGCTACGTCAAGGGCGGTGCGGGCATGGCGTTGGCCGAATATCGCTTCGGTGCGGGACGGTACTTGGTCTCGACGGTCGCGGCGCAGAACCTCTGGGACGTCAACCCGGCGGCGACGCGGTATCTACGGAATCTGCTCGCCTATGTTGCGGGCGAACGGCACGACGGGACGGCGGCTCCCGCGCTCGATCCGCCGGATTTCCGTTCGACGCCGTCGGCGCTCAGCGACGATCCGCTGATTGTGCAACGTGCGGACGCGCCGCCGCGCCGCATCGATTTCCCGGCGGCGGTGACGAACGCGCCGTTCAAGATCCTGTTTCTCGGGAAGGACAAGGCGAAGCTCGCGACGAACCGCTACCGCTACCTGACGCTGACGTTCACGAGCCGGTCGAAGGGACTGGTCGACGTCACGATTCCCGAAAACAGCCACCGCAACCGCCTGACATGTACGTTGCCGCTCGCCTGTTCGGACGGTGAGCCGACGACGGTGTGGCTGGATCTCGAAAAGGACTTCCGCTTTGCGCGATCGGGGACGTTTCCGCTGTCCGAGGCACGAGGCGAAATCATACTCTACAACGGTTTTGAAAAGGAACAGGGGTATCCGCGTCCTCCGGCGTCGTTCACGCTCCATGAGATGAAGTTTGAATGAAGAGGGGAGTTTTGGGGGAGCGCACACGGAGGCACGGAGAGACGGAGAAAAACGGAATGCAGATTTTTAGATGAAGGCACAGCAAAAGAAAGGAAGCAAACATATGCAAAAATGGATTCTGGGAGTGATGACGGTCGTGATGGGCTGTCTGTCGGCACTGGCGGCGCATGACGCGACGAACGACTGGAACGTCGCGACGGGCGATGCATCGGAGACCGCGAACTTCAATCCGGCGACGACGCCGGGGACGACGGGTCTCGTCCGTGTCGGAAATGGTGGCACGCTGTCGGTGACGAGCGACCTCGCGTGGGGCGCGTTGTGGGTCGGGACGACGGCGAAGGATGGCGCAGTCGAGCAGACGGCAGGGACGCTGACGCTGTCCGAACCGGGAACGTCATCGGGTGACGGCACGTTGCGGCTGGGCGATGTGTCGGGTCGCCTCGGCACGTATCGGCTCGCAGACGGCACGCTGGACGTGACGAAGGGCAATCCGCAGGTCGGCGTGAACGGCGACGGCCTCTTGGCGGTTGCGGGCGGCACGTTCCGCGCTGTGGGGTATCCATCCGTCGGGCGGTATGCCTCGGCCAATGGCCAGCTCCTTCAGACGGGCGGCCGCGTGGATCTTTCGTCGGCTACGCAGCTGACGGTGGGCGAAAGTGGCGTCGGCACATTGACGCTCGCGGGCGGTACGGTACAGGTGAAGAAACTGGTTGTCGGTGCGGGCGAGAAGGGACGCGGCCTCGTCAATTTGGGTGCGGGCAGTTCGCTGTCCGTCGGCGTGGTGTCGAGCGGCAAGGCGACGGACAAGCGGTTTAACGCCGTGGGCGGGACGCTGAAGCCGCAAGCTGCCGCCGAGAACATGCCGGACTGGTTCGCCGACGTGCCCGTCACGGTCGGTGCGGGCGGTCTTGTCGTCGATACGGACGGCAAGACGGCGACGCTCGCCGCACCGCTGTCCGCTTCGCGTCTCGTGGCGGAGAACCTTGCGCACCGCTGGAGTTTCAACGGCGATCTCGTGGATGCCGTTGGTGCACAGAACGCGACGGCGATGGGTGCGCAGGCGGACAAGATTTTGTTCGCGGATGGCGAAGTGCGTTTGCCGGGGCTTGGCAAGGGACAGGCCACGCTAGTGCTCGGTGCGGGTGTCGTGCCGAGCGGACTGAACGGCGTGACGATCGAGCTGTGGGCGACGCCCGAAGAGACGCGCAGCTGGTCGCGTGTCTTCACGGCGGCTTCGGCGGACGGGGCGCAGACGCTGTATCTCGCGTGGGCGAATGACAAGAATGTAGAGAAGGGGGCGTTTTGCCTAAAGGCGAACGGCGAGACGCTGTGGAACAACACGTCGGACTTTGCGCCGCTCGCGTTGGGTCGGAAGTGGCATTTCGCGTTCGTCTTCACGAAGTCTGGCGAGGCGTGGACGGTGACGGCGATGAAACAGGATCCACGCACGGGATTCCGCGTCCAAAGCGAGACGAAGACGATTGCGGCGGGCGACTGGGATCCGGCGAGCCTGTTCAGCGGCTCTTTCAACCTCGGCTATTCGGCCAACGACGCGGATGCCTGTGCGCGCTATGACGAGGTGCGCGTCTGGAAGGTCGCCCTCACCGAGAGCGAGCTGTTGGAGTCGGCGACGCGCGGGCCGGATGCGGATTTCGCGATGCCACCGGTTCTCCGCAAGACGGGCGACGGGACGCTTGCGCTGTCGGCGGCGGCGACCTATGCGGGCGCGACGGAGGTGACGGAAGGTGCGTTGGCCTTATCCGCGCCGGAAATGCCTGTTCATCGGTGGCATGAGACCATTGACTTGCCCGGTGGCGCACATGGCACGGCGTACAAGTCGCTTGGCAAGGGGCTATTGCCGACGACGGAGGCTGGCTTCACCCTCGAACTTTGGGCCACGCTGCGTGCGGCACGCAATTGGTCGCGTCTCTTCACGTTTGCCGATGAGGGAAACGCGAACGGCTTCTTCATGACATGGGTGAACGGCACGGACAACACGCGGGACATGATCGGCTTGCGCCAGCAGAAGATCACAACGACTGTCGGCGATCAAATGGCGCCCTATGAACTGGATACGCCCTATCATGTCTCAATCGTCTGCGAGAAAGTCGAAGGCATCTGGAAGTTCCGCTTCTACAAGCAGAACGTCCGCACAGGCAATCTGGAGAAGACCTACGAAATGGCGACGCCTGATGGTTGGACACCGTCTGCGCTTGCGGCGTGTTCGTTCAACCTTGGCTGGTCAACGGATAGCGGGAACGACGACGCGGCGGCGCAGTACGATGAGATTCGCATCTGGGGTCGCGCATTCTCCGAAGCCGATGTAATGGCGTCGGGACGCGCGGGTGCGGATCGTCTGCCGTTCTTCGAACAGGCGGATGCGGCGCGGGGTGCCTTGCCGGAGGCGACCGATCTCGTGGTGGCGGAGGGGGCGGCGTTCGCGCTCGGCGGCACGTCCCAGATGGTCGCGTCCCTGTCGGGTGCGGGCGCGGTGTACGGATCGGGTACGCTGACGGCGACGGCGGGTATCTTCCCAGGCGGCAAGGGCGAAGTCGGCGTGCTGACGCTAGGCGCGGATGCGACGCTTGTCGGCACGGTCGCGTTGGACGTGTCGGCGGATGGCGCGAGCGACGCTTTGGCGTTCGAGGCCGGCGGAACCTACGACGTGTCGAGGCTGCGCCTGACGGTCGCCGATCCGGCGAAGCTCGATAAGGCGAAACGGTATGCGATCTTGCGGACGAACGGCGCGACGTTGTGCGGCGAACCGGATGTGTCGGCCTTGCCCAAAAACTGGGAATTGAGGTTCCTCGACAACATCGGCCAGATCGTCTACCGTCATGGGCTGACGATCCTGTTGCAATAGATATTCACACCTTTCAACATCATCCTCGTTCCTTTCCGGTTTTGCCTTAGGTACAAACCCATAAACGGATTTTCTGTTTTTCTCGTTGAAAAAAAAAATGATTTTGGTACAATTGCCGCATTTCGTGGTTATTGAGGAACAGAGATGAATATTGGATTATGCACGGATGGACACAGTGCTTTGATGTCGATTGCGGGTAGGGGCTTTTCGCTCCTGCTTGCCGTTGGATGCCTGACTTCGCGGGCGGAGACCTTGGCGCTCTACACCTGTGAGGAGGGCGTTGTGGGACAGCCTGTCGAAAGGCTTGTGAACCAGGCAAATCCGGGTGTGTATGATGGTCTTGCCTATGTAAATGAAATATCAGGTGGCGGAAACCCCGGTAATATGCCTTGCTACACAAACAACGTCGCCGGGAATTGCATCTATTCGGATGCGATGTGTACGCAGATAGTGGTGCGCACTCCCTTGGCGATCCATTTTTCGTCTGCATATTCGGATCTCGCGAGTGGCGGAAGCATAGACTTCAAGGGACTTGCCAGGGCTCTGCATTCGGAGGGACGAAACCGGTTCACAATTGAACTGTTTTGGCGTCCGGACGAAAATGAGGATCCTCGGCTTGGAACGATAGTGTCGTTCAACGACTGGTTCCGTGGACGATTGGCCACAGGCGCCTATGGCGATTACATTGCCATGTACAACCGTACAGGATATAAGATATACCATTTGGGACAGTCCCAACAGCTCAGATTTCAGGGATGGCGGCATTGGGCGATTACGGTAGACGCGTCAAGCGAGTCGAAGGGCATCGGATGCATCTACTACGATTATGCTAAAAAGGGCGAGCAGACGGACTTTGTCAATGGCAATGACCAGAATCCCGATGTCCGTATTGGGGCGACCCTGTGGGATGCGGATGGCACGAGGAATGGCGGAGGATGCGCGAGGGGCCAGATCGCATGCATTCGCGTCTCGGACGAAGTGCTTGGTCCAGATGAATTCATGCGCATGGGGGTATCGGCATTTTACCCGTTTGCCGATGGTGCGCCGGGCGAAGAGGTGTCCACGGTGACGAATTCGATTGTGGCGGGAGACTCTACCGGAACGGCCGGTTGCCACAACAAGATGCCTGTGTTCTCATCGGATAGGCCAGGGCGGTATGTGTTTGCGACGACGGACAAGAGGGTGCTGATAGGATCCGACATACAGTCCGTTGAGTTTGGCATGAAAGACCAATACGCGCAATCGCATGGCTTCATTGACTTTGCCGGTCTGGCGGGACGACTGATGATGAACCTTCGTCCAAACAGCGGGGCGACGATCGAATGCTTCTTCAAAAGGAATGGCGTAAACTGGGGGAATCTCA
>CAVJWR010000003.1:19555-20749 GCA_963653155.1 Limosilactobacillus gorillae
ATCTCAACGTCTTGGCAATGGATACGCCATCGACCATTGGCGACAAGGTCAGCGTGCGCGTCAACTCGGACAATGTCGTCGCGGATACGCGCTACAGCTATGACACGTCGCGCAAGTCTACGGAATGCTCGAATTACGGGGAACGGTTCTTTGACGATGGCCGTTGGCACCATCTGGCAATCGTGATTGGCGGGACTGACCGGGATCAGACGCAATATAGGGGCGTCACGGTATACGTTGACTACTTCAAGAATGCCTCCGCCACACCGGGATGGCTGCAATACACGACAAATTACCGTTGGAATGGGTGGTACGACTTCCCGTTGACGCTTGGCCATTATGCCGGCCATATGCAATCTAAGAACGGATTCATCGGCAAGGTCGCAGCCCTTCGGGTATCCCCAATTGCACTTTCCCCTGATCGCTTCATGGTGGCATCGGATACGCTTGACGAGGCGGTCTCTGAGAATCTCATCCAATGGCGTTTCGATGAGGGGACTGACGATGCTCCGGCAACGTCAGTCGCGAGCGCCAGTAGTACGGAGGCTTGGACGGTTGGCAGCCTGACTGTCTTTGGCGTGGATGCCGATGAGCCGCGTTTCTCTCCAATGCGAACCGCGAGACGCATGAGGGTTTGCGACACCCTGTTCGCCAACCGCCGTTCGGTGAGAACGATGGTCTCTGCCGCAGCCGATGGCGTGACGATTGAGAATAGGACGTGGTGCGGAATCCCGCAGTTGCATCCGAAGAGTTGGACGATGGAGGCATTCGTGATGCCAGATATGTCGCCGCGCACGGCGGAGGCGTTTCTGCTTGGGCGCGGACGCGTGAATCCGACTTCAGGAGAATGCCGATATGATTGGGCTGTAGTGCTTCAACCCGACGGGAATCTCTCGCTTAAGGGATATCGGTCAGGCGATGAGAATGTGCCGTTTGCGTTCGATTGCAGTGGCGCATCGCTGGAAAATGGACGTTGGCATCGCGTGGTTGTCACCTACGATGGCGACGGCATGAGGTATAATGTGTGGATTGATGATGCGAAAGTATTGGATATCGTCTTGGATTCTGCGCAGGTGGACGGACTGGATTGCCGATACCAGCTTGCGGCAGGAGGTGGCTTTGGAGGGTTCGGCGGCTATCTGGACGAAGTGCGCTTCGTCGGTCGCGTGTTGGACAAGAATGAGTTTACCGTTC
>CAVJWR010000003.1:20759-34439 GCA_963653155.1 Limosilactobacillus gorillae
CCAAGTCCAAGGGGTACTTCAGTCGTTGTTCGCTGATGGAGTGATGCCATGAAAGTCGCTTGTCTTGTTCCGAAGTTCATTGCCTGTGTTTCGCTTCTGTTTCAGTATGCTGCCTGTGCGGCGGAGACGCATCCTTTGGAAGGTCTGGACTGGCATCTTCCGGATTGCGCTCGCCTTGAAGGCAATATCCTGACGGTAGAGGTCGGTTCTGATACGAAGGGCGATACGAAGGCCTGGGCCAATCTTGACCTTTCCGAATACAGGGATGGCTTTGTCGCTGAAATTGAGGCGCAAGGGGAGAATATCACTAAGCCGGAGAATCCCTGGCTCGGCTTCAAGTTCATGGTCACGTACTACGATCCTGACATGAAGATCGACAACTATCCTGGGGCAAATGGCCCATACGGCAGTTTCGGGAAGAGAGGCTTCCGCATCGTCGATTCGTTCCCAAATCGACGTCGTGAGCGAGGTAGGCTCAACCTTGGTCTACAGGGGTCTACGGGAAAGGTCGTCTTTGACTTGTCCACGCTCAGGATCGGAAAGGCAGACCCTATCTTCCCCATCGTCAACAAGGACTATCGCGTCAAGTACCCCGACCACGTGGCAGGGCGAGGACGGCTTCGTGGCGTTATGTCTCCGGACAATCCTACGGAGAAGGACTTTGAGGACCTGAAGTCATGGGGCGCAACGCTTATGCGCTTCCAGATGCGGCGTATGGGCTTGAGCGAAAAGGAGGAAATGGATCTGGCGGCATACAGGCAGTGGCTTGACGGTCGCCTTGATGTTCTCGACAAGGTCTTGTCTTGGGGTGAGAGGTATGGAATCCAGATCGCCATAGATTTGCATGCGGCTCCGGGCGGGAATGCCAAGCGTGGGTTGAGGATGTTCTATGAACGGCGGTATCTGGACGAGTTCCTTGAGACATGGCGGAAGATTGTGAAGCGGTTCGGGAAACGAAAGAACATCTACGGGTATGACCTCATCAACGAACCGTACCATTCGGACGGCATAATCTGCGATTACTGGACGGCCCAGAGGCTTGCTGCCGAGGAAATTCGAAAGATTGATGCAGATACTACCATCATTGTGGAGTCAAACGCCATGGATCTTCCCGTTACGTTTGCCTATCTGTCTCCGCTCGCGATGGAAAACGTGATTTATGAGGTCCATGTGTACAATCCAGGCGGTTTCACGCATCAGGGTGTCGGCAGCGGTGGGCGTGAAGGGGTGCGCATACGCTACCCCAATGTGGAAAAGGGTTGGGACAAGGATTATCTTCGGAATGAGCTGAAGCCTGTGCTTGAGTTCTCCCGCAAACATCAGGCGAAGATATACGTAGGCGAATTCTCCGCAACCGCATGGGCCCCTGGCGCCGACCGCTATCTGGCGGATTGCATTTCGATCTTTGAGGAATACGGTTGGGACTGGACGTACCACGCTTTCCGCGAATGGAAGGGATGGAGCGTTGAGCACGAAGGGTCGGATATCGGCAACATGAAGCCATCTGCGGACAATGCCCGCATGCGCGTCCTGAAGAAAGGCTTGCGCGGCTCCCTTTTATGATATAATTGGGGGCAATGAAATCAATCACAATAGAATACCGCGTGCCGTATGCCGATACGGATCAGATGGGCGTTGTATACTATGGCAACTATCTCACGATATTCGAGAGAGCCCGAAATGAGCTTATGAGAGCCTGCGGCTACACATACAGGGAGTTTGAACGCGATGGGTGCGCTCTTCCCGTCACGCATGCCGAGGTGCGGTATAGGCATCCCGCGAGGTATGATGACCTCCTTGAGGTCAAGGCCTACGTGGCTGAACTGAAGGGAGTGCGCGTAGAGATCGCCTGTGAGGTGAGGCGCAAGGGAGATCCGGAATTGCTCGTATCCGGCTCCACAAGGCACGCTTTCGTGTCCACGGAGACATTCCACCCGATTCCGCCGCCGCAACGCTTCCTTGATTCCATAGGCATGGGGCAGGATTCGGAAGACAAATGATAATAACGGTTACAGATCCATGTAGGCCATTGCCGCTCGATATAGATCCCGAACGTCCACTTGAGGTTGAGGTAGGGTGCGGCAAGGGACGATTCCTTACGGGACGTGCCGCCGCCAATCCTGCAATCGACTTTCTTGGCATCGAACGGATGCTCGGACGTGTACATTCCTTCGACGACAAGTGCCGCAGGCTGAAGATAGCCAATGCGCATGTGCTTAGGTTGGAGGCGCTTTACACGTTCTGGTATCTTCTGCCGGCGCATGGCGTGAAGACCGTGTACGTGTTCTTCCCCGACCCTTGGCCGAAGAAGCGTCACCACAGCCATAGGCTTTTCGGGCCGCTGTTCCTCAAGGCGCTGTGGAAGCGGCTTGAGACAGGGGGGCGGCTTGAGTTCGCGACCGACCACGAGGAATATTTCCGCTATGTGACGGAAGAGTGCTTTCCCCCGTATGAGGGGAATGCCGCCAGCGGCGGAGATGCGGTGCCGTTGTTCAGGCGTGTCAAGCCGATGGAGCGAGGGCCTGAGGCCTGGACCGAGTTCGAGACGCGCTTCCGCAGTCAGGGGCTTCCGATCTATTCCGCCGCATGGGAGGCTGTTGCGCATGGAGACTACGAGCTTGAGCCGATGAAGGTCGCGCCGGAGGATGAGCCTAGAGAGGGGATTGCCCGTCGTATCGGCAAGAAGTACATTCAGGAGTGCGACGCATGAAATACAGGTTGCGTTCCGTGTTCCGCTCCATTCAGGGAGAAGGACGGAATACCGGCAGGCCGGCGACTTTCATCCGGTTTGCCGGCTGCAACCTGAACTGCCCGTGGTGCGACACCCAGAAGACCGCCATGAAGACGCTTTCGCTCTCCGAGCTGATGGCGGAGGTCCGGCGATTCGGCAACAGGATGGTGATCATAACCGGCGGCGAACCGACGATCGTGCCTGGCCTTGCCGATGTGCTTGAGGCGTTGAAGAAAGATGGCCGTTGGCTCGCCCTAGAGACGAACGGGTTGCGGGACATCCCGGAACTTGCGCTATTTGACTACATCGCTGTGTCGCCGAAGTTCTTCTATTCATCGCGCTACATTGACCAGTCGATGGTCCGCAAGGCGGATGAGGTGCGCATTGTCGCGGAGAACGAGGATATGGTTGCGTTTTGCCGGAAGATGCGCGGTAGGATACAGGCGAAGGACTATTTTATATCTCCACTTGAAGAGGGCGGGCGTATCCACTACAGGCGGGCGTTTAATCTGATGCAGAAGCTCAATTCCCCGAAATTACGCGATGAAGAGGCCCCATGGCCGCCGTGGGCGCTTTCCATCCAGACGCATAAGGTTCTTGGGCTAAAATGACAATGAAGTGGTTTCTGTACAATGTGCTGTTCTCTGTCGCGTATTGCGCGATGATGCCGTCGTTCCTTCTCAGAATGAAGCGCAGGGGTGGATATCGTGCGCGTATCGGAGACCGGTTCGCAAGGTATCCGGCGGACGTCTTGGACAAGTTCGCGAAATGCCGGTCTTCAAGGTTGTGCATATGGATACATGCGGTGAGCGTAGGGGAGGTGCATGTAGCCGGGCAGCTCATGAGGGCCTTGCGGGAGATTGAGCCGGATGTGAGGTTCGTGTTCTCCACCACATCGTCCACAGGCTGGCGCACAGCCGAGCAGGTTGTGACGGTGGACGATGCGCTGATATACAACCCGCTTGATTTCCCGTGGCTGGTGCACAAGGCTTTTGACCAGGTGCAGCCACAGGCCATTATCCTGACGGAAACGGAGATATGGCCGAACTTCATTCGCGAGGCGGCAAGGCGCCGGTTGCCGATATTCCTCGCAAATGCCCGCATATCTGACCGCAGTGCACCCCGGTACAAGGCGTTGCGCTGGTTCTTCGGCGAAGTGTTCCGCTGCTTTACGAAAATATATGCGCAAAGCGATGTGGATGCAGAGCGTCTTGTCGCGGCGGGTGCGGTTCCGTCGTCCATCGAGGTCACAGGGAGCTTCAAGTTCGATGTGGCCAGACGCAACCCTGCGAAAGAGTCGGAAATGCGCTCGTGGATTGGTGGCGGCAGAATACTTCTTGGCGGAAGCACATGGCCCGGAGAGGATTTGGCCCTGTTGCGCCTGTATCGGAGCCTGCCGCAAGACGTCAGGCTTGTGATCGCGCCACGGCACTTCGAGAAGGCCGATGCCGTTGAGGCGAATATCTTGAACGATGGCTTTCGCTGCATTCGGCGCTCGCGTGGCGACACGGACGCTCCGGCGGGTCCTTCGTCTGCCCGGACCCGGACTGTGTATCTTGCGGACACCACCGGTGAATTGATGGGACTGTTCGGGATCGCGTCGGCGGCATTTGTCGGAAAGAGCCTTTGTGCACACGGCTCCCAGAACATGATAGAGCCATGCCTCTGCGGAGTGCCGACCGTGGTCGGACCGTTTACGGAGAATTTCCGCCCGGTCATGAGCGACCTCCTTGCGGCGGAGGCGATAGTGCAGGTCAGGGATGAGGCGGAGATGCGTGATGCTCTGCTCTCGTTCTTTAGCGATTCAGGCAAAGAGCGGACGAAGGCGCTTGGCGAACGTGCCGAGGCGGCGGTCTGCCGCAGGAGAGGGGCTACGGGGAAATGCGCAAAAGACATTATGTCATTCTTGGGCTGATTCTTGCATATGCCGTTGCTGGCGTTGTCGCGACGCCAAGGCTTCGCCATTCGTGGTGGTATCTACAGGAGAATGCCAACAGGAGGTTCACGACATTCTGCGGACTGTCGGCGGCGAGTGTCGCATTCCCGTGGTGCATACGGTATGGCGTTAATGCATGCCGCAACGTGCGCTCGCGGGGGAGGCCTCCTAAGATTGACCACAGGATATTCGCGCTTGCGCTCGGCATTGACCCTGCGGATACGATGATGATTGACGCGAGGGCGATGAACGTCGCAAGGTTCAAGGCTCATCTCGAAGAGTTCAAGTCTCGCCACGGGGGATATCGGCTTTGGTGCTTTGGACGCTTCACATATTGCCTCACGCCACCGTCAAAGGTCGAGTACGGCAAGATCATGGAGCGATTCTCGGATGAAAAGCGCTTCGCGGAATTTGCCGCCTCGCGCATATATTCGCCTGCCGCGCTGTTCGCGTGCTATGTGGGCGACGATGCCGCCATAGAGCCGGCATTCTCGAAATATCCGGCCTATGGCGCGTTGCGCGGCGGCATTACGTCGCTCCGCATGTTTTTCCGTCCAACCCCGACCGGAGCGCTGTCGCCGGTAAACGTCTCGCGATTCACGCCATTTGACGTGACATTTCCGGAATGGGTCTCCTGCGGCGATGCGGATGCGGCGATGTTCATGGATTTCGAGGAACGGTATGGCGTGGTGCAGGAGGCGAGGCGCGAGGCCCTTATAGGCTTCGACTATGCCGATGGCGGAGTGGCTACAAACGCGATCTCCTGCTGGGCAAAGGCCGCAAAGGCAAATCCCTCCGATCCGCTTCTCGTTGAGCTTGTCGATGCGCTGGATTTCGAGGCCAGATCGTATCTTGCAGTCGGGAACGTGAACGGGGCATTGAGATGTTATGAGCACCGCATCGAGATGTTTCCGCGTGATGTGGCGGCAATCCACAATTTTGGCGTATGCCTGAAAAAGGCCGGACATCCCGAACTCGCCGCAGGCGTGTTCGCCCGCGCGGTGGAGCTGGATCCGCTTCAGGACGAACACAGGCTTGAGCTGATCGACTGTGCGGAGGCGGGCGGACATCCAGATATCGCAGTGCGCCAGATAGATGTGATGCTGAAGCGGAATCCCGATGATCTTGAGTTGAAGAAACGGCGTGCCAGGATTCTGGTGCAGTCGTATTTTGATGGGCAACGCAAGACTGACGGGAAAAAGGGCGATAACACCCCGTCGCGCTACCTTGAAGGGAGAAGGAAATGATGAAGAGTAAGATGAAGTCCGCCATGGCCAGCGCGGCCTTGTTGACGTGCCTTTCCGGGTGCTTCACCCTGAAGGAGACCCCATACCCGCAGACGGCGGCGATCTCGGTTCCGGAGGGCAAGAACCTTTCCGTGCAGCTTAGGGGCTTCAAGGCTTTGATGACGGAGTATGCGTCGGTGTACGGATACGACACCGTATGGGTGGAGGGGCGTCCGTATGGGCGTTATGGGTGGAGACCCGGATACTACCAGACGGTAATGTCGACCACCTATGTGCCGCAGGTCATGGAGACGGACATATTCGCCATGCGGGCAAAGACTCTCGCAGAATCGTCAGGATTCATAACCATGGCGGAGCGTCCCGACTACATTGTCGAGACGACCTTCAGCGGCCCGTTCATCAGCAGCGATGAATCCAGCGTTAGGGCGCTATGGCTGGTGCTGTCGCTCTTTTCGGCGGACTACATGACCCACACGTGGTCAGCCAAGCTGAAGATATACGACAACTCCACCGGAAAGCTTGTATTCCACAGTGACTACTCCCAGAGGTACGAAGTCACAGTGTGGGGGCCGATCCCGTTTTTCAGCCCGGCAGGCTCTTCGAAGAATACGTTCAATGCCATCCAAAGCTGGTGCCTTACGGCCTTGACCGACAAGGTCATGTCCGAAGCGGCGGCATTCCTGGTGCCGAAGGCCAAATAGGATGACGCGTCCCGTTGTGGTATAATCCCATGCGATTGCCTAACAGAAATGAGTGTTTAAATGAGTGAGGTTATTGATTTCCATACGCACAACTTCCCGGATGCCTTGGCGCCGAGGGCGATAGAGTCCATGGTGAAGAAACTGAGGGGCAGTCTTGTGCCGGTTGGCGACGGGACTGTCGCGATGCAGCTCCGGGACATGGCTGCGTCCGGCGTAGACAAGGCCGTGGTGTGTCCAGTGGCCACAAAGCCAACCCAGTTTCAGGTAATTCTTGACAGGGCAAAGGCCGTGCGGGACGGCGAATTCGGCGCAGAGGCGGCAAATCGTCTCGTGCAGCTCTGCTCCGTGCATCCGGCGGATCCGGACTTCGAAGGGCACATAAGGCAAGTCGCCGCCGCCGGCTTCAAGGGCGTGAAGGTGCATCCGTACTACCAGGGGTTCGCCCTTGACGATCCGAAGGTCGTCCCATATTTCAAGGCAATACGCGATGCCGGGCTTTTCGTGATAGCGCACTGCGGAATTGACCTTGGATTCGTGGAATCCCCCATGACGTGCGGCCCCATGCAGATTGCCGCCCTGCTGAAGGCCGTGCCGGGGCTGACGTTCGTGGCGGCGCACCTTGGCGGATGCGGCGGCAATCCGCCGCACGCCACCGATGCCCTGCTTGAGTTCGAGAACTGCTTCCTCGACACTGCGGTCGTAAGCGTATGCGACGACGATGCCGAGTGCCGGCGCGTGATGTCGGAGTGGCCTGTAAGACGTTTGCTGTTCGCCACAGACTACTTTTGGCGGGACGAAAGGTTCATTGCCGACTGGGTTAGGCAATGCCGTCCCGATCCGGCGGAACAGGAACTGATTTTTTCGGAGAATGCGCGTCGGTTGCTTGGCTTGTGATTGGCCAGCGGCGATGGTTGAATGGAGAAGTATCGCATGGAGAGACTTGATCCGGTTAAGATGAAGGACTGGCAGCTTGCCGAGATTGCGGAGAAATCGCTTCGCACTGCGAAATCGCTGGCGGACGAGCTTGGTCTCGCCGATGACGAGTGGGAGCCTTATGGACGCTTTCTGGCGAAGATCGACGCATCCAAGGTGCTCCGTCGGCTTGGCGGCAAGAAACGCGCCAAATACATAGATGTCACGGCGATAACCCCGACAGCGCTCGGGGAGGGCAAGACTACCACTACGCTCGGACTGGTCGAAGGGCTCGGAAAATTGGGGCGCAAGGTTGTGGGTTGCGTAAGGCAGCCGTCAGGCGGGCCTACCTTCAACATAAAGGGATCTGCGGCCGGAGGTGGTCTCGCTCAGGTGATCCCGCTGGCGAAGCTCTCGCTTGGCCTCACCGGCGATATCGATGCGATAACGAACGCGAACAACCTTGCGATGGTTGCGCTCAATGCGAGAATGCAGCACGAACGCAACCATGATGACGCATGGCTTGCGGAGCGTGGACTGAAGCGGCTGGACATCGATCCAGACCGCGTACAGCTCCGATGGGCGATAGACTTCTGCGCACAGGGGCTGCGCAACATAGAGATCGGCTTTGGCGGGAAGCTTGACGGATTCAACATGAAGTCGGGATTCTACATAACGGTTGCATCCGAGGTGATGGCAATCCTCGCGATGGCGTCCGATCTCGCTGACCTGCGCCGCCGGCTCGCGAAGATCGTGGTGGCGTACTCCAAGTCAGGTGCTCCAGTCACCACTGCGGATCTGGAGGTGGATGGCGCGATGTGCGCATTGCTTGTGGAGGCGATAAAGCCAACATTGATGCAGTCGATGGAAGGTCAGCCGATGCTCGTGCATGCGGGACCTTTCGCGAACATCGCAATCGGGCAGAACTCCGTGGTGGCTGATAGGCTCGCGTGCGCACTCGGCGACTATGTGGTCACGGAGAGCGGGTTTGCCTCTGACATGGGGTATGAAAAGTTCTGGAACATAAAGTGCCGCTGCTCCGGATTGAAGCCGGATGCCGTTGTGCTTGTGGCCACGGTCCGCGCGTTGAAGGCCCATGGCGGCGCCCCTGCAGTCAAGGCTGGACTTCCCATTGATCCCGTATACTCTACCGAAAATCTTGAGCTTCTTGAGAAGGGGTGCGACAACCTGCTCGCCCATATCGACATAATCCGCCGGTCTGGGATACGTCCTGTAGTGTGCCTCAATGCGTTCTACACTGATACGGAGCGGGAACGCGATCTGGTTCGGCGCGTTGTCGAGAAGACCGGTGCGCGTTTCGCCGTTTCAGACCACTGGCTCAAGGGCGGGGCCGGAGCGCTGGATCTTGCGCAGGCCGTCATAGACGCGTGCGACGAGCCGAACGACTTCGCCTACCTGTGCGATTTGTCCGAACCGCTGAAGGATCGCATAGAGAAACAGGTGCGCGAGGTGTATGGTGGCGATGGCGTGGACTTTGAACCGATGGCCATCGAGAAGCTTGAAAAGCTACAGGCAGATCCGGAGACGGCATGTTTGCCGGTGTGCGTCGCGAAGACGCAGTATTCGCTGTCCCACGACCCTAATCTCCATGGCCGTCCGAAGGGATGGCGCATGCCGGTTCGCGATGTCCTGATATACAAGGGCGCGGGGCTTGTCGTTCCGGTTGCGGGGGAGATAAAGCTGATGCCAGGCACTTCTGCCTCCCCTGCATATCGGCGCATCGATGTCGATGTCGCCACAGGACATGTGCATGGCCTTTTTTGATTTGAAGGCACTGGGGGCTTATCGTCAGATGAACAGCGTGTTTCTGAAAAAAGGTCGCGAACGGTCTGTTGAGCGCAGGCATCCATGGGTGTTCTCCGGGGCCATTGAGCGCACGGAGGGCGCGATGGCCCTCGGCGAGACGGTGGCGGTTCTCAATTCTGCTGGGCAGGTGCTCGGATACGGCAGTTGGTCTCCTGCCAGCCAGATAAGGGTGCGGATGATCACGTTCGGTGCCGACAGGTTGCCGGATGACGCATTCATCATGGATGCGGTGGACGCGGCGATAATGCGCAGAGCCGTGTACGGCGGCACATCGTCCCCATTGGAGGAAAGGCATCGCGGCGTACGCCTTGTGCATGGCGAATCTGATGGATTGCCGGGAGTGGTGGTCGATTCATATGATGGCTGGTGCGTTGTGCAGCTCGCAAGCGCCGGGGCGGAGCATTTCAGGCGAGCCATCGTGGATGCCCTCATGGCGCATGGGGCAAAGGGCGTGTTCAACCGCAGCGATGTGGATTCCAGAAAGCGGGAAGGGCTTCCGTTGGAGGGGACGGTCGGAGTGCTTGCCGGCGAAGAGCCGCCAGACCTCATCGAGATACATGAGGGCGCAATCCGGTATCTCGTGGATGTGCGGAAGGGGCACAAGACGGGCTTCTACCTCGATCAGCGCGAGGCACGTGCCCAGATCGGCGAATTGGCCAGGGGACGTGAGGTTCTGAACTGCTTTTCCTACACTGGCGGGTTCGGCCTTGCGTGTGCGGCCGGCGGAGCCGCGAGCGTCGTGAATCTCGACCTTTCCCAGCAGGCGCTGGACATCGCGAAGAGGAATTTCGGCCTTCTGTTCTCATGCGGGAATGTTCCGCAGTGTCCCGTAGAGTTCCTGTGCGCGGACGTGTTTAGGCAATTGCGCAAGTATCGCGACGAGCGCAGGCAGTTCGACATGATCGTCCTTGACCCGCCAAAGTTCGCCGACACGAAGGCCCAGCTCATGCGTGCGGCACGCGGATACAAGGACATAAACCTGCTGGCGATGAAACTGTTGCGTCCGGGCGGGACGCTTGCCACATTCTCGTGCTCCGGGGCGATGTCCCCCGAACTCTTCGAGACCGTTTGCAGGGAGGCGGCGACTGACGCCAACAGGGGCTTTCAGGTGATAGCCCATACGAGACAGGCGTCGGATCATCCGGTCGCGCTCTCGTTCCCTGAGGGGGCTTACCTCAAGGGACTGGTTTTGCGTGCCATGTGACGGGGGCGCATGGAATTGTTCAATTTCAGATACACAAGACAAAAGGAGTAGGCGATGAAGAAACTTAACGTGGCGATCGTAGGACTCGGATTCATGGGACGTACCCACTATGGCGTGTGGCGCAAGCTCAAGAATGCGCGTGTCGCGTGCGTATGCGATTCCAACCTTGCGCAGATAACGGCCAAGACCAAGGGCAACCTTGATGTCGCAGACAATTCCGAATTGCCGAAGACGGTAAAGGTCTACGACAATTTCGACGACATGCTTGCGGCGGAGAGCCTTGATGTCGTAGACATAACGCTGCCGACTCCGCTCCATGCCCCTATGGCCATCAAAGCACTTGACTGCGGCCTGAATGTCCTTTGCGAGAAGCCGATGGCAGTGGACGCCAAGACCTGCGACCGCATGGTTGCCGCAGAGAAAAAGTCCAAGGGCAAGCTGATGGTGGCGCAGTGTGTGCGCTATTGGCCAGAGTACCTGGTGCTTAAGGAGTATGTGGATTCGGGGAAGTTTGGGCGCGTGATCGCGGCGGACTTCACCCGCTTTTCGCCTGCGCCCGTATGGAACCGTGGAGGGAAATGCTGGTTTCTCGACGAAAGCAAGTCTGGCGGGGTCGCCCTCGACATGCACCTCCACGATACGGATGAGATACACCACCTGTTCGGCATGCCCGGCAGCGTCACATCGAAGGTACATCTCCACAAGGATGGCTGGACGGATTTCATCGCAACCACATACGGGTATGAGGACAAGGTGGTCACGTCATCTTCAAGCTGGGCCATGTCGCCGAGCTTCGTCTGGGAGTCAGGGTTCAGGGTTGTCTTCGAGAAGGCGGTCGTCGTGGCCAATTCCCACTCCGCCACCCCGTTTGTCGTCTATCCGGAGAAAGGCAAGCCATATTCGCCGAAAGTGCCGAAGGCATCCGGGTACGAGACGGAGATAAGGACGTTCGCCGCATGGGTTTGCGGAGACGAAAGTGCGGAGCCGGTAAGGGCGAAAAGTGCGCGGGATTCCGTCTCGATCGTCGATGCGGAGCGCAAAAGCGCACGGATCGGCAAGACAGTGCGCATTGTTTCGTGATATAATACGCCCCCATGCGAATATTGTTTCGATATGTTTTCCGCGAGTTCTGTGTGCCGTTGGCTTATTGTCTCACGGGATTCCTGTCGATATACGTGCTGTTCGAGCTTTTTGGCGTATTCAACCGCATCATGGAGGCCAAGCCCGGCTGGTCGGTTATCGTGACCTACTTCGCCGGGTATCTTTCGCCATACTTCGAGTGGCTTGCGCCGGCTTGCCTGATGCTTGCGGCCCTTTACACCATGTGGAGCTTCTGCCGCCATTCCGAGCTAATAGCGATGCGCGCGAGCGGAGTGGGCTTTTTCGCGATCGTCAGGCCGATGCTTGTGGTCGCCGCCCTCATGGCGGCCGTCGTCGCATGGGTAAACGAATCGTTTGCTCCGCGCTACGCGCAATGGGCGAAGCAGTTTAGGGCCGCGCACTTCGATTCAGAACAGATGCAGGTCGAGGACAATATCGTATACCACAACGTAAATGCCTTTCGGACCTGGAACGTGGGGGCGGTCATGAACCCGGAGGCCACGGCGCTGGAGGAGGTGTCGATCAGCGAGGATTGGCCGGAGGGCGGACGCAGGCGCACGATAAAGGCGGCGAGGGCGGAATATCTCGATGGGGAGTGGTGGCTATTCCGGCCAGTGTCGTTCCACTTCAGCAAGACGGGCGAGGATATCCCGTCGCCGACTCCGGCTCTTGACGAGATCGATTTCCGCGCTTTCCCGGATTTCGACGAGAAACCATGCGACTTCATCATACAGAACAAGGATCCGGCATACTACTCTACAAGTGACCGACTTCGTTTCCTGTCTACGCATCCGAACATGTCGGCGAAGTTCCGCAGGGAGATGGAGTACGACATGTGGGCTCAGATAATGGCTCCGTTCGCGTGCATCGTGATAACCCTTTTCGCGATTCCCGCAGGAGTCGCCACTGGGCGGCAGTCCGTGTTCAGGGGCATATTGGGCGCCCTTGTGATGTTCTTCGCCTTCTATGCGCTTACGATTGGATGCCTTGTTCTGGCCAGACTCGGATTTATGCCGGCGATCATTGCGGCATTGTTGCCTGATGTGGTGTTTCTGGGAATAGGCTCGTATTTGTTCTATCGCCAGAGGTGATAATTAAATGGAGAGGTGTTAGCCAATGGTTAGTCGCAGACAGGCCCGGGAGTGGGCAGTCATGATGCTTTGTGAATGCGATCAGAATCCGCCGGAGAGTCTGGAGGCTGCCATGGCGGCATTCTGGGCACAGCTTGAGGAAATCGAAAGGGATAGCGCAGATTCGAGCGAGTATGGCGTAAAGCTTGTGTTCGGGAAGACGGACGCAAAGCACGTTTCGTCGCTCAGCGACATGAAGGCCTTTGCGGAAGAGCGCATACGCGGGGTTCTCCGGGATGTCGAGGCGATTGACGCAGAGCTCGAACCGTTCCTCCAGCACTGGTCGCTATATCGGCTTGGCGTGGTGGAGCGCAACGTCCTGCGGCTTGGGGCTTGGGAGATTTCGCGCTGCGATGGCATCCCTCCGCCAATTGCGATAAACGAGGCCGTTGACCTCGCAAAGTTCTTTTCGGAGACGCAGAGTGGAAAGTTTGTGAATGGAGTGCTTGACTGCTATGCGAAATCATTCGGGAAGAGCGAACCTGCGTCGGAAAAGCGCTGACGCTGAAGTCGCATCCGGGCGCACCAGTCCTGAAGACGAGGTACGCTTCATGGAACGGGCGATAGCCCTCGGCGAGCGTAGCCGGGGCGCAACCCGTCCCAATCCGCCGGTCGGGGCAGTCGTGGTAAAGGATGGCCGCATCATTGGCGAAGGGCGGCATAGGCGTTGCGGGTGTGCGCATGCGGAAGTCGAGGCCTTGGAGTCTGTCCGCAGAAACGACAATTGCGCGAAAGGGGCTACGGTGTACGTCACACTTGAGCCATGCTCGAAGCCCGGTCGCGTAGGGGCTTGCTGCGATGCGCTGAAGGCCTCTGGCGTGTCGAAGGTGGTGTGGGCCGTGCCCGACCCGAATCCCCGGAATGCCGGCGGCGCCGCGAGTGCGCTGCGAA
>CAVJWR010000003.1:34449-39334 GCA_963653155.1 Limosilactobacillus gorillae
GCGAAAGTCAGGGATAGAGACTGAGTGCTGGTGGCGGGCCAAGGACAAGAGAAAGCGCAGTTGCGCAATGCGGGCGAAGGAACTTGTCGCACCATTCGAAAAGCATGTGACCACAGGCTTCCCGTATGTGACGGTGAAGATCGCGATGTCGCTTGACGGGAGAATATGCGACGAGAGTGGCGACGCGAGGTGGGTATCGAGCGAACGTGCGCGGAAGGCGACTGGACGGCTGCGGGAACGTGTTGACGTGATGCTTGTCGGGGCTGAAACGGTCAGGAAGGACAATCCGAGCCTGTTGAGTCATGGACGGCGAAACGATAACCTTTACAGGGTCGTCGCCACAAGGAGCGGAATGTTGCCGGAGTCCGCGCAGATATTCACCGACGAGGCGAAAGACCGTACGCTGGTCTTTGTGATCGGGAAAGCCAAGCATGATGCTGGCCATGGGTTTGCCCCAAACACGATTTACGTAGGTAGCCTTCGCGAAATGATGAGGCGCATTGGCGACATGGGGTTCATGCATGTGCTTTGCGAAGGGGGGCTTGAGCTTGCGACGTCACTTGCAAAGGAGGGCCTTGTCGACGAGTGGCTGACTGTACTGTCGCCGAAAGTGATCGGCCATGGCCGGATCGGCGATGCGGCCATTGTGCCTCGCGTGTCGGTGATGACGGATTTTTGAACGGAAAGCGTGGCATCTGGATGACACGCCAATGCCTGACGGGAGGTGGATATGGAGACGCCTGTAAAGATACTGCTTGATCGCAAGCGTGAGGGAAAAGAACTCGCCGGATCGCAGATCCGAGAGCTGATTGCCGCCTATGCAAAAGGCGACGTGCCCGACTATCAGATGGCGGCATTCGCGATGGCCGTGTGCTGTCGTGGCATGTCCGCAAGCGAAACGCTTGCACTTACGGAGGCGATGCGGGATTCAGGAAAATGCCTTGACTGGTCGGATATCCTGCGTCCGACGGCCGACAAGCATTCCACCGGCGGTGTCGGCGACAAGCTATCCCTTGTGATACAGCCTCTTGCCGCGAGCTGCGGTGTAGCCGTGCCGTCACTTACCGGACGCGGCCTTGGCCTCACCGGAGGCACCGCAGACAAGCTTGAGTCCATCCCCGGCTACAATGCATCGCTTTCGCTTGCGGACTTCAAGCGCGTGGTCGCCGAATGCGGGTGCTCCATGACCGTCCAGACCGCCGAGATAGCGCCTGCCGACAAGAGGCTGTACGCGCTTCGCGATGTCACGGGCACGGTCGCGTCGATACCGCTCATCGTTTCGTCGATACTTTCCAAGAAGCTGGCGGAGGGCGCAGGGACGCTGGTGTTTGACGTGAAATGCGGTAGGGGCGCATTCATGAAGACACATGAGGATGCGCTTTCGCTTGCGTCTGCGCTTGTGGATGGGGCGAAAGGCGCCGGGCGCAAGGCTTCGGCGATCGTCACGTCCATGGACGAGCCTCTTGGCTATGCGGTCGGCAACGCATTGGAGGTCGCAGAGGCGATAGATGTGCTCAGGGGCGTCGGACGGCTTCCTTCCGATGTGGTGGAGTTGTCGGTGGAGTTCGCGGCGGCGATGGTTTCTCTCGCAAAGGGATTCGACATGGAGAAATCACGTCTGCGCTGTCGAGAGAATTTGGCCAACGGCAAAGCCTATTCGACGTTCTCGGAGATGGTGCGGCTTCAAGGGGGCGACCTTCGGCTCTTCGAGTCGAAATTCCGCAGTGAAGGGGCGATCCCACATATGGATCTGAAGGTTGAGCGATCCGGCTACATCGCGGATATCGATGCGGAATGTGTCGCAAAGGTGGCGTTCATGCTCGGAGCTGGAAGGGCCAAGTCGGATGACGCGATAGACCCGGCGGCAGGCGTGCTGCTTAAGGTGACGCATGGCGACAAGGTGTCGCCAGGTCAGCCGGTCGCGCGACTGTTCGCCCAAGGGCGTTCTGATGCGCTGGAAGGGGCTTCCGCCGCATTGGCCAGCGCGTTCAGGTTCTCGAACGAGCCGCCGCCACCGCGCAAGCTGTTCCTGTCGCGGATTTGACGGCCTTCGCATTTGCGCTCAATGCGGAAATATGATATCCTACGCACTCATTTTACGAAGAAAGGCAGCAGAGAATGAAAGTTGACCAGAAGGCCGAAAAGAATCCATGTGTCGTGAGTTTGACCGTCAAGGCGGATGCCGATGAGATAAAGGGGGCGGTGAAGAAAGTCCTCAACGAGTTTGTGCGTGAGGCGCAGATCCCCGGTTTCCGCAAGGGCAAGGTGCCGGTTGAGCTCGTCCGCAAGAATTTCGCGAACGAGTTGAAGCGAGAGACAGAAGGTGCCTGCTTCCGCGAGTTCTATCCGAAGGCCGTTGAAGAGTCCAAGCTGAAGGTCATTGCCCTTGAGGGGGTTACGGAGATGAAGCTTGCCGAGGCGGACGGCATGGAGTTCACTGCACTGGTCGAGGTGCGTCCCGAGTACAAGATGCCGAAGTACAAGGGCCTTTCGATCGACAGCAAGGATGTCAAGGTCGAGGATGCCGCCGTTGAGGCGCAGCTTGAGAGCCTTCGCAAGATGTTCGCCAAGTTCGAGGACGCCAAGGAGGGCGATATCGTTGGCGATGGAGATTTCGTACAGTTCGACTACAAGGGGACGCTTGACGGCAAGCCGCTTTCCGAGGTCGTGCCGGATCAGAAGGCCGTCTGCGAGGCGACCGGCTTCTGGACGCAGATTGAGGAGGGACGTTTCCTGCCTGAGATCCTTGAGGCGCTTAAGGGCATGAAGGCGGGCGAGGAGAAGAAGGATGTTGAGGTGTCGTTCCCGTCCGAGAATGCCCCTGATGCACTGAAGGGCAAGAAGGCCGCATATGAGCTGAAGGTCACGATGTTCCGCAAGCGCATCCTTCCCGATGACGCCGGGCTCGTCGAGTCCGCGAAGGCGGAGAGCGTGGAGAAGCTTCGCTCCGACATCCGCGAGCGCCTTGAGAAGCAGACGGCAGAGGCGGAGGTCGAGCGCCGCCGCAATTTGGCCATTGAATTGCTCCTCAAGAAGGTCGATTTCGATGTTCCGCCGTCGCTCGTGCAGCGTCAGACCGAGGCGTACCTTGGCCAGCTCGCGCAGCAGATGCAGTATGCCGGCGTGACGAGCGAGTACATTGAGCAGAATCGCGAGAAGATTCTCAAGGATGCGCAGGAGCATGCCGAGAGGCAGGTTCGCCTGTCGTACATGCTTCTTGACATTGCGGATGCGGAGAAGATCGAGGTTGACGAGAAGGACGAAAACAAGAAGGATCAGGCACGTGCCGAGAAGACCCTTGAGTTCATCCTTGCCGAAGCGAAGAAGTAACCCGCCCTGCGGTGTTGGTTACATCAGGTAAAGTTTGTTTGGAGTGCGCATGAAAAAGAACGGCAGTCCGAGGTCGTATTTGGTTCCGATGGTCGTGGAGCAGACAAGTCGCGGCGAACGCAGCTACGACATCTACTCTAGGCTCCTTCAGGACCGCATCGTCCTGCTTGGTGGCGAGGTGACGGATGAATCCGCAAACCTCATCGTGGCGCAGCTTCTTTTCCTGCAGTCGCAGGATGCGAAGAAGACGATCAGCATGTACATAAACTCCCCGGGAGGAAGCGTCACGGCGGGCCTCGCGATATACGACACGATGCAATTCATATCATGTCCGGTCGCGACGTACTGCATTGGGCAGGCAGCCTCCATGGGAGCCGTGCTTCTCACGGCGGGCGCGAAGGGCAAACGCTTCGCGCTCCCTAATGCGCGCATCATGATTCACCAGCCATGGGGCGGCGCGGAAGGCAAGGCGAGCGACATAGAGATTACCGCAAGGGAGATACTTCGCCTGAAGGAGCGGCTGAACCACATACTCGCCGACCATTCGGGCAAATCTTACGAGGATGTCGTGCATGATACGGATCGCGACTACTTCATGAGCGCGTCCGAGGCGGCTGAGTACGGACTCATTGACGGCGTGGTGTCGCCGAAGAATCGTTAAGAAGATGGCTACCAAATCTCCTAGACAGCTTTTCTGCAACTTTTGCGGTCGCGGTTCCCGTGAGGTGATGATTATCCCCGGGCCGATGGACGCCAACATATGCGTTGACTGCGCCAAGCAGATCGCCAACGCCGTAACGGAGGCCGAGAAGGCGGCCGGGGTGGATAAGAAAAAGAAGGAAATCCCGGCGTTGGGACCAGTCCCGATGCCAAAGGAGATCAAGGCATTCCTCGACAGCTATGTGATCGGCCATGACGAGACGAAAAAGATCCTGTCTGTCGCCGTCCACAATCACTATCGTCGCCTTGAGCAGAAGGAGAAGGCGGCTGACGGGAAGGCACGTAAGACGCCTGGAGAGTTCGACGACGTTGAGATTGAGAAATCCAATATTCTCCTTATCGGACCTACCGGCACGGGGAAGACGCTTTTCGCGAAGACGCTCGCAAAAATGCTCAAGGTTCCGTATGCCATTGGCGACGCTACGACGCTCACGGAAGCGGGATACGTCGGCGAGGACGTGGAGAATCTTGTTCGCTACCTTCTGCAGAACGCCGGTGGGGATGTCGAGCTGGCGAAGCGCGGAATCATATATGTCGATGAGATAGACAAGATCGCGTCCAAGACGGACAATGTGTCGATAACGCGCGACGTGTCTGGCGAAGGCGTGCAGCAGGCGCTTCTAAAGATTATTGAAGGTACCGTTTGTCGAATCCCGCCCAAGGGTGGACGCAAGCATCCGGATCAGGAATACATCGAGGTGGATACCTCCAACATCCTTTTCATATGCGGCGGCGCGTTCGTTGGCCTTGACCGCATAATCGGAGAGCGTTCCGGGCGCAGGGTAATCGGTTATGGCACGGACGGGCAGGACGGCGCTGAAGACTCTTCCACGGA
>CAVJWR010000003.1:39344-45791 GCA_963653155.1 Limosilactobacillus gorillae
ACGGAAGACCTTGATGTCCGTCCTGAGGATCTGGTCAAGTTCGGCCTCATCCCTGAGTTCACGGGAAGGTTGCCGGTTATAACCGCGATGAAGGAACTTACCGAGGATCAGCTCGTAAAGGTGCTTACAGAGCCGAAGAACTGCCTCGTGAAGCAGTACAGGAAGCTTCTTGCCATGGATGGCGTGGATCTTTCCTTCTCGCCTGAAGCCCTTCGCGAACTGGCCAAGAACGCAATCATGCGCAAGACCGGAGCTCGCGGACTGCGGGCGGCGATGGAGCGCGTGATGACCGACATCATGTATGATGCGCCGGGCGGCAAGTCTGGCGCAAAGGTGGAGATAACGGCCGAAATGGTCAGGGAGAAGCTGAAGTGACGGTTACATTGCTCAAATCAAAGCTTCACCGCATTTCCGTGACCGAGGCGAAGCTCGACTACACTGGTTCGCTTACGATCGACGAGGATCTGATGGATGCGGTCGGCATCTTGAATTATGAAAAGCTTCTCGTGGCAAATGTGGATAACGGCGAACGCTTTGAGACGTATGCGATTCGCGGTCCGCGAGGATCCGGCGTGTGTTGCCTCAACGGCGCGGCGGCGCACAAGGGCAAGGTCGGGGACAGGCTGATCGTGATGACTTGGGCGCAAATGTCCGAGGATGAGGCCAAGGGATTCACTCCGCATGTCGGTGTAATAGGCGAAGGCAATCGCCTCGTGTGATTTGAATGTCAGTCGTCCTCTCCTGTTGATGGCGTATGTGGTATAATTGCGCCATGTTTGAGTTGAGGACATATGGATGTCACGGGAAGGATTGGGCATGACGGCGATAATTCCGGCTGCCGGCAAGGGTACGCGATTTCTGCCGGTCACAAGGGTCATTCCAAAGGAGATGCTTCCAATCGGGGCGAAGCCCGCAATCCATTGCATCGTCGAAGAGGCTATCGATGCCGGTGCGGACGATGTCGTCATCGTGATTTCAAGGGGCAAGGAGATAATCCGCAGGTATTTTGAGGGCGACTCCAATCTTGCCTCAAAGGTCAGGTTCGCCTACCAGACAGAGCAGAAGGGCCTTGGGCATGCCGTCTTGCAGGCATCCAGTCTCGTGTCACCGGGACAGGTCCTCATCCTCCTTGGCGATGCGCTTGTGACGGGGCCAAACCCCAGCCTTGAGATGATGAGGCTTTCTGAAGCGAATGGCGGAGCCTGCGTGATTGGCATGGAACGGGTGCCAATGGAACGGGTGAGCCGATATGGAATCGCTGCGCTCAGGGATAGTACGGACGATGGTCTTTCGGATCGTGGCTTTGTGGAAGTCGCAGACCTTGTGGAGAAGCCGAGTCAGGCCGACGCGCCAAGCGACCTTGCCATTGCGGGACGATATCTTCTTGACGGCGACATATTTGGGTTCCTATCCACCCAGACTCCGGGGCATGGCGGCGAGATACAGCTTACGGATGCGATTCGCCGCCTCATTCCGTCGAGGAGGATACTTGGGCACGTCTACTCCGGGAAACGGCAGGATATCGGGAATCCGCAGGGGTATCTGAACGCATTGGAGGCTTTCAATGGAATCTGTAAGGGCTAAGAGTTTCGCTCGCGCGGGCCTTCTCGGCAATCCGAGCGACGGGTATTTCGGAAAGACGCTGTCATTCGCGTTCGCGAACTTTGGCGTGGAACTGCGGCTTACCGAGTCTTCCAAGATGCGGTTTGTCCCAGGCGAGGTGGATGACGCGATGTTCGATTCGCCTGAACAGCTCGTGCATGACCTTCGGATATACGGGTATTATGGCGGAATACGGATGCTCAAGGCGGTCGCCAAGCTGTTCTTCGAGTACTGCATGGCGCATGGCATCCCATTCCCGAAAAGGAACTTTACTGCGGAATACAAGATAAACGTGCCACGGCTTGTCGGTCTTTCCGGCTCAAGCGCGATATGCAGCGCGATGCTCAAGGCACTCATGAAGTTCTATGGGGTCGATATCCCCGTGGAATACGCGCCGACGCTGTGCCTTGAGGCGGAACGCGATGAGCTTGGCATAAACTGCGGGTATCAGGATCGCGTCATCCAGATGTACAACGGGCTCGTGTTCATGGATTTCGACAGGGCGTACCTTGAACGGCACGAGTATGGCCGATATGAGAGGTTGGACGTATCGCTGTTGCCGAAACTGTATGTCGCGTACGACCCGAACCGCGCAGAGGAGTCCGGCAAGGCCCACAGGAAGGTCAAGCGGCTTTTCGATGCGAAGCGTCCCGACATCCTGTCGGCAATGACGGAGTTTGCCGACATTGCGCAGCGTGGACGCGATGCGCTTGTGGAAGGGCATCCAGAGGCGTTGCCGGAGCTTATAGATGCCAACTTCAATCTGCGCGACAGGATATTCGATGTGTCGGAGGAAAATCGCCGGATGATAATGGTTGCGCGAAAGGCTGGGTCGAGCGCGAAGTTCGCCGGATCTGGTGGCGCTATAGTCGGAACGTTTGAGGATGACGAACAGTTTGCCCGCCTTTCGGCGGCACTCGGCGAGATCGGGTGCCGTACGCTGAAGCCGATTGTGGCGACATCTGACGATGTTGAGATGCCGCTGGATGGTGTGTGGCGGAATTCGTGACCATTGCATTTCGGAGGCTTTTATGAAAGGGAAGTTCGGCGATCTTGTCAGGGTGTTCTTTGGGAGCGGGTTCTTTCTTGGGCTTTCGCCGATAGTACCCGGCAGCTTTGGCGCCCTTGTGGGCTTGGCTTGGCACGCTTATGCCTTCTGGAATGGCTGGCGTCCGATCGACGTAAGGATATGGTGCTTCACTGGAGCTGTGCTGTTCTCCGCCATACACTACCTTCTCACGCCATGGGCGCAGAAATACTGGAAGGATCCAGATCCGAGCCATTTCGTGCTGGACGAGATTGTGGGCTATTTGTGCGTGCCGGTGTTTGCCGTTGACTTTGCCTACTGGTGGCAGCTTGCGGCGGCATTCGTCGTGTTTCGCGTGCTCGACGCGATCAAGTTGCCGGGTGCCCGCTACATTGACCGCAACATACACAATGCGCATGGCGTCCTTTTCGACGACGTGGTTTCAGCCGCCTATTCAGCGCTAATTGTCTCTTGCGTCACATGGTTCTGGTTCTGATGCGCGATACCTGACGGCTCTATAATGCATGGCCATGAAAAAGACTTTTGATACGATAGTCATAACGGCCTCGAACGAGCCTCAGGCCGACTGCTTTCGGCGTCAGGCAAAGTCATATGAAGGAATCTTTGCCAGCCAGATACTCGTGATTCCTGATCCTGGTGGACGTCGTGTCGGTACGCTTGGATCTACGGTGAACGTCCTGCGCGTGGTGCCGCAAAGTGGACGCACCTTGATATGCCACTGCGGCGGCTTCTCGAAACGGCTTCCCGCCTATGCGGCGTCCGGCAAAGTCTTCGCGCCCGTGCCAACCCATTCCGGCGTGAAGACGCTCTTCGAGATCATTGTGTCCAACATGGCCCGGCTGAAGCTTCCCAAGTCTGGCGCTCTCGTCGTATGTGGCGATCTTGCGCCGAAATTCGATTTCACGCGTTGCGATTTCGCCACACCCGGAGTGACCGGCGTCGGTTTCCTGGATACGCCTGAACGGGGTTCGAGGCATGGCGTATTCATTCCGGCCAAGTGGAAGGGATGTTCGAATGTCGTCGGTTTCCTTCAGAAGCCTTCAGTGGACGAGGCTATGAGCGCCGAGGCGATCTGCCGTGGCCGAGTGGTCGTCGATACCGGCATCCTGTGGATCGACGCCAAGACTTGCGCGAAGATGGCGGCTGGCGCGTGGAAGGAAGGGGATCTCTATTCCGATTTCACGGATGCGCTGTTGGATGGGTTTGCGCCGTTCAGCGTCAATGTTGTGCCGCATTGCGATTTCTTCCATATTGGAAGCAGCCGCGAGCTTCTGGAATTGCTTGGCGGCGGGCGGGAATGGATGGACGGGTGCGGCATCCCGCGTTCCGAGATGCGGCTGGGTGGCGAGAACATAGTCACGAACGTGCCAACCGGCTATGAGAAAGGGATACGGCTTGGCCGTGGGGAATGTCTGCTGTGTCTGCCTGTCGGCAAGTCTGGCTGGACGGAAATCAGATACCATGTCGATGACAACTTCAAGGAAGACGGGAAATGGGAGGCCCTTGGGATGGGGAGATTGATGAAGCGCGTCAACTATGCGAGACTGGGCGATTTCCGCGCACGGCAGACCGCCGCCGCTTTGCCTGCGGAGGTCGAGGTGCGCCGTCCGCTGAGGATTGATTTGGCCGGCGGATGGAGCGATACGCCGCCGATTTGCCAGGAGGTTGGCGGCTGTGTGCTGAACGCGGCGGTTACGCTTGGCTCCGATATGCCCGTAAAGGTGCGCATAAGGCGACTGCGCGAGAGCGAGGTGCGCATCTCGTCGGTGGACCTGCGGCGTTCGGGCGTGTTGCGGACGATGGAAGAGATACATGACCATTCTGATCCGTCCGACTGGCGGGCGCTCGTGAAGTCGGCGTTGGCAGTTACGGGCTATGATTTCTCGGAAGGTGGCCTCGACATTGAACTCTCTGCCGATGTGCCAAAGGGAAGCGGCATGGGCACGTCCTCGATTCTTGGGTCTGCGGTGGTGGAGGCGCTGGGATGCATTCGCGGCAAGTCGTATTCCGTCGATAAGGTGGCGGAACTGACGCTGGCGCTTGAACGCGAGATGCGTACCGGTGGCGGATGGGAGGATCAGATGGGGGCGCTCGTGCCCGGCGTCAAGCTTCTCGTGTCCTCAAGGGGCGAGAGGCAAAAGATTCGAGTGCGGCGGCTTTCCGCCGAGGCCGAAAGCCGTTTCGCCGCCTATTTGTCCGAGCGTGCGCTTCTGTACTTCACTGGCCAGAAACGCATGGCGAGAAACGTCCTCAATGGCGTCATTTCATATTACAGACGCAACCCATGCAACATTGCGCACGAGATCATCAAGCGGTTGAAGGTTGATGCGGCCAAGGCGTTCGAGGCCGTTGAGAAAGGGGACTGGCATGTGTTCACGGCGGTGATGAACGCCTACTGGAACAACAAGAAGGCCCTTGATCCCGGCAGCACGAACCCGATGGTGGAGTCCATCATGGCTCGCATCGCGCCACATGTGGATGCGGTAACGCTCTGTGGCGCGGGCGGTGGCGGCTTCATGCTCATCATCGCCTGCAATCGCAACGCCAAGAAGAAGATTCGTCAGATTCTGGAGGTAGGCTCTCCGATAAGGGGCGGAAAGTTCTACGATTTCGGCCTTTCTCTGTGATGGCCTCTGTTGTGCTATAATACACGTTCCAGTTAAGAGGAAGGTGCCGATGATTCGATTCCCGTTGTACGCATCAAGGCGTCTGGTGCGGTGTGCTGTCGCGATGCGGATTGGTGGTTTGTTCGTGTGGCTGATGTCTGCAATCAGCCCATGTTTTTCATTTGCCGCGACTGTTGATGCTTCGATCACCTTGAAGCGAGGGTGGAATGCGGTATACGTGCCGGTTGCGTCGTCGGTTTCTGTGGACGAGACTTTTGGGGACTGGCCGGTTCCGTCCGTTTCCGTATACAGTGCGCAAACGTTCCTTTCTACGCGTTCGACGGCTGGCGGCGTCACAGGTGAATCCGTAACCCGTGCACCTTTCCTCATTTGGACAAGGGAGGCGTCGGCCTCATCGACCCTTACGTCCCTTGCGGGTGATGCGGTACTTGTCTGCTGCAATACAGGGGCGGTGAATTACGTGGCATACCTGCGCGGCACACCATCCGCACCGCGCGTTGAGTGGCACGTATCGACATCGGCTGGCGATACGCTCAATTATGTCGGGATTGGTTTGAATCCGGGGACTACCGTGAACGCATCGGCCTATTTTGCCGGATGCCCGTCCGTCAGCGGCGGCTCATTCTATCGGCTGTCCGGTGCGGAGGATTCCCCGAAGGTCGCGTCACTCGCGGGGATATCGTCCACATCGTCCGCCAAGCTTACGGACGGCATGGCCGTTCTTGTGCCAGGGGCTTCGGTGTCGGAGTGGTCTGGGCCGCTGTATGTTTCGCCTCGCGACGGCATCGGCTTTGGCGAGACGCGGACGACAGGAGAGGTGTCGATTCGCAATGATGGGGTAGTGGAGAAGGTCGTGTCGATTGAACTCATTCCATCATCAGATGGTGCGGATGCGCCGCCGCTTCTGGTGCGCGATGCGGGAGCTGCGATCGTGAACCCCGATTGGCAGATGCTGTCGGTTGGTGGCATGGCGTTTTCACGGACGCTTGCGACGGGCGAGACTTGGCGCGTATCCATTGCGCTTGACCGCTCGAAACTCGTCGGGACCGGCGCGGAGTTGGGCGCAATCATGCGAATTTCGGAGACAGGTGGCACACAGATGCGAGTGCACCTGCCAGTCACTGCCCGCGACACAAAGGATGCGAACCCTTGGCCGAGTGGGCTGTGGGC
>CAVJWR010000003.1:45801-59971 GCA_963653155.1 Limosilactobacillus gorillae
TGGGCAATTGATCTCGAACTCGACAAGGTGTCGCGTTATGTGACCGACACGGATCGTATCGATGGCTTGAAGGCGGGCGGCAAGATGAAGTTGCGCATCTATGCCCACGTCTCTGCGGACGGTGTGACGCGTCTGATGCCTCGCGTCACTGTGGCAGGCATGAAAAAGGCGGACGGCACCATTACTCGGAAGGTCTATGGGCCGCAGACGACGTTGCCGACAGGACTCGACTATGCGAGGCGGCTGTCGTCCGCCGCGTTGCCTGTGGATATCAATGCCATTTCGCCGACGGATGGCGCGAAATGGGGCGAGAGGATGTCGTTCGGATACAGGATAGCGGCCACGAGCGCGTCAAACCCGTTTAGGCATCCGCTTCATCCGATGTTCGACGGAAAGGATGCGCAGTTTGACCCGCTTCCGTACGATGGAGATGACTTCAGCAACTACGCGAACGCCGTGAAGCCAGAACTGTTCTCAATCGGCGGCGAAGTCGTGCTTGATTTTGACGCCGTGACAGGTGCGTCGTGGTCGCCGCAGGAAACGATGTCTGGCTCGTGCGACTGGATATACACGGGGCTGATGCGTCAAGGTCCGGTCAAGGCTTCTGGACGTTTCACGACCCAGCGTGTCATCGCCGGCATAGCTCTTGTCGAATAGTCTTTAAACATTCAAACACCTAAACTATGAACATGAAAACACTTGTCCTTCGTTCGCTAATCGCAGCCATGTGCGCCGCTTTGGCCTCCGTTTCGTTGGCCATGCCGGTATCCATCGCATATCAAGGTGTCCTGCGCGACATAAAGGGGGCGGCGGTTTCGCCTCTGCAACAGACGATCGAGTTCCGCCTGTACAGGGAGGCGTCCAGCGAAACCGACAAAGCCATATGGGGGCGTTCGGTCGCGGTGCTTCTCGACAAGGATGGGCTTTTCAATGTCTCGCTTGAGGATGGCAACGGGGCGACGCTTGAACCCACCGTCTACGACAGCCTTTCGGAAGCCCTCAAGGCCGCCAGGACGGGAACGCTTTTCATTGGCCTTACGGTTGTAGGCAGTTCTGGCGAGATTGCGCCTCGTCAGCAAATACTCACGGTTCCATATGCCGCCTTCGCGCAGGATGTCGATGCCGCCTCAGGCGATTTTCTCGTCGAAGGCCGAGCCCAGGTCAAGAACCTTGAAGTCGCAGGGGATGCAGTCTTCAAGGGTGCTGTGGAGTTTTCCAAGGATGTCACAATCGAGCAGAAGCTGACCGTTTCCGGCGGACTCAAGGTTTCATCCGGGAATGTCATCGAGGGATACGGAACGATTCCCGTCGGCGGGATAATCATGTGGAGTGGAAGCGTTGCCCCTGATGGTTGGGCGATCTGCGACGGCAGGAACGGCACGCCAGACCTGCGCAACCGCTTTGTGCGTGGCATGGATCCGGCCAAGGCGGGTTCGGTCGTATCGACTGGTGGTGCGGATAAGGTGACGCTCAAAACCGAAAACCTGCCGCCGCACCGCCACGAGTACTTTGGCGACGACCAGATCGCGGATCGCGACCATGAGACTACGCAAGTCTCCCGATACGTCGGCAACTACGATGCGAAAAGCGAGAAGAAGGGAGCCTCGAATGTCTACCTGTCCGGCTCGACGGGCAGCGGCACACCGTTTGAGGTACTTCCCCCGTATTACAGCCTCGCGTTCATCATGCGCGTAAAGTGAGATTGGCGGGCGGCGAAATGAGACGTCTTATTTCATGTGTGCTGACGGCCCTGTCCGTTCCCTTGTGCGGGTTGGCGGACGATAGTCCATCGTATATGCTGTCCACGCCAACCGCCCCGATCATTCGCATTACGCAGAATGAATCCGAGAACGAATGGCTTGCGTCGAACAGGGCGTTTTCCGCCGCCGCATGCTGGACGGCCGCGCCGGATGGAACTGTGGCGGTGTCGTCCGCAACGATTGCCGGCAATCCGGCAGTATGTCTCGAAGATTGCGAAGCCGGCTTCGCCTTTGAGCGCGTCAAGCCGGAGCTTTGGCTTGGCGACAGGCTGATTGCACCAGCGGGGACGGACTGGACGAAGACTTACGAGGCATTCCTTGAGAACATGGATGGGCAGTCGTTTTTCATCTTCGATCCAAAGGGTGAGGTCGTCTATGCCCAGGCTGGCGGTACCCATTCGTTCACGTGGGTGCTTGCCGATGGCACAAGGCAGACCCGCAACTACATAGTGGCATCGGTGTGCGAGGGGCGGCCATACAGGATGTTCTGGACGGATTCCCCGTACAACGCGCCTCCGGTAAACATGAGTGGACGCTACATCCGCCTGTTTGGTCCGGACGAAATCATTAAGCCAGTCTACGGAACGCAGGTTGTTGACCAGAACGGACAGCGCATAACCAACAGCAACGTCATCGTAAGCGGCGTGTTCCTCGATTCAGCCTCGTCATTCCTCTATGCCAGAGGCAAGGTAACAGGCCAGTTCATTGTTGCGTTCTACGATTCCGGGACGTACGACACTCTCCAGCGCGTTCAGGTCGTAGAAGTGGGCCAGCCGGACGTAAACTACATGAAGGGCTACATTGGCGAGAAGATAGAGCCATATGGCACAGGCTACGACACCACAGGGCTCTACCCGTCTCCAGTAACGCTTGGCTCGGACGCGAACGATACGTCTGGCGCCTACTACTACCAGCACAAAGGTACGTATTCCTACAGTCCCAAGAACAACTGGCTGTATCCACTGCGTCCGACTACTGGCGAGGCCTGGCGGCTGGACGTCTACTGGATGGAGACTGATCCTCACGGGATTACGTGGCCTTTTGAGCGGTGCAACTACGACTGCTCGTGGAACACCAACAAGATGTCCACGCTGATAGCTGGTGCGCCAGTAAAATTGCCGAAGGACTATGCCGTTACGCTCGGAAGCTTTCAGGAGCCGGAAGGGCATGCGCGAGCGCCTGAAGGCGACATCTTCAAGACCCAGGGCGAGGGCTTCTCCCTGCTCAAGCTGAGCGGCCAGGATAACGTATGGTTCGTCCCCGTGCGTACGATTGAGCGTACAGACACGAACTTCTTCACCCTTGCGGAGAGCGAGTGGTTCGTCGGTGAAGAGTTGCGTCCGCGCGGCGGATCTGTGCTTGGCACGGCAAATGGATATTCACCAGTAATCGACCAGTCCGTGCCGGGGCTTCTCAACATCGCGGAGTCCGGCGACAACTACAATCCGAACCTCTACTACGACTGGACTGCTGAATCGAACGATCTTGCGTCAGTCATATACGCGGTGAACACCGTGCCGGCCGACGAGAAGCCGCTTGAGGTCTGGTGGTCATCGACCGTCCAGCAGGAGGGCATGCCGTCGCCTATATCGTTCCCCTCGCTTGCCCAACGCTATCGCATAGAGTGGCCGGCCTGCGATCAGGTGCCTCAGATCGTGCTTGCGTCGCAGCAGGGCGGTGCGGGAACTACCCGCTATGAGACTGGGGCAAGCGCATATCTCGATGGATCGGCGGCAGAGCTTGAATTGCCGGATGCGTATGCCTTCCACTCGACGGGCGGAGCCATTTCGTTCTGGGCCCATGCGGAGGAATTGACGGCGTCCGGACGCATCCTCACGCTTGGCTCCGGCGCTAATTCCCCGATGGGACTTGAGGTGAGGGCCGATTTTGACATCGCTTCGAGGACTGTCTCGTACGTGCTGACACTTACCGACGATGACGGAGCGAGCGCAACGCTCGCCACCACATCGCTTTCAACATCGGCGTGGCACAAGATCGTATTCTCGTTTGGGGCATCTAACGTGATGGCCTTTGCGGATGGCGAGTATGTCGCATCCACGAATGTGGCCCGCGCGTCATTTGGTGGCTTCCTGACCGGTAACCGCATCGGCGGCGGCAACGCCGCCGTGGGGATGGAGGTTGACGACGTGGCGGTTTGGGCACGTACGTTTGACGCAGCGGCGGTTTCGAATGGGCTTTATTCGGCCATTTCCGGCAATGAGGATGCTCTGACGTTCGCGTTCACGTTCGAGGGGAATGATCTGGAGCCGACGTTTGGGGGCGATTCGCGCACCGCGACGGACATGGTTTCGGGGCGGACTTTCGCGGTCACGGATGTCTTGCGATCGACGCCCGGTGCGCCGATCCTCGGCACTGGCGTCTTTTCCTCGGATACGAGGCCGGTGATATACCGTCAGCCGGATCCGGACAAGACCGGATACAATCCGAACGAGGAACATGCATTCATCGCGTCCGGCGCGGGCGGCTACTACGCTTGGGCGCTGCGTTGCGACCTCAACACGTCCGACACGTCGAAGCCGTTTGTTCTGGTGGAGTACGTCGATGGCGGGCGGGCGGCGATGCGTGGCTTTTCCGTTCTCCTCACGAACGAGCTGTTCACAGCCCTTGCGGCGGATATGGATGCGGGGCATACGCTGCCGGGGCCGCATCCGATAGACCTTTTCGACGATCCTTGGTGTCCGAGCGACTACTGGGACAGTGTGTCGGGACAAACATATGCGAGCGCGTTCCGCGACCGCAAGGGACAGGTGTGGGCGAGGTCTGCCGGCACGATCCCGATTAGGATGTACTACCGGAATCAGGATGGCTTTGACTATCCGAGCCTATCGGAGCCGCCGCCCATCAACACGGAGGTCCCGTGGCTCTCCGAGCTTGACCATGAGCCGTCGGCGCATCTTCTATCCAATCCGCCTGCTGTCTGGACATGGCGCGTCGCGTGGCCTTCTGGCGTGCCTACGATGCGCATCGGCGAGACGCTTACGACCGCCGCGAACGGACTGCCTGAAATGTGGAACGCAAAGTCGATGGCCGTCGTATGGCCGCAGGGCGATGCGGACACTGTGAAGCTCTGGGATCCGACCGTTGCGCGAGAGTCCGGCAAGACCGGGTACGCGACGGTTGCGGAGATGCTTGCGTACTTCGGATTCTCGGTGGAAGAGGGGAACGTGACGCTTCGTGCGGGGAAGTACACGTTCAAGGACTTGCCGCCGTCCATCGGCGACCGCTTCTATGCGGATGTGAGCAAGCCTGTCGAAAGTTGCGTGACGCTCATCGGAAAGCAGGAGACGAACGCCGGCGGCACGATCCTATGGCCGAATGTAGGCAATGCGGACGAGATCGCCGCGCTGAAGGGACTTTTGCCGGAAGGGCAGCCGAGGGATCGACAGACCGCCTGGAATCGCGTGATTGACGGGCTCGGGCTGGAATCTCCCATACTCCCGACAACTGTTGCGGGATCCAATGACCCAAAAGTCACGTATGTGCCGCGAGACCACTATGCGCTTACGGCAATGGGAGCTACTGGCTTTGTCACGGTCGTCGAGAATGACGCACCGGTCGGAAGCGGCACGAACCGACTTGGCGTGTCCGAAGGCGATGCCATCTCCATGCATGTCTTCGCAGTCACGAACCGTTACTATGCGGGACGCGTGGTAGCGCGGGAGGATCCGCTCAACCTCCTTTCGCAGCAGCTCTCGATCCTATACACGGAGTCCTTTGCCGGACAGGCCGATGATTATGAGTTCGAGTGGAAGAAGGCGACTCCGCTCGCTTCCGGCGCAATGCCTACGGACTATACTAACGCCTATGCCCGCGTGTTCGCCGACGAGGGGGATGCGCAAGGCCTTACGCGCTTCACGCTTGGCGGGCAGGGAGACACGCTCGCGAACCTCGTAAATACATTCTACGTGATGCGCTACCGGGCCGTGGGCGGCGCGGCGAAGGCGACGATGGGCGACGAATGGAGCGACTGGTGTGGGCCAACGCTTGCCGAGGGGTGGATCCAGCGCGTGGTGAACAATGTGACGCCGTTCACCCAGCGGATGACCGACCTCTACGAGAACCGGGCCGAGACTGCCTCTTCGATGATTCAGGCGGCTGGCGGACCGTACATGGGGGATGTCGCACTCAATCAGGATAACCTTGCGTCAGTCGGACTCATCCAGCTCTACCAGACGCTTCTCAACAAGGCGGAGTCCATGTCCATCGCCTCCGGAGCTGCGCAGGGGGTAAATGACGCTGAGGTGAACAAGCAACTGCTTCTCGCGGTGGAACGCCTTGCCGACATGTACACGCTTCTCGGCAACGATGCCTATGCGGATGCGCTCAACCCTACGATCGGGTTCGGCACCACTTGGGGCGGGACTGCCCCCGGAATGCTCCAGATAGACTATGGCGCGGCGTCTCCCGGACTGTTCTGCTTTGACAACCAGGTGCCGACTCTCCTTGATGAGGAGCTTGCGCTTCTCCGTGGACGCACCGGCGCGAACAATCCCTCCGTCCAGACTGCCCCGTTCTACAATCGCCTCGTCTGGAACTTTACGCGGGGAATCACGGCCGGCGAGGTCGCATATGCCGTGAACTACAACATCAATTCGTCTAACGGTGACGCAAAGATTGACGAGGACGATGCCGCGCTTCAGTATCCGCAGGGGCATGGCGATGCCTGGGGCCACTACCTGAGCGCACTTTCGTGCTACTATAGGCTTCTCAGAAACCCCAATTTCACATGGCCCGTATCGCAGTCGCAGATGCTCGTGGCGGATTCCATCGTCGATGTGGACTACTATGACGAGGAACGCTTTGCGGAGATAGCGAACAAGCTTGCGGTCACGGCGGCGGATGTTGCGGACCGCACGGCTCGCAAGGCTTGGCGCGACAATGGCGGAGCAAATGGCGCGGGCTATCTTGATGATGATGTGGAACGCAATTTCGGCTACGGCGAATGGGCGACACGCGGTGCGATAGGGGCTGTCGCGAATTGGATGGTCGCAAATGCCATCCTGCCGGAGGCCGAGACCCCGGATGCCTACAGCCGTCTCGTCTTTGGACCGGAGACATCCCTTTCTAACACGAACCTGTCGCTTTCGGCGGCGGCCGATCTGGCGCATGGATGGACGTTTGAGTTCCAGGTCGCATCACCTACGAATGTCACGTGTCTCGGCGCTGGCCCCGTGCTTACGCTTGCCGGTGCGGTGCCGGACGATGGACTTCCCGTAGGGAAGCCGATGACGGCAAATGACGATACCACGGTCGGTGTCTTCCAGCTGTGCTCTACAGGTGATGGCAAGGCGACTGTCTTTGCCGCAAACCTCACGTACTATGTAGAGGCGGTCACGAACTACATAACCGTCGCAGAGACAAACGCCAATGGCACAGTCGAGATGACGCCGAATGTCGAGCAGGTGTCGTATGTTGTCCGTTCTGACGAAAAGATATTTGTCGATGATGAGTCCGTTCCATTGCCTGGCGGCTCTCTTGTGGCGCTTGACCGCACGGTTTCCGGCATGACGACCCTGCGTGTACTGGACGAAGACGGGAATTCCCTGGCCAGGGTTGACCTTGGAAACGAGATACGCTGTGAACGGCCTTCAGCAATGTTCGGAGGCGGCTTCACGGGTTCCATTGGCGAGATTCGCGGGTGGAGCGTGTCGCGTAGCGACGGCGAACTGCATGCGGCGCGCGCCTATGTGAACCCACGCGAGCCAACCCTGTCGTTCTATACGAGATGCGTCGCGCAGAGAACGACGGATACGACGCTCGCGGACGAGACCCCGGGCGGTGACCGTCCGTGGGAAGTGTGGAACCCGCAATGGGCGAAGGTTCCAGAATCTGGGATGTCCCTTGCCTTCTCCGATGACGGCCTGATCCGCATCGACCGAGACTCGGTGTCCGACCTGGCGACCATCCCCGAATCGGTGGATGCGATCCAGAAGACCCTCGACCGGCTCGATGCCGGCCTTAATCCCCTAGGACTTTCCGATGCGGCCACGCCGTTCGACATTGCGTCGTCAGGTGTGGCAGAAGGGACGTCTACCCATTTCGAGCAGATCGCCGCCCGTGCGGAAACGGCCCTCGGCAATGCCGCAAAGCTTCTGAATCGCGCACAGGAGGCATCTACTTACATGCGCCAGATCCAGAATGCGACGTCGGACGAGGAAGAGCTTGCCGCAACGAGCGAAACGGACTACGAGTCTCAGCTTATCGCGATATACGGTACGCCATATTCGGGAGACATCGGTCCGGGCAAGATGTACGATCAGGGCTATGCGGGACCGGACCTCTACCACTACATGTACATGGATCTTTCCGGTTACGGCCTGACGAGCCTCGACGACATTTCGGCGAAGTATGTGGTTGCGTACGACGATACGGACGGCAATGCCCGCTGGAGCTACGATTCCATGGCGGAGTATGCGAAAGGGGATGGCAACGCATCCAAGAAGAGCCTTGTGTACTACATATCGGCGAATGGCCTCGTCGTGAAGCCGGATGGCATTACGGGGTCGCGCTCGACATCTGGACGGATTCAGCAGGCCTATTCGGACTACCTCCTTGCCTATGTGGACGCGAAGAATGCGGCCGCCGCCTACACCCGGGCAACGGAACTTCTCGGAATGTCGTACGACACCATTGACACTACGCTCTCGATGTACAACGACCTTTACGGGGCCGCTGCGGCCCTGTGTGCGGCAACGATTGCGAACGACGTCCAGACGCTCATCACCGGAAACGCCATCAACGCGCTGAACATGGTGAAGGAGATATCCGACACCGGCTACCGGTTTGCCCGGAACTCCGCGCCGTCCGTCCTTGTCGCAGGCCTTTCGGTCGGCTTCTCGCCACAGTACGCCGTAGATCTTGTCGCGGGCAACGCAAACATAGTCGTGAGCAACACGGTCGGCGCGGCTGTGCTGGCCCTGCAGACCGTCCAGACGCTCGCCGACTTCTCAGTAAAGCAGTTCGCGAACGCCAAGGAGGGTTTTGCAATAACCGCCGACTGGAACGATGCGCGGAATGCGGCGTGGGACGGGCTTTACGACGCCGTGATGCAGGTGAAGTCCTCCGCCAGCACCCTGCAGACTGCCATCGCGAGGATGAATGCCACAGTCGCGGCTTTTGATACGATTGTCGCCGAAGGCGACAGGCTTCAGGCGTTGCGCGCCTCGGAGCGGGCGAAGCGCGTGAACCGCATCGTGAAACTCCGCTACAACGACATGTTCTTCCGTCGCATGCAGGATGCAGCGCTGTCGCGCTACTCCACTGCGTTCGACTTCGCCCAAAGGCAGGTGTTCATAGCGGCTCAGGCCTACGACTACGAGACGGCCCAGCTGTCGGCAGATAGAGACGCCGGCGATGCCTTCAAGGCCGAGATCGTAGGTGCCAGAGCCATCGGCACTTTCGGTTCGGACGGCAAGCCTCAGGCTGGTCTTGCGTATGGAGATCCCGGCCTTTCGGATATCCTCGCCAGGATGGAGACGAACTATCAGGTGCTGAAGCCTCGCCTCGGCATCAACAATCCCGACGCAAACGCGACATGGTTCTCTCTCCGGCATGAGCTGTTCCGCATCGGTCGTTCGGAGTCCTCGCTTTCCGACTGGCAGAGGGAACTTGAGAAACATGTCGTGGATGATCTTCGCGACGTGCCGGAATACGTGCGTTTCTGCCAGCCGATAGCCTCTTCGGATGGCGTTGTCGTGCGAGAGCCTGCGCTTGTGATTCCGTTCGAGACGACGATAGACTTCGGGAAAAACCTTTTCGGACGCGATCTCGTGGCTGGCGACCATGCCCTCGACTCATCATACTATGCAACGAAGATAAGGTCTGCGGGAGTGAAGTTCGAAGGATACAACGCACCGCTCGTCGCGGGTGCCCCGGATGCGCTTGCTGCTACGCCTGTGGTGTACCTCGTCCCGGTAGGCACCGATCGTATGCGCGTTCCGGGCGATTTGACTGGGCTTGTCATTGATCGCCCTGTCGTCGATCAGGTGATACCCGTACCGTATGCGATTGGCTCCACTGCGCTTGACGACATAGACTTTGCGTCGCTTGCCGGCGGATACGCAGGCGTTGCGGAGCCAGGGGCGAAAATCCGCAGATATCCGTCATTCAGGGCGATGACAGGGGCGGCGGACGATGCGGACCGCGCCAACACGAGACTCATCGGACGCTCGGCATGGAATACGAGGTGGCTGCTGATCATCCCTGCGGGGCAGATGCTCGGCGGCACTTCCGAAAACCGCAAGGCCGCGCTCGACATCTTCATCCATGGCGCGGATACCGACCATGACGGATGCCTTGACGTTTCGCCCGTCACCGACATCCAGCTTGGACTCAAGACCTACTCGCATTCGGGGAACTGACCATGAAAATCGTGTTCTGCATTGTTGGGATCATTGTGACAATGGCCGCGCTTGCGGCGGCTCCAACGGTGTCTTTGCCGCCATTCGTGTACACTGGCCGCATCACGGACTATTCCGGCGCCGGACTTGACGGCACTGCGAATGGCGCGGAGATTCGCGCCCGCAAGAACGGAAAACTCATAGCCCGTGCGCCGATAGTGGCATCGTCCGGCGACAGTTCGGCTAACTACACGCTGGCGATACCCATGGCATCTGCCGAGACTGCTGGATCGGCGGTGAAGGGCGATGAGCTTACGTTTGAGATTGATGCTAATACAGGCGACCCGAACGGCGTATACACGGCGACAAACACGTTCCTCGCGGTCGGAAATCCAGGACGTGTTGTGCGTGTGGACGTATGCGCCGCGACGTGCACCAACCCATATGGCGTGGCAGACCAGTACCTAAAAGACCTTGAGGCTTGGTGGTACGAAAATGAGACGGAGCCGTTCGTCTACGATCCCAAGGCCGACTGGGATGGCGATGGCGTCTCGAACTATGACGAATACCTTGCGGGAACAGACCCGCTCAACGGAGAGGATGCGGGATTGCGTATACTCACATGGCAAACCGTCGCCGGGAATCCTGATATGATGGAGGCGACGTTCCTGCCGGGCCGCAATCGCGTCTATTCGGCAGAGCGCAGTGCGCAGGGTGGCGTGTTCGAGACCACGCAGCACGCGGAGGTGCCAGATGCGAACGTCCCGCGTAAATCGTATCTCTCAGTCGGCAACGAAGATCCGGAAATACGTGCGATATACCTGTTCCGCGATGGCGCATCCTCCCTGTTCCGTCTGCGGCTGGAGTAGAGGGTGTGTTTCAGGTTTTGGCAGGGCGATGGAAGATTTACGATTGCATTTAAGAATTTATCGATTTTGAAATTTGGTGTGGCGATTTCGATGAAATCGCCACACGCCACGGGAGGGTCGCAGTCCTCTGCGACCGAAAACGGGAGGGGCGCACTTGTTGCGACCGAAATGAACGCGGTTGCAACCTACCCACTACCATCTACCCACTACCAACTAAAACCTCTACACTTCTACACGGCCATTCTTTAAATCATCAAATATTTAAATCCCCAAATGCAATCGAAAAATCGTAAATCCCCAACCTCACGGCACAATCTTCAGCCCGTTCACCGGACCGCGCTCCCTCTCTGAATGCACCTTCTCCCACACTGCCTTCTGGATATCGTTCGTCGGCGGCGGAGCGATGCCCATCCTGCACGCCTGCCTGTAGGACGTCACCCGACTGGGATGCACACCTGCTTTCGCCATTCCGCGAATGACGCCCATCATCACGTACGCCTCGTCCCCGATGCCCTCGCTTGCGTCAAGCTCCTTTAGTGAAGTGACCGTCTTGAGAGAACTGTTGGGCGAATCGCTTTCCGCCCCTCCGCTCGCAAGCATGGCCACGCGCCCCACTACCTTGCCGGTGCGCCTAGTCAGCAGAGCTGGGGAAGGGGCATCCGTCGCCAATGCCGCGACGTTGACGAGTCCGCACCGCGTCTCAATCGAGACGAGGGACATTGGAAGGGATGGATCGTCCACGACCGCAATCACGGCCCCCGCGCCCATGTCGTGCGCCAGAGTTTTCATGGACGCAATGTGGAATGCGTTTGTCGCCTGGGTTGCCCTTGTCGGGATGTTGAATCCCGAAAACGTCTCTTCGAATTTCTTTGCGAGCTTCGCGAAGTCGGCCCGGGACTGGTAGTCCACAAGCTGCACAAATCCTGATGCGGGTATGGTGAATGGCCCGCCTGTCCGGCGCATCATGGCTTCCCGCCTGACCGCGCGTTCGGCGTCCGTCATGGGCCGTTTACCGTTGTTCGCCGCATCCGCCACGACGGATAGTGCGATGCAAATGAATGCGATGATTGTGTGCTTCATGCTATTCTTCTATTCCAAGATATTCCTTCTGCCGTCTGGTCAGCGTGAGCCGCTTGATTCCCTTGTCGTCAAGACGCTTCTGTATCGTGTTGTAGAATTCGCGCGCGACCTCTGGCGGATCGGTCTTCATGGACTTCATCTGGAGTTCCCGGCACAGGTTCCTTTCGTTGAATGCGGAATCGAGCACGTTTACATAATGCTGGATGAAACCCTCTACTGTTCCGCCCTCGTCAAGAAACTCCTTGAGTGCCGCCTTGACTTGGTTGACTATTTTCTTGGCGTCTTTCGCCTCTTCGCTGTCGCTTTCCTTCGTCTCGGTGATGGATTCGATTGCCGCCTTAAGCTGTTTCTCGTCTACGATGGGTATTGGCGGCAGCATCGGCGGCATATCCCCGACCTCCACGCTGAATACCGAGTATATGATCTGCTCAAGCGGGCTGTCGAGAAGGGGCCTCTTTGCAACGATATGGTGTCGGTCGTACAGCGGATCCTTCGCCCGTTCCTCCGCCTCAATCTCTTCCGGCGTCTTCTGCGGTTCCGCCATTTGCGTAGCGACGGCGCCCTCGCCGTCGTGAGAGCGGCTATCCCCACCCGCCGCCTTGGGAGGGGCGCGGTCCACCGCGACCGCGGCGTTGTCCCCAGCCGCCGTACCCGTGGCGATGGCGCCCTCGTCATCGTGCGAATCCCCGCCGCAGAATCGCACGAGGATGATGGTGGACACTGCGACCACACCCAGCAAGGCGACAATGGCAACTGCGGCAAGACGGCGCTTGCCGCGCAAGACTTTGTCGGCGTTGGGCTTGGCGGTCTTTCCGCCTCTCTGTGGCTGGTTCCAGTTCATAGGTTAGTGGGTAGTTGATAGATGGTAGTGGGTAGGCTATGGCCGTGTAGAAGTGTAGAAGATGTAGGCTTTAGTGGATAGTTGGTAGTGTTTTTTCTTTGACAGAATTTATAGGATTCGTGAGTGGGAGGGTCGCAATTTGTTGCGGCCGAATTCCCCGCCTTGGTAGGGCGATTTCGATGAAATCGCCGCACGGCACGGGAGGGTCGCAGTCCTCTGCGACCGAAAATCCCACCATGGGCGCATTTCCGCGAAATGCGCAATGCGCATCGGCGCTTGGGACAACCGACCTCCCTCTTGGCGGCGATTTCATCGAAATCGCCCTACCAAATTTCAAATGCAATCGTAAATCATAAATTCTCCACTCTCTCCATTTCTACACTTCTCCACGGCTAAAACAAAATCTCCAATAATCTCCGTGCCTCCGTATCTCCGTGTGAGTCACCTCTGAAGCCTACCCACTACCATCTATCAACTACCGAACGGCCCGCCCGCACCTGCGGACGGGCCGTCTGTTATGGCCGCAATGCGGTCATTAGCTTACGCACGCTTGCGGCGGAGCGCGAGGCCCGCGAGGCCGACAAGCATCAGCATCGCGCTCGTGGGCTCCGGAACGCCCATCGTCTTCCAGTTTGAGGCATCCTTAGTGTTCGCCGTCTGGGAACCGAAAGTAATCAGTGTATCCAAGGAAGCGTCCACATCCTTTGTAACCATCTGCGACACGTAGTACGATGTCGCCGCGTCAGCACTTCCGGCGTTGAGGACAATCATGTAGAAGTTCTGTGAACCGGCAGCGACATCGCCTGTTGCCGTTCCGGTCTGGAACGCACCTTTGGAACTTGATGTCTTCGATGCGCCGACTGCGCTTGCGATCAGCGAATCGGTGTTGCCGTTGGCGAGATCTGCTGTAATCGTATCAAGGTCAGATGCCATGATGAGGTATCCAAGCCATCCGCTTGCAGCAGTATTCTTGTTGTTTTCGGCGGTTTTGACAGGATCAAGTACAGCCGAAGCCGACCAGTCAACCGCCGCAGCGTTTGCGAGGGCGACAGCCCCCACAGCCATGATAAACACAATAATCTTCTTCATGTTGATTTTCCTTTGTTGTCTGCGCATGGCTTAAGGCCTTGCGCAAAATTTTACTTGAGTTCCTGTGCGGGGAAGGAGAGCTTGACCAGATAAGGGACATACATCTGAAGCACCTCGCCGGGCTTGAGCTTGTAGTCCGTCACGGTTTCTTCCGTACCGAGATACCAGCCG
>CAVJWR010000004.1:0-31773 GCA_963653155.1 Limosilactobacillus gorillae
CGAGAGATGAACGAGGAAAACCAGCTTGTGCTGTTCAAGTCGAAAGACGGGCAAGTCAGCTTGCCCGTGACGCTGGAGCGCGAGACCGTCTGGCTCTCGCAGCGGCAGATGGCAGACCTGTTCGGGAAAGACCGAACGGTCATCGGGCGTCATATCCGAAATGCGATAGATGAAGGTGAAGTCGACGAAGAAGTGGTATGTGCAAATTTTGCACATACCACTCGTCACGGTGCGATGGAGGGGCGTACTCAGAGCCAGAATGTCATTTACTACAATCTTGATGTCGTGATTTCGGTTGGCTATCGCGTGAAGTCGCAACGTGGCGTCGAGTTTCGGCGGTGGGCGACATCCGTGCTGCGCGACTATCTGCTCAAGGGCGCGGCTGTCAATGAAATGCGTCTGCGTCAGCTCGGGCAGGCGGTCGAGGTGATGAAGCGCGTGTCGAATCGTCTGGATGCTGAACAGGTCTTGGACGTCGTAAAGGCGTATTCGTCGGCGCTTGACCTTCTTGACGCCTACGACCATCAGACGGTGGGCAAGCCAAAGGCTCGGTCGCGTTCGGTCGAGCTGACTTACGCGGACTGTCGTGCGTTCATCGACAGCATGAAGTTCGCCGAGACGTCGCCGCTTTTCGGCAACGAGAAGGACGGCTCCTTCAAGTCGGCGTTGGGCGCGGTCTACCAGTCTTTCGGAGGAATAGACCTTTATCCGTCGGCACAGGAGAAGGCGGCGAACCTGCTTTATCTCGTCACGAAGAACCACGGCTTCTCCGACGGGAACAAGCGCATCGCGGCCGGACTCTTCCTCTATTTCCTCCAGCGCAACAGGCTGTTGCTGCGCAAGGACGGCTCCAAGCGCATCGCCGATTCGACGCTTGTCGCGCTGACGGTCATGATCGCCGAGTCGCGTCCGGCTGAAAAGGAAATGATGGTCAACCTCGTCATGACCTTCTTGGCCTGAGCGCCAAGAGGCATGTCCCAGTTTGTCAGCGGTCGCAGTTTGCCAATCACAATCGGTTTATGATAACATTGACGGCAACTGAAAGGAGTAACCATGAAATGCCTAATGCTGCTTGTTTCTGCCGTAGGGTCTGTGTGGACACTATCGGCAAATGATGTCCTGTTCCTTGACGACTTCGAGAAAGCGTCCGTCGAAAGGGTCGGCAACCCCGAAATCGTGAGCGGCATGACCTCCCCCGGCCTTATGTCACAGACGCGGATGGGCATCTATCGCGGCGAATCGGTGACAATCGCAGACAAGGATGAGGGCTGGGTTGTGCCCGCCGCCGGAAAGATCCGCTTCGCCTATGGGTTCCGTCTCTATGGATTCGGCGACTGCGACCGCGTACCATCGACATTGTCCACGCGGTTCTCCATGGAAGCTAACCACACTGACTTCACGATCACGCACAATCCTGCATCCGAGTTTTTGACAGCCGAATTTGGAGGAAAGAAACTATCGATACCATATGACGCATTGCCTGCGGACTTCTCGCTCTCGTTCGACGGATCGGGGCAAACGGAACTTTCGGTAACGAGCCTGTCCGACTCGCAGAAGAGATCCACAAAGGCGGCGATCCCTTTCTTCAAGGTGGGGAACGTCCGGTTCAGCGTAAAGACAACTCTCCGCTCGGCAACACCCGGAACCGCCGCCGAGGTCAAGCTCGACAACCTCTCGGCTTCGCTCATATCGCCGGAAAAGAAAACCGGGGACGTTCCGACCAAGATCAGGCCAATGCATAAATTTGACCCTGTGGAGGCCGGATGGAAACTCGTCTTCTCCGACGACTTCAACGGCGACAGCATAGACGAGACGAAATGGGAGGCCCGATCCTTCACGGGATTCAAGCACGCGAAGGTCAAGGACGGCAAACTGATGATAGATGTGGACTTCGGTGGCAAGGACGGCAAGACGCTTGAGACTTCATCCATATGGACCAAGCAATCGTTTCTCTACGGATTCTTCGAGGCGCGGCTCAAGTTCACCAAACAGCCGGGATGGTGGGCGGCATTCTGGCTGTATGGCGACACGGTCGGAGATCCTTTCGTCGATGGATTCGAGATAGACATCTTCGAAGACTACTACACAAGGCGTCTCGACGACAAAGGCAACAGCCGGGCAATCATCGACCACAATCTCCATCTCGTGTGCAATGCCACGCTGAAGAGTTGGAACTACATGGAACCCCTCAAGGGATCCATCGACGAATACCACACGATTGCGGTCAAGTGGACGCCTTTCGAGATCACATACTACATGGATGGGGAAGTCGCCCGCTCAAGCGCATCGCACAGTCCATGGACTACGGTGACTTTCGACGCGTTCAACCATGGAGCCGGAGCCGTGCCGCTGAAGGCGATATTCTCCGGACAAATCATGAAGCAGGGTTCGTCCTGGCTAAAGGGGCTGAACGACCTCTCGAAGAGCAAGCTTCCAGAAACGTACTGCGTAGACTGGGTACGCATCTACGCCTACCCGGACGAGCCGGAGAATCGACCTGCCGTTTCCTGGAGCGAGAGATACGCGAGCGGGCAATTCAACCTCATGCGGCTCGGCGACTCGCAAACCTACAGCGTCACGGTAAAGCCGGCAGAACGGACAGGAGCCCCGATCAGGGCCGTATATCTCTTCGACAGCGGATACATGCTCGGATGGAAGAAAGAGCCGCCATATGAGTTCAAGATAGACTTCACGGAAGAATATTTCAACGCGACAGACTACATGAAGCCGGGGCGCCAGAACGTGAAGCCAAGCTTCCTGGGCAACCATGCGATCGTGGCTTTCGCCGAAGATGCGAACGGGCAGATATCCAAGACCGATGCGATACAGTTCTACGTCGTATCCGACAAGATCAAGTCGCATCCGTTCCGGGGGAAGGCCCACGCAATACCGGGCGACATCAATCCTTCGATGTACGACGAGGGAGGTCAAGGCGTTGCGTATTTCGACGGCACCAAGGGCAATGCGTTCGGCAAGGCGACGAATTGGCGCATGGACGAGGACGTGGACTGTACGCCAAAGGGAATCGGCAGCGTCGGCTACGGAGAATGGCTCAACTTCACGGTAGACATCGCCGAAGAGGGCGACTACGAAGTATCGTTCAAGTATGGCACACCGGCGAAGCGGGAGCAGAACATGCTCTTCCTATGCGACCTCAAGGTGATCGGATCGGTCAAGTGCCTGCCGCAGGACGTGAAATACGGGTGGAGCGCGCGCAATACGGCAAAGACGGTCTTGCACCTGCCAGGCGGCCGCCATGTGATCCGCCTTGTGCTAAACGGCTGCTACAATTTCGAGACACTTACATTCAGGCGGGTCACAACGCGATAGTAGTGACACGTGCGAAAAAGAAGGGAAGGACACATGACATTCACATCAAGAGGCGGAGTGCTTGCCGCCGCAGCGGTTTGCGCGACAATGGCTTTCGGCGGAACGTCGGTTACGCTCGACGGGAAATGGAGACTCGACTACTTCCCGCAGCCGGATGACGGAGCCGTGCGGACGCTCGACATCCCTGAACACAAGACTGTCGATGCGACCGTGCCAGGAACCTGCGAACTCGACCTTGTTGCGGCCGGGATACTGCCTGAGCCGGAGATTGGACTGAACATCTTCAAGTTTCGTCCATACGAGGGATACGAATGGCTGTACACGCGCACGTTCTCCGCCCCTGCGTTTGACGCCAAATCCGGCGAGCGGGCAATGTTGGTCTTCGAGGGGATCGATACGCTCGCCGACATATTCCTCAATGGCGAAAAGATCGGCGAAGCGGAAAACATGCTCATTCCCCACAAGTTCGACGTGACGAAAAGGCTGAAGCCGGGAGAGAACACCGTCCAGGTCCTGATCCGCTCGCTCATGCTCGATGCGCAGTACCGCACAATCGGAGTGCTTGGCTACTGCATGGATGGCGGCGCCGACGGCGAACCGTACCGCAAGGCCGGACACATGGGCGGCTGGGACATCTTCCCGCGCGCATTCGTATCCGGTCTGTGGAGAAGCGTACGCCTCGACATCGAGGATGCGTGCCGCATAGACGAAGTCGCATGGCTGATAACGGAGGTAAACACAAAGGCGAAGACTGCCGGCGTTGGATGCCGTGCCCGTCTTCAGGCGCCATTCCGCCACATCGGAAATGCCGACATACGCTATACGGTCGAACGCAACGGCAAGCGCATCCACGAATGCGTGAAACGGTTCAACACCTATCATGTCTTTTCCCAGTCGCACGGAGCTCCAGTGAAGGACGTTGAGTTCTGGTGGCCGCGTGGATGGGGCGAACCTGCCCTATACGATGCCACGGTGGAACTCGTCGCAGATGACGGCACCATCCTCGCACGAAACACGCAGAAGATCGGTTTCCGCAGCATTCGCCTCGAAAACCGCGACACATATCCCGACAAGCCCGGCGAGTTCCGCTTCATCGTAAACGGCAAACCCTGCTACATACGGGGAACAAACTGGGTTCCACTCGACAGCTTCCACAGCCGCGACCGCGATTTCCTGATTCCCACCCTGGAGCTTGTCAGGGATCTCAATTGCAACATGATTCGGATCTGGGGAGGCGGCGTGTATGAGCCTAAAGAGCTGTTCGACTGGTGCGATGCGAATGGCATCATGGTGTGGCAGGACTTCATGACCGGATGCTCGATTTTCCCGCAGGACGACGAATACGCAAACCTCACCCGCAAGGAAATACTCGACGTAGTGTTGCGTTTCCGCAACCATGCGTCTCTTGCCCTCTGGAGCGGCAACAACGAGAATGACGGCGCGTTCTACTGGAAACTTGGCGGCGAACTTGGCAAGCGCTTCGATCCGAACCACGACCGCAATTCACGCAAGACCATTCCAGACGTGATATGGGAACACGATCCGATGCACGACTATCTTCCAAGTTCGCCATATGTAAGCTCCGACGTGTACGCGAAAAAGGCCACAAAGCCGGAAAGCCACCTATGGGGAGCAAGAGGCTACTACAAGGTGCCGTTCTATACGAATTCACCATGCTACTTCGCAAGCGAAATGGGGTATCATGGCTGTCCAAACCGTGAATCTCTCGAACGGATGATGACGAAAGACAACGTATATCCGTGGACCAAGATCACCGGTAACAATCCGCTCAAAGATTTCCACTGGAACGACGAATGGCAGGCGAAGGCGTCAAACGCATTCGGCACGGACGAGAAGTCCATCATCCATACTGGGCGAAACAGCCTCATGACCAAACAGGTGAATTCCGTGTTTGGATCGGTACCGCACGATCTCGACGAATTCATATGGCAAAGCCAGTTCGTACAAGGCGAGGCGATGAAGACTTTCGTGGAGCAGTTCCGTGGAAAGAAGTTCAATGGCAAAAACGGCCTCATCTGGTGGAACGTGCGTGACGGATGGCCACAGATATCGGATGCCGTCGTGGACTACTGGGGCGGCAAGAAACGTGCGTACCACACGATCAAGATGGTGCAGCATGACGAACTCGTGATGCTGTTCGACGACCATCGCGCCGTCGCCGTCAATGATCGTCTGCATCCGGTCAAAGGACACGCAAAATTCACCGATCACGCGTCCGGAAAGGTGCTGCTTGATGTAGATTACGCCGTGGACGCAAATTCTACAGCCGAAATTGGAATCGTCCCATTTGAGGGACAGGGACTTATCGACATCGAATACTCATGCGATGGCCTTACGCTCAGCAACTACTTTCTCTACGGCGAACCGCCGTTTGATCCCAAGCAGGTCAAAGGCTGGATAAAATAATGAGGCTCACTCATGCGGCGGCGGCATTTCTGCCGCCGCGAAGATAGTTACGGTCATACAGCAATGCCGCATTCAGCACCACAAGAAGCGACCCGGCATTATGGACAAGTGCACCTGTGACGGGCGTAAGCACCCCAAGGATCGACATTACTATCGCGACGGCATTGATGCCCATCGAAATCGATATGTTCAGCTTGATGAGGTGCACACACGCGACAGACAGCCTCTTCAGGTAAGCGAGCTTTCCAAGGTCATCCCCGACAAGCGCAATGTCCGCAGCCTCTACCGCAATGTCGCAGCCTTCGCCACCCATCGCTATGCCTACATCTGCGGTCTTCAGGGCTACGGCATCATTCACCCCATCACCCACCATGCACACGGAGCGGCCACCATCCTGAATCTGCGATATCGTCGAAGCTTTCTCTCCTGGCAGAAGCTCCGCATGCACTTCTCCGATTCCAAGTGCAGATGCCACCGCAGATGCCGTCGATTTGTTGTCCCCCGTAAGCAGACATGGCGACACACCTTCGCTGCGCAACTCTGCAATCGTATTCTTTGCCTCATCGCGTAGCGTATCCGAAAGGGCTATTGCGCCTGCAATCTTTCCGTCCACAGCGACAAAGACAACCGCGCAACCGTCATTGCGCAACCTCTCCACGGCATTGCGCATTCCATCGTCCTCCGACACCATTCCGCCGCCAACCCCATTCTCCGTTAGCCACTTTCCCGTACCGCATACAACCAAATGTCCGTCCACATCCGCCTTCACGCCTTTGCCGGGAACCATCTTGAAATCCGTGACCGAGGAATGCGATGGCACCCCCGCCGCGACTATCGCCTTTGCAAGCGGATGCTCGGACGATGCCTCGACGGATGCCGCCAACTGCAAAAGCTCATCCTTGCCAAACATATCGCCATATGTCTCAACGGCTCGAACCGAAAGCTTTCCGGTTGTCAGCGTACCCGTCTTGTCGAGGCAAGCGACATTGACGCGCCCCATCTTCTCCAGAGCCTCCCCGCTCTTCACTATCACGCCATATTTCGTCGCCTGTCCGATCGCCGCCATGATGGCGGTTGGGGTGGCGAGTGCGAGCGAGCATGGACAGAACACCACAAGTATCGTGACTCCACGAATCAGCCCGACGGCAAAATTTCCCTGCCACATCCAGACGGCCAAGAATGTTAGCACTGCGACAGCGAGTGAGACGGGCACGAGTATCTCGGCCCATTTGTCGGCAACCCTCTGTATCTTGGATTTTTTGCCAGCCGCCTCCTTCACAAGGCGAACAAGCTTCTGGAGCGACGAATCCTCTCCTTTCTTCCCGACTTTTACAGTAACGGCGCCGAACTGGTTTATGGCCCCAGAATACACATTGTCTCCAACATGCTTGTCAACCGGCAACGATTCGCCCGTGATCACGCTTTGGTCTACAGAAGTCTCCCCTTCGGTTATCACACCATCGACTGGAATCGTCTCTCCGGGAAGGATCCGTACACTGTCCCCGACATTCAGCTCTTCCAAAGGCACATCCTTGTACCGTATGCCCTGGCTGAGGCATTTCGGACACGTCACGACATACCGTGCCGTCTGCGGAAGCAAAGAGACAAGCTTCGCCATTCCTTTCTTGGCGCGCTTAAGCGTCATGGCCTCAAGCATCTCGCCAAGTGCCATGATGAACGCAACTTCGCCAGCGGCAAATATTTGCCCGATCGACAGGCATCCAATCATCGCGATTGATATCAGCAGACTTGCGCGTATCTTTCTCTCCACCAATATCGACGATATGGCCTCACGCAATACCGGTACGCCACAGATGAATACGGTCACAAACGCCGGATTCCACCAGACAAAGCCATGCGCACCGTCATCAGCGCATGAATGTCCCGTGATCAGGAAGCTTGCAAGCAAGCAAGCACCGCCAACCAATAGCGCCGGCACGCTTTCAAGACGTTCACACATCTCGGCAAGCCATTCCGCCATGCCGTTTTTCCCAGTATTCTCAGGTTCCGCCTTGTCTTCGACGGCCAAACTACAGCAACTTCCCATTTCATACCTCCATGTAAATACCTATACCCGTATGGGTATTGTGCCTTTACATTATTTCCTATTTAGTTTTTCCATCATTCATTCCGAAATCCAGACGTCAAGTCATGCTCGCGAAATGCTCCAACGCATCCGCAAAATTCTCGATCGTCGTATCGGCATTGCCGTTCTCTATGCCCTCACGGACGCAATGCCTAAGATGTCCTTCCAATATCATGAGACCAATCTTATGGAGAGCGCCATTTGCGGCACTGATCTGGGTAAGGATGTCCTCGCACGGGACGTCCTCGCCGATCATTTTCTGCACACCATTCAACTGCCCAATGATTCGGTTAATCCGAACCTTGAGCGCGTTGGCATCTCCCATACAGTATCGCATTTCTGAATCTCCCTTAAATTCGCCGCGTATTATACCCCATGGGGTATGCGAAGTCAACACCCAAATTCCTAAAACCAAAACATCATGTAAGAAGCTCAACGGAGAACGGGCCATCATTCAGAAGACGCACCTTCATTTCTGCGCCGAAACGGCCTGTCCCCACACGCCCAGCCCCAAGTCTGTTGCGAAGATTAGCCACGACACGCTCGTAGAGCGGTTCGGCATGTTCCGGACGCGCCGCATTCGAGAACCCCGGTCGTCTGCCATGCGACGTATCGGCATAAAGCGTAAATTGCGACACGACAATTACGCTACCGCCTATGTCGATCAACGAGCGGTTTGTCTTGCCGTTCTCGTCCTCAAATATGCGCAGATTGCAGATCCGTTCCGCCATTTCGTCGGCATTCCTCTCTGCATCGGAATGCGTAACGCCTAGCAAGACGAGATAACCCTGACCAATCTCCGAGACCTTTTCGCCATCTATCTCTACGGATGCCTCAAGGACACGCTGTACCCACGCCTTCATTATCAAAAATCCCCTACGATATTATTCCACCACATACAATCCGTCCGTCATCGTCATAAAATACTGCGGACTGCCCTGGCGCTACGCCAAAAAGCCCTTCCCCATCGGCGGTGCAAACTCCCTGTCTTAGCGTGACCGGGCCAACCGGCTCGCCTGTGCTTCGGATCTTTACCCTACACACGATTGGATCAGGTTGCTCTGCATGACCCATCCATTTCAAGTCCACAACCGGGAACTTCCTTGTGAACGCCTCGCTACGGTTTCCAACCACAACCCGGTTGTGGCATGCGTCAAGACGAATCACGTAGTGCGGCTCAGGACCGAACACTCCGATGCCTTTGCGCTGCCCTACTGTAAAATGCCAGAATCCATTGTGCCGCCCCAAAACATTCCCGGCAAGATCCACGATATCGCCCTCGCGATCCCCTGCCCCGATCAGCTCATCCTTGTCGCCAGAATAGAAATCCTGCGAATCCATGCGATCTGCCGTGACAAGTCCATGCTCAGACGCAATCTTCCTCACTTCCGTCTTTGTCAGGTCGCCCAACGGGAACATCGTCTCGGCAAGTTGTTCCTGTGACAAACGATACAGGAAGTAACTCTGGTCTTTCTTGGCGTCCACTGCGCGGCATACGGCCCAACGCCCGCCATCCGTGCGTGAGATACGTGCATAGTGCCCCGTCGCGAAGCGGTCAAACGCAAGTCCGTCTTTTCTTGCCATCTGGGGAAGAAGCCCGAACTTCATGGCCGCGTTGCACATCACGCACGGGTTTGGAGTGAGTCCCTTGAGGCTCGTTTCCCGGAAATATCCCACTATAGCCCTTTCATATTCTTCCGAGCAATCGAACACGTGATAGGCGATGCCAAGCGAATGCGCAAGGTCTGATGCCCTGTCGATATCTTCTGCCTCATGAGGCCCATAGCAGGCATCGCGTTCTCCGCCACGATACCGTCCCTCACGCCAAAGCTTCATCGTAACGCCGGTCACTTCATGCCCGGCCTCCTTAAGCAAAAGGGCGGCGACCGAAGAATCCACCCCTCCAGAAAGTCCAACAGCTATCTTCATCTTCTTTTCCAATGTGGCGAATCTCCTCGCCTGTTCCAATTTATCGTCTCGCCAATGGCGGCGATGCGCCGTTCAAGCTTCTCCCGTGACGCGGCAGAGTCCTCTTCGAGGCATGGCTTGCCGAGATACAGCTGGTAGTTTGCACGGTATCCTACATCCGTTATGTTCGGCATCATCACGTTTGCGCCGGCAAGCAATCCCTTTTCGCGTCCGTCAGGGTCAAGCGCCTGTAATGCCGTCGCCGCCGCGATATTCACGTCATGCAGATGCAAACGCGTTACGGCTATCATGCGCAACCCAAGCTCGAAACGTTTCGCCGCCGCATCCGCCGACCATTTCACCTGTTTGCCAAGTGGCGTATCGGGATGTGGGATATACGGGCCCATCCCAATCATGTCGATATCTTCAGACGCGAAAAATTCGATGTCCGAAGCGAGGTCATCCATTGTCTGCCCCGGGAGCCCAGCCATCACCCCGCTTCCAACCTGGTAGCCGCACCTGCGCAATGCCCGCAGACACTCCAATCGTCGCTCCCACAAGTGATCGGAAGGATGTATCTTCGCGTAAAGTCTCGGATTGGATGTCTCTATGCGCAAAAGGTACCTGTGCGCACCGGCATCTCGCCAACGGCGATAGGTGCCCTCGGTCTGCTCGCCGAGGCTAAGCGTAACGCCGAACTCTTCGCCGCCGAATCCGTGTATGCGGCGCAAGACAGCTTCAACCGTTTCCGTGTGCCGTTCGCCGGTCTGTTCGCCCGACTGCATCACAAGGTTCCCGTACCCAGCCCTAAACGCCCATTCGGCTTCGCGGACTATCTCATCGGCATCCATAGCATACCGATGGACCTTGCCGTTCCCCTTGCGTATGCCGCAATAGAGGCAATCCTTCTCGCATACATTGCCGCATTCGACGAGCGCACGAATCGACACCTTCTTGCCCACCTCGCGCACCTTCACGGCATATGCCGCCGCATAGAGCTCCTGCGCATCAGGCCAAGCCAAGAGTTCGACAAGTTCCCGATGCGCAAGCGTCCTCGGCGTTGCCGCCGCCCTATCCAACAAATTCATCATTGGGCGGATAGGATACCAAAATACTCAATCCGCTTCAACGAAATGCCGCCGGAAACGCTTAAATGCGAATAAGAAAATTAGGGGCGCATCATGCCGTTAGACAAAAGTGATTTCATAGGCATTGCCCTTGTAGACTGCGCCGGCGACATACTGCGTCACTGAGTCTGAAACCTTCCATTGCAGTTCTTTGTGGAAATGGCCGCACAGGACAGCCTTGAAGTTTGGTTGGGCGCAGCACCATTTCACCAGCTCCCTGTCTTCGTCCAATACGCCGTACAGATAATATCGCAGACCCTCTTCCGTGAAACCCTCTTTATTTTTGCAGTACGCATATGATTCCGCAGTCATGATAGGCATGTGCATGACAAGTACCGTAGGAAGCCCCCTGGAAAACTCTTCTTTGATGCGACGATGAATCATCGAATGAAATTTCCCGTATGCCTGACAGTTGTCGAACGCAACGAAATTGACGCCTCCAAACGTCTTTGCGCAGAATAGCGACGAATTTGGCAGATGCCTGTCGCACTGTTGCCGCACCCGTTCGGTCTCAAGATTCGGCTCATGCTCCCAATGGCCCCATATCTCATGGTTGCCCATGGCGTAAAGCGTCTCACCCGCCATGCCAAAAGCATTCTCCGCAAGGTGGAAGTTCTCCGACGAATGATAGTCCCACACATCGCCAGAATGGATGAGTGGAATATTCTCAAGTCGAGCCTTTAGGACGCAAGCGGCAAAATTCGCGATCGAAGCAGACATTTCCTTCAGTCGATGGTCGAACATGGCAAGATCTCGCGCCCGCTTCGCGCCAATCAGATCGCCAACGTTCATCAGGTTGAGGTGCGTGTCGGAACAATGAATGACTTTGAACGGTTTCTTCGCTCCGACATCAATCGTCAACTTTCTGAATTTAACCTTCTCCAACAAAGGCGAATCGCCCCTGCCCAAAGGTCCGCCCAGCTTCACCTTTTCAAGAGCCGACTTCTCTGCGGCAAGCAATCCGTCTGACGACATCGCGCCAAGCGCAGCCGCGCCAAATCCCAGGCCAAGAAATGATCTCCTATCCATTGCACTCTCCCGTCACTTTCTTCGAAGTTCCTTCATTTCCACGCCAATCGGCCCCAAGGCAAGTGGGACTTTGCCATGCCCCGCGATCTCCAATACCGCCGAAACCGGCTTCCGCGTCGTGTTGACGCACAAGACATAGTCGCGACCGTTCGCATGCCAGGTTCGTACGCCAACGCCATCTGGCGCACCGTTCACCTCTGGCGCAGGCTCGACCGACAGGAAAGCCGATTGATAGGCGGCGATCTCATGCGAAATGGCGCAGTGTTTCTGCCATTGGATAGAGAATGGATCGCGCCAGTCCATCTTGTGAACCGAATGAATCGAATAGGGGATCAGTCCCATCGCCCCTTCAACGACAAACTGCCAGGCCATGTTACGGAATTCATCGAACGTTGGCGGCCGTGTGTTGGGCGCGTCCTTCACCCGATAGGCCCCCCAGTCGAAAAGCTGCGGAATCTGCCACATCGCGCCTCCACATGCCGCCTCGCGAGCGAGACGCGTGTGTTCCGTAACCTGCGAAATTGGAGGGTCACCGACCTGGCAAATCGGATAGGGATCTCCGCCAAAGACATCGAACGAACCGACATAGGCAGGAAAGTCATCAGTCTGGTAGAGCGCCACATACGTCGGATGGCCCGGATCAAGTTCTGCCACGAAGTTTCGGCGGGCAATCAGGCGGTCTCTGATTTCCACACCCAATTCGTCATTCAGGTACCATGCAAGCAAAGCCGGATGATCCTTGAATTCAAGTACGTGATCCTTCACCCACTTGTGTTCCGATTCGAGGCTCGTGATTTCCTTGACGCAGGCACGAGTCCCATAAAATGCACCATTGATCGCGTAGATCACCTTTAGCCCCATCTCATGCGCAAGATCCATCTCGCCTCTCGTCGGCACATCGTAGGACATAACGCAATTGAACGCGCCTTGTTTGATTTCCGTCAATGTCTCGCGCGTAATGTGCATGAGATACACGCCAAGCGGATAGAACGGCTTGCCGTCGACAAGTGTGCGCGTACCGTCAATGCGCACAGGCCACTTCGGAAAAGCCTTCACCCGTTCAAATGCGGTCTTGCTTTCCCCGATAATTTTCCCCTGCGCGTCAGTCAAACGGAAGACGATTTCACTTCGCCCCATCGGCAACCGCCCGACATCCACCTTCGCCCGCGCATAGGCGCCAGATATCTCCGATGGAATGGCGAACGGACGATCATTGGCGTCCTTCAGAAAGAAGGTCCCCTTGATGCCACGTCTGGTCTGCTCCTCTGACCGCATCAGCACAACGGCCGTCAACTGCACAATTCCCTTGACGGCGACATTTCTGTAGGCATCCGTCACAAGAGCGCCGAGCGCCGGCCCCTCAAACGGCGTTATCGACAGGTCGTCGAACCACACCTGGCCGACCATTCCTTTCGTCACGTATGGAGAGAGTGTGCAGATGTCGGCATCGGATGGTATCGCAACCTGCAACTCCACCTTCTCAAAGCCAGAACTCGTTCCCTTCATGCCTGAAGAGTATTTGCCATTGCCCCAGGTTCCATCCTTCTTCCACCATTCAAGTGCCAGTGCAGCCCCCACGCCATCACCTGCAAGGCCTTCCGTCCGAATCCATCCCTCCACCAGATAGGACTGACCGGGCTCAAGCCGGACTCGCTGAGATGGAAATGTGTAGGGCGAATCCTTCTTCACATCAAAGAAAAGGGCCTTCGTTCCGTTACGTCCCTCATGCTCGACAAATGCATATGGTTCCCGAGCCTTCCCCCAGGACTGAGCATCAGCCCCTGTGCCGACCTCGAACCCTGTGTTTTGAACCAGTGCGGCGGCGGATGCCGAGCACACACACTGCATCAAAGTGGCTAAATGCAAAATGACGGATTTATTCATGTGAACTCCATTCGTGTTGTCAACGGATAATCAAACGTAGGCTTTTGTTGCGCACCAGACAAAGCTCAGTGCCGTTCTTGCGCAATGTGACACGCAGTTCCGCCATGTCGCCGTCAAAGGACGGGCAGCTGGAGAACGGCTTGGACTGGCGGATCAGCACAAACGATCTGATGTCGGGATCAAGGGCATCGATATCCCTAATTACGACGCGGCAGTCTGATCCGACATCGACAAAATCATCCTTGGCATAGTTCGTGCCATCGTCCGAATTCTGGTCAACCGAAAGGTATCGGCCTTTGTTCAGATCGTCCGCGTCAAACGTCAGCGCATCCGTGACAACCAGCTTGTTCGGGGCATTATTGCGAGAACCGAAGAAGGTACCGTAGCCACCAAACTCCGCAACAGTACGGTCGCACCAATCCCAACGGAAACAGCCGCCGGCGAGAAACACCTTTGAGGTCGCTGGTATCTGTGCGTTTTTGTTCACCATCAACGTTCCATTAGACACGATATAAGGCCCAGCATATGTATTATCCGACGAATTGAGCATCAGTTCGCCGACACCGGTCTTCACGAATGGGCCTGGGACCTGATCCTCGTCCATCAATTCGACTTCACAGATATAGGGTGTCTCAAAGTCGGGGCCATAGGCAATCACCTGTGGTGCCTGCGCATAACCACACCCAGGACAAAGTATCAAAAGCTCCGGCCCGATCTCGCCCGTTGCCACATTGAAATCAAGTGCCGCCAACGCGCCTTCCCCAGTCGTGTCCCCATCGGCTGACGCGATCTTCACGGGCATGATGCCACGATATCCCGTTCTCGGCATATCCGATGGTAGGCGGATCGCCTTCACGCCTTTGCCAAAAGCTCCGCGCAATGGGTAACTGCATTCGCCATACGCCTGAGAGTCGTTCCCTGAAACCATGAATGTCCGCCCTGGACGATTTAGCTCAAAGGTAACTCCATTTTCATATACGGTCGTCATCCGTGGCGTCATTTCCTTCCAACACAGGTAAGACCATGCATTTTCCGGCATCACAAGCGTACCTCCGTTTAAATTCACGTAGGAAGGATTCTTGCTTGTGCTCGTCTTCAAGAGGAAAGTCTTGGCCACCAGTCGGCCTGCGTTCAAATTCACACATGTCACGACACCCGTCCGCGAGTTGAGGTTACAGGCGCCATTTAAGTCGGCCAACGGATTGCCAGGGCCCACAAGTGAGAATGTGACAAGATCATCTGACATATCGGCATAACTGTCGGAGGATGCAAGGTAGAATGTACACCCAGTCGTGGACGCAAGGCTGCCGCCACGCATTAGAAAGTCCGAACGTCCGCCACGGCTAAGGGAACTGTCACCTTCGTAGGCGATAACGCCTCCATCCTGCTGGAAGACACCACGAGATCCAGGTACGCCGAGAAGCTGCGATCCGGAACTTGCTATGTGAAGTTTTCCATCCTCAAGTGCAAAGAAGCCCAGACCAGACCAATTTCCGAGATAGGAGTATTCGGAAGACCAGAATTCGCCCCAGTTATGCGTAGCCAACTTATACTCGGCATTGCCCCAAGTCGATGTAATCCTGTTAGACACGATGGCTCCAGCCTCAACCCTGTAGAGCGCAGGGATCGGACCCTGTTCTTGGCTACGGATCTCACGCCCCGCAGAATCTTGGCAAAGTTTGGCCCCTGGGCCTACGACCATAGTCGCGCCCTTGCCCGTCTGACCTTCGGCGCCAAGCACGATGGTATCACCCTGCCGATGCATCGTATTTTTCCCAAGCAAATAAAATGTTCCGGACTCATGTCCAAACCAGCCGTAGGATACCTCTCGCTGCTCATCGTTTTCCGAAACAACCGTCCACGGGAAAACAGCCGTCGGCGTCACCTTCAAGAGAGGCGATTGATTCACGGACAAAACATTCAAGGCATCACCTTCAAACTCTGCCTTATCGATGATCGGATATCTCAGCGTATTGAGAACCATTTTCCCGCCATCGCCTGGCGTCACACGAGGCGGCTGTGTCCCCCACTGTATTGGATCATGAAAGACAGTCTTGCTGTGTCCGTTCAGTGTCAAGGTGTAGCCGTTGAGATTCAAGACGGCGTTCGCGCCAAAGCCCGCCTCATCCTGCCCGTCTTCGGTATTGACGTCCATGGTGAAGGTCGCATCTCCCGACAAGTTCACGAGACTGCGGAAGCAACTGGCAAGATTGACCGACGAATCGACACGTATTGCGCCCGTACCGTCCGGGCCGTGTCCGGCAACGCTTGTAAAGTCATGGTAAAACGGCGCATAGCTCTTATGCGATGCTGGCGCGACGCAATGGAAATAGAGTTGGGCCCCCTTTGAGATTTTGATGAAATTGTAATTCCCCAACGCATTATTGTTCTCCAATTCCAGAACGCCTTCGGCGATGTCAACCGTCAGACCCTTCCAAGTGGGGCCGCCAGTTTCCGTCATCCTCATCGTGCCCAGCCCCTTCTTTAGGATCGTGTTGACCGAGCCGTCAGTCGGGATTGCCTGCTCGTATGTTTCCGTCACGCCCTCGGCAACGTCAAAGGTGATGGTCGAACCGCTTTTTACTGCCGATGCAAATACAGAACCTGAAAGTGCCGCGACCGCAATCATCAAGGCAATTAGCCTGTAGCGCACACCGCCACGCCTCGTTAAATCGCACATGGGACTTTCCATCGAACACTTTTCTGTTGCCATGACACCAAACCTTTTTAGTCTTGAAATGTTGGCAATTATATCTGTTTTTTTTCTTGTCAAACCGACGAAAGTCAAGGATACCCCCACACCTTTCTTTTCACATCAACATCAGCAGATTTCCCATTATTTTTGAACAGAATATCACACTAATTGTCATACAAGACAATATCTAATTTGCACGGATTGTCATATTAATTGGCTATAGTATTTTGCTCGACACCTTTATTCCCATCTTTACAAGGCTGACAAATATCTCAAGAAAGTCATGGGGCGATGTGCGCCTTGAAATATGCGATGGCACCTTGAAGGTCGGTAAAGCGTCCGTCAAGTTGTGCGTCAAACGCCGCAGACAGCCATTTGCCAAAGGCGTTTGATGGCGCATAGCCCATATCCATCAGATGCCGCCCCATCAATATCGGCTTAGGTGCCGCTGCCGCAACGCGCAAGCGTTCTGCGCGCATGGTGAGCCAATCAAGTCCGGCATCAACCTTCTCGGTGCATGGATTTAGCGGCACGCTCCCCTCAATATCTGCGCGGGCCACACGAATTAGCCTATCTATGCGAACCACCCTCAGCGCGAGCCTGCGGATCGCGCTGTCTCCGGCATTCGCCCGATACAGCGCAAACGGCTGCATATGGCACTTAACAAGCGGAGGCACCTCCTTCAGCACCCGTTCCTCGTTCGTAAGCCTCCGCAAAAACGACAGCGTCGGCTTCACACCTGCCTCATCGTGGCCACGGGATCTGATGTGCCCATCCTGAAACATGGTCGTGGCAGGCTTGCCGAAATCGTGGCAAAGGACGGCAAGCCCGACAATCAGATCCTCGCCGGCATTTCCCGTTCTGCCTCTCGCAAAGGAATCGATGCAACGGCATGTGTGGTTCCACACGTCGCCTTCTGAGTGCCATTGTGGATCCTGTTCACACCCAACAAGCGACTGCAGTTCAGGGAAATAGCCTAACCACCCGGTCTTGCGCAAGAACTCCAACCCAAGGCTTATCCGTTCCCCTTTGAGGATGAGTTTCGCCCATTCCTCATACAGCCGCTCCGGCGGCAAATCCTCCATGGTGACAGTGCGGCATATGTCAACGGTCTCCATTGCAGGCGTAAGGCAGAAACGCGCAACGAACTGCATTCCTCGAAGCACTCGCAATGGGTCTTCGACAAACTTCGGCGACACGTGCCTCAATACACGCCTTTCAAGGTCAGCAATTCCGTCGTACGGGTCTTCAATCTCTCCAGCGACAGGATCATAGTATATGGCGTTGACGGTGAAGTCTCGTCTGCTCGCAGCCTCCTTCACCGACATCCACGGATCGGAGTCCACAAGGAAGCCCCTGTGTCCGATCCCATGTTTCGATTCACGGCGCGGCAATGCCACATCCACGTCGGTATGCTTTATCTTTAGGACGCCGAACGATGCCCCGCATTGGTCTACGGAATATCTTGAGGAAATCGTGTCCAACAATTTCTGCGGCTCAACCCCAAAGACCTCAATATCGACATCCTTGACGGTTCGGCTTCCCATAAGAAGGTCTCTCACGGCTCCACCAACCATGAATGCGCGGCCTCCCGCATCTTTGGCCAAATGGGCTATCGCCAACACGGTATCGCGAAGGTCTGGCTTGAGCGTGGATAGGTCAAGCGCTTTTCTGTTTACAACGTCTGCCATGGCATAGTGTCATCACATGGATCACCAAGTGCGACTTCGTCTTCGAACGGCATCAAAGATGCCTCTCCTTCTTAATCTTAGCCCATGCGGCATTGATGCGCGACATCTGTGAATTCGCTCGGAACATCAGTTCCTCTGAAAGCCCCTGCGCCTTAAGCACGTCCGGATGCAATTGCTTCGCCTTTTCGCGATAGGCACTGCGCAACTCCTCGTTGCTTGCGTTGCTGCAGCAGCCTATAATCTCATACGGATCTTCCTCTGGCGCAGTGCCGCCCGCTGCGCCAGTGTTGACGCCCCTCCTGCGGGCTTCCCATTCGAACAGTGCCGGGTTGATGCGTAGATTCTTGACGATAGCCCGAAGGATGTCAAGCTCTACCTGCGACAGCGTGTTCTCAACGCAGGCAAGGTCCCAAAGTAGCCCGTACACCACTTCCCTAACGTGTATGCTGGGCTGTATGAGCGTGAATGAATCCGCATACTCGTATATGCTGTGAGCATCGTTCTTCGTCCGCTGGAACACCCGAATGCAGTATTCGCGCTTGGCGCCACGCAGTCCAACCATGTCAAACACCCGTTCGCAATAGCGCACCTCGCTTTCCGAAATGTGCCCGTCCGCCTTTGCCATCTTGGACAGAAGTGCGGAAAGCGCCGCAAGCGTCGCGAACTCGCCGCCGACTGCGGCGGTGTCCTTGCCTTGCGAATCGCTTTTACCAAGCCCGTCGCGAACTTTCGACTCTAGCCAATTCCCGACAACTGCGCCAATCACTCCACCGAGAAGCCCGCCCCTGTTCGCGCCAAGGAACGCCCCAATGCTCGCACCTATCCATCTCATGTGAAAATAGCCCCCAATGTTTAAACCTCACGCAACGTCCGCATGTTCATGAGAGATCGCCGCTCTCAATCGCATCGATAACCTTCAGTGCCTGATATGTTTCGCGAACATCATGTACCCGAACCACCGATGCACCATGCAATGCACACCACACGGCGATTCCAAGATTGCCGCCTATGTTTTTGCCGGTGACTTTCTCGCCCGTGATCTTCTTGACGATCCGCTTCCTGCTCGCGCCAACGAGGACGCGCCCCTTCTTTGCCAATTCACCGGTCGCCCTTATCAGCGCAAGATCCTCTTCGCGTGTCGTTCCAAACCCGATCATCGGATCTATGTACGTGCGCGACATTATCTTGCCATCACCGGCGTAGCAGTCAACGCAACTGGCCGGCATCACCACTTCAAGCCCTTCAAACTTCTTCAGCAACTCAACCATAGCAGGAATCGGCTCGGCATACACGCAATTGATGATGTCCGCTCCCATCTGCGCAGCGCGTTCCGCTGTCTCCGGATGGTATGTGTCTATCGACACGGGCACCTTACGATCACTCGCGCCTCTGTTCGCCTGTCCACCAAAATACAGATGAAGCACAGGCTTCAGCCTCGACCACTCTTCTTCCCACGAAAGTGGAACCGCGCCAGGACGCGTAGACTCTGCACCAAAATCGATTATCTCCGCCCCTTCTGAGGCGATGTTCCTTGCGCGACGGACAGCCTCCTCCGGGGTGAAATATTTTCCGCCGTCCGAGAACGAATCCGGCGTTACGTTAACTATGCCCATTACCTTCGTCTTCATCACTCACTCTCCCACATCGAAGTGATTTGTCTGCACCAAGACCCAAAGCGATTGTCCTCTGGCTCGATGCAAGAATCCTCTTTCACTTATCCACTTTCTTTCTGATGGCCACAAACCTGTTGGGATCCATGGCGCGTTCAACGATATGTTCTGCGTACACTTCGCTATATCCCCTTCCGCCAACGAGGTCATTGTGTCTCCCGTTGTAGCGTTTCAGCGCGGTCTGCCAGCCATCGAACGTTCCGCCCGGACGCGCTCCGGCTCGCCGGCCGCTCGAACCAAACCCTTTGCGCACGAGGAACTTGATTGCTGCCCTGATGTTCTGTTCGGCAGAGCCTTCATTGCGTCGGATAGGTTTGCTGAGGCCCACATCCGTTTTCGCGTCGCTCCAGTCTCCCGGAACATTCACCTGCATTGGATCCGAATCCCACGCCGCAAGCGACCGTGTATCACGTCCACCAGTCTCCTCTATCATGTGGGACTTCACAAGCGCCGTAGTGAGTGCAGGAATCTGCCGCCCCTGCGCAGACGTAGCGCCGGCCCATGCGGCCCGGCCTCGGTTGAATTCGTCCACGCACCTTACTATGAGTGCATCATGTTCCTGATAGCGGTCATCCTCAAATCCCCTGAACACCGGGACCCGGCGAATGCGCCATTCCGCCATGCGATCCAGAATGACATCGTTGCGGTTCGTCATTGCAGCATTTCCCGCCACTGTGGAGATCGTCTTATTCGGCTGCGGCTTAGGCATCCCTTCAGTCGCCGTGTGCCCATTGGCCTTAATCCACCGACTGTGAAATCTCCTGTACAAAGCCGCTACCCTGTCGAGTGCGGGACGCTCCTCCGGCTCCACAAAACGATCATCGAAACTAAGGTACCCGTATCTGTCAAATGCAAATCTGTTATTCAGCACATCAATCTCAAAAGCCACGCCGGCCTTGGACATCGGCTCTTCCTCTATCCCCTGCGCCCTGAGTTTCGCAAGATACTTCATCCGCCTTGCGCCGGACTTCCTCATTACGGACTCCACATCAAGAAACGCCTGAAACACCTCCATCATTTCCGATGGATCAATCCGCAGCGACATCGACGGCACCTTGCCGTTTGGGCTTTTCTGGTTGAAGCCAATGGCGGAATTCAGCATGGCGTCGAATATGTTTCCGTCAAATGAAGCATGTTTCGCAGAAAATGCGGATGATGAGACCGCAAACGCGATCATCGCCACCAATCGTATGCATGTTCTGTGGAAGGTCATCTAAGGTTCACCTCGCTTCACACGAAAGCCTTGCCCGCCACCTTGCATATTAGGTACACTTTGTCTCCGACGCGGCAACGCGGAGCGGGTATCGTGACCCAGGTCCCCTTTTCGGCAACCTCGGGAATCACATCGTCACGCCTTAGCGACTCCACTCTGAATTCCTGTACGCCAGTTGTCGGGCCATGCACCTGCAAAAGATCTCCAACCCTTATTGGTGCATCCTGAATTTTTATTTGCGCGATTCCGGCCTTGAGGAAATAGTCCATGACCACGCCGACGTGACGCTTCACTTCGGTGGCGGAAGAGTTCGGCGTATCCGTGAATTGATCCTTTCCGGGGCGCCCGAAATAGAGTCCGCACGAGTATTCCCTATGGAAGAATCGTCTGGTCCGCTCAACAAGCCTATCCGCAAGTTGTGGAGAATAATTGCCGGCGAGAACCGCGTCAACGGCTTCCCTGTATGCGCCCACAACCGTCATTACGTATTCGGCATTGCGTGCACGGCCCTCGATCTTGAATGACGCGATGCCGGCCTCAATGAGCCTATCGACGAACGGCAGTGAACATAGATCCTTCGCCGACATCACCGTATGCGGTTCGACGACAAACTGCGTTGTGGAATCATGCACCGGATTCCCCGCGCCGTCGGAATAAAGATCAACCGCCTTGACGAGGAACATGCGGCGACATGGCTGTTTGCACTCGCCTCTGTTCGCGCTACACCCATAGGCATCATGGCTCATCATGCAACGTCCAGACTCGGCAACGCACTGGGCACCGTGGACGAAGCACTCCACCTCGATCCCGCAAGTCTCAACTATCCGCTTCACTTCGGCAAGGGTGCATTCTCGCGCAAGCACAACACGCGATGCGCCCTGCTCCCTTACGAACCGCGCCGCCATCGAGTTGGAAATGCTCATCTGCGTGGAGACGTGAAACCGCACGTCAAGCCTCTTGCACAACGACACTACACCCCAGTCCGCAACGATGAACGCATCGACATACGCTCTGGCGGCACGTATCAGCGCTTCGACCTTTCCGATCTCGTCCTCAAACATTATCGCATTGAGCGTAAGATATCTCCTTACGGGACCAGTACGGCGGCACTGTCGTCCGCCGAGCACGAATGTGGATGCAACTTCGCATCTACGCCTTATCTCGGGGAGGTCTTCAACCGAGAAGTTGATGCCCGCCCGTTGGCGCATATTGAACTCGCCAAGACCGAAATAAACCGCATCAGCCCCCGCGTCGAGAGCCGCCTGAAGGCAAGTCATGTCGCCAGCCGGCGCAAGTATCTCCGGCGCATTCAAAACGCAATCCCTCCTGCATCCCTTGCGCCCGACGTCTTCTCCGGCAGCATGCATGAGATCGCCTCAGAGAGCCGCCACGGCAGAATTGACATGAACCAGACCCCAAGGCGCATCGGCCACGGGAACGCGATCAGCCCGACATTGCGGTCTACACGATCAAGTATTATATTTGCCGCCTTGTCCGCCTCCATGAAAAACGGCATGGGACAAGTGTTCCGTTCAGTTATCCGAGAGCGCACAAAGCCGGGGCATACTACGTTCACCGCTATGCCCTCGCGTTTGAGCATGCCGCGCAGCGACAATCCCCAGTTTTTCATCGCCGCCTTTGTCGCCGCATACGATGGACACGTGGAAAGCGGAGCATATCCCGCTATGCTCGCCGTTATGACGATCTGCCGCCTGTGGGAACTAGCGCCGCTGTCGCGTTGCCTTTTGCGGAACACCTCTATGGTCGGGAGGACTACATTAAGCCCACCGCCGATATTCGTCGCGAATGTCCTGCGCACGTTCTCTTCATTTTCGTCTCCAGTGCCTATGCCGGCATTGGAGAATACGACCTCAAGCGGCGCAATGCCGTCGCATTCACGCACCCAGTCGCACATCTGACGAGAATCTGTAACGTCCAGCGTCCGTCCAACGACACGTATCGGCTCCGCACTGGCGGGTGCCTCCGTCTCACAGCGTTTGACCACCGCCGCAAGGCGTTCGGCGTTCCTTCCGCAAATGAAAATGTTGCGCACTCCACGTCGGGCACAGGCAACCGCCAACGCCTCACCGATGCCACTCGACCCTCCTGTGATGAGCACTGCGCTAGGTATACTGAATTTGCTAAACATGGTCAAGCCATCATAGTCATGCGGCAATCGCACCTGTCAATTCGCGAACGGACGAGAACCCGTTCTCCTCGCAATAGGCTACGATGCCATCGGCCACAGATGCCGCCGCGCCGGGATCCGTAAACGTTGCAGTCCCCACGGCAACCGCCGATGCGCCCGCAAGCATCAGCTCTACGGCATCCTGCCAACCATATACGCCGCCCATCGCAAGTATCGGCAACTTCGAGAATCGGTGGGCATCGTAGACGCACTTTACGGCCGCAGGATGCACACAACGTCCGGAGAGTCCGCCGGAGATGTTCGCGAGAACCGGCCTCCGTGTCTTCACATCTATCACCATGGCTGGGATGGTGTTTATCAGCGAGAGGGCGTCTGCTCCATTCTCTTCGCATGCGGCCACATAGGGCCTAAGGTCGGGGACGTTTGGCGCGAGCTTCACTATGAGCGGGAGCGACGCCGATGCCCGCACCGCCTTCACGAGCCGACCGAGGATTGCCGGGTCTTGTCCAAACGTATGGCCGCCCTGCTTTACGTTCGGACAGCTCACATTGCATTCGATGGCTCCAATGATGTCATTCGATGACGCCGATATCATGCCTGCCACCTCGGCATATTCCTCAATCGACCCTCCCCATATGTTCACGATCAGTGGCGGGACGATTACATCTGCGCCATCGTTGTTCTTTGAGAGTGCCTTAGATACCGTATTCCTGTAGTGCGGGACATAATCGGATAGAAACGCCTTTACGCCAGGTCCCTGCAGACCGATCGCATTAACTACGCCTCCTGGGACTTCACAATGGCGCGGCATGGCGTTCCCTGGCCATGGGTCGAGACGTACGCCCTTTACCGTGACCGCGCCAAGTTTGGCATAGTCAAGCAAATCGGCATATTCCATACCATACCCGAACGTACCGCTCGCCGTCGTCACAGGCGTAGCCATGCACAACTTTCCAAGGCTTGTCTTCGTGTCTACCATTGCAACATCCTCCCAATTTGTGTATCAGTCGTCAATGCACCAATCGCCACAACAGCAAAATCTCTCTGCGTCCGTAACCGTGAATGCAAAAGCCGAAAACGCAATGAGCGCGTCTGGGAGCGCAATGCCCTTCACGCTGCGGATACTCGCGCCCTGATCCGCCCTGCCAACACAAGAACCGCAAACATGGCAAATCCGGCAAGAACCACAATGCATCCGAGGATGGCGTCTTCCCCACTCAAATCAAGCAGAGGTTCGCCCTCCATCGCATTCGCAACGCAATCCACGCTCCACATGAGCGCCGCCCCCCAGAACGCAAGCATGGTGGTGAACAGCGCAGAACGGATATTGCCGGCTCCATGCCGCCTTGCGGCAAAGTATAGGGCCGTGCAGACAAGCGCCGCAGCTATCGTCATCAGTTCGCACATTGCTCATGCTCCGTGAGGCATGGCTCCCATCTGGCGAGAGCGTTCACGCCATACGCAAACCGAAACCATAGTCACCCAGACGATACCAAGCAGAACGGCCATCGCGACGCCACGCGTAGCCATCTCGCGAAGCATGTCGGCGGCATTTCCATCCCTTATGGCCGTCAGGAACGGAGGGGCAAACGTTATCTCGCCATGGTATACATGCTCTATCGCCAACAGAAAGCTACCGCCGAACATCATCTTGCCAAGCCAACCCAATCTGGATACGAAAGGATTCCTGTGCGCCGATTCTGGCAGTGAAGATTTCACGGCTGTGGCGACTACAGCGGTTGTCAACGGAACGGAAAAACAGGCCATCTTAAAACCTCCTCAAAATTCTACGGATACGTTTCTTTGGCGCTTGATTATACCATAAACACATGCGGCTTGGTGCATTCAGACAATAGTTTCAGGTGTCTTTCATCCGAACAATCCGATGGTCTTCATGCCAGCCTCTTCTTTCCGTTCAGTGCAAGATGTCCAACGTACGTCCGCCCCCGTGAGTGCCGAAAGCCCCCACGTAACCCGTCGTCTTCGAACCCTTGCGCACGTCGATGCCCATCATGAGCGAGACGGAATCGCCCGCCTTGAGCGTGACGGGCCTGGATGCCTTGCCCAGCATCGGTTCGACGCAGACGAACCACCGCCATTCATCGCCGGGAATCGTGCCGGGGCAGTCCTTTTTGTCACCGGGGTTCCAGATGTTGATTCCCGTCGCATTCTCGAAGAACAGGAAGATCGTGCGGTCAAGGGAATGATCATGCAGCCTATAGACCGAACCAGAACCGGGATGCGTCGGGTAGCCGTCATCAAGCGCCCTCGTCACGGGGATCGTCTTGGCCGTCACGCCGCCTACTTCTGTGCAATCACGCTCGCCGACACGAAAGTAGGGGTGAAAGGCCGTCGAGAAGGAGAAATCGGACGAGCCTCGGTTCGTCGTCTTCAGCTCAAGCTTTAGCGTGTCGCGAAGAACGAGCGTGTACTCCAGCCGAATGTCGCCCTCGTCACGCGCAAGCACAAGCTCGCAACGATCTTTCCTGCTGCTCTGCGATACGACGGCAAACGGACGCCGCCATGCCGTGCCATGTATCTCCGCCTTTCCGTTGAGGCCGAACCACGGCCAGCAGATCGGTATGCCGCCGTGCGCCCACTTCTCATCGGACAGCTGAACAGGATTGTCGTTCCATAAGGCCTCCACGCCATCGGGCCCCTTGAACGACAGGACGCGAGCCCCTTCCGTCTCGATCAAGCATGACGCAAAGTCCGTCTTCAGGCTGATCCTTTCCGCTTGGACGGGAAAAAGAAGACTGACAATTCCAAATGTGACAACAAGATGTTTCATGGCAATCCAGTTTAATTAGCGCGGCATCTTTTCGGGAAGACCAGATGAAGATAATGAGGCGTTTGTTACCGTGTCTGAGCAGCAGACACCTTAAGGGCCATATCTATCGACTGATCCATATCGTAATATCGGTATTCGCCAAGCCTGCCTCCCACCACAAGCCATGGATATTGCCGGCATTCTTCATTGTACTGTGCAAGCAACGCCCGGGACTCATCCGTGTTAACTGGATAGTACGGCTCATCCCCCAGTTTCCAGGCACATGGGTATTCGCGCATTATCACAGTCTTTACGCACTGCATGACCTTCCTGTCCTCCGGATGGTAGTGCTTGAACTCATGTATGCGGGTATAAGGGACATCGGCTTCGGTGTAGTTTACTACGCTAGTGCCCTGGAAATCCGCGACATCAAGCGTTTCACGCTCAAATCTCAGCGAACGCCAGGGGAGTTCGCCATGTCTGTATCCGAAAAGGCGGTCTATCGGCCCTGAATAGTATACGGGCTTGCCGGCAAGCGCACTCGCCATATGTGTGGACAGGTCAAACTCCCTGCCGCACTCGACCACAATGTTCGGGTGGTCCAGAATGCGGTCGAAAAGCGAATTGTATCCGGTGAGGGGAATTCCCTGATTGACGTCGTTGAAATAGTTCACGTCATAGCTGGCACGAACAGGCACTCGCTGTATTATGGTGGGATCTATCTCCTCTGGAGGCTTGCCCCACTGCTTTGAGGTATAGCCCTTGAAGAACGCATCGAAGAGGCTTTTCTTGCGAGCCTCATCCGCCATGAATGCTGGAAGTTCGGATGGCGCAAGCTCAACCCCAAAGAACTTGTTCACAAGCGCGAGCCCCACCGGGAGGAAATAGGTACGGCCGCCATATCTCGCCAGCACCTTGTGCTGATAGCCGTTAAGCTCGACAAAGCGCCGGACAAAGCGCCATGCCCCATCGAGATGCGTGTGGAAGATGTGGCTTCCGTACAGGTGCACCTCTATGCCGGTTTCCGGATCGGTCTCGCAGCGCACATTGCCGCCCACCACCGGACGTCTCTCTAGCACCAGCACCTTACGGCCCTGTTCCGCCAAGCTTCGCGCAACGGTGCATCCCCAAATGCCGGCTCCGGCAACTATCGCATCTATGTTTTGCATGGAAGCCATTATATCATAGGTTCAGGGCAACGCCCTTGCCGGAAATGATGCATTTCACATTTGGTTTCCAAGCGGCATCAAAGATGCTTCTCCATCCAAATCATGGAATAAAGGCGACCAAACTTCTTCGCGCAGTCCGTGAACTTCCCGACGCGCCGGAACCCCAACGCTGAATGGAAACGGACGCTCGCCCGAGTGAGATACGGATCGCGCCGATCTGGATACGCAATGCAGGCGTAGGCATTCGCAAATCCCTGGATGCGCAGGGCTACCTCAAGGGCATGATAGAGCCGCCGGCCATACCCCTTCCGATGCGCATCCTGAGCCAAGTATATCGAGACTTCAACGCTCCGCGCATACGCCGCCCGCTTCTTGAACGGTCCCGCATAGGCATAGCCGACGATCCTATCCCCGACACAAGCCACGAGCCAAGGATAGTGCGCATCTCGCGTCGCTTTCATCCGCCCCTCGAACTCATCAAGCGTCGGCGGCTCAATCTCAAACGAGATCGCAGTATGCTCCACATAGGGTCGGTATATCTCCAGCAACTCATTGGCAAAGCAGACTTCCGCCTCTTCAACATGAAACTCATCATCTCCGTATGGCAAACGGTAACGCCGCCCATTCCGAGGATTAATGCCGCATTTACACCATCTCATTTTCATATCCACCTTCCGCCCTCACTTTTTGCAAAAAGTGAGGGCGGTCACGCCACAGTCAACGAAAGAATTTTCCCACATGGCGCATAAGTATACCAAAGTTTCCTACCACCGCTTCTCACTTTTAGGCAAAACCGAAATCGTGCGCTAGGCGCCGATCACGACAATCCCGCACACGGCGGCAGGCTGCACCACCACCCGATTGGCGATAATCCCATTATGGCAATCGCGAACCTTCGCCTTGCGGACGGAACAAACCCGTCCCTCCCGGAACCTCGTTTCTCCGTGACTCCGTTTTTCCGTGTGGGACCAGCACAATGCCACGGACGCAATGAATTGCGTCCCTCCCGTCTTCACATCTCTCCGCTACAGTCCAAGAAGCCTGTCGCGGGCTGCATCCATCGCCTTGACCATGCCTATGTCGGCGGCTTCACGGACAATCTCCGCGATTGCCGCGAGCTTCTCCGCGTCACCTGCGTACTTCGCACGTAGTGCCGCCAGTATCTGCATATCCCAGAAGCCCTGGTCGCACTGGAGCTGCCGACGCGAGAGGATTGCGGCCTCTACGTCGCTATTGCAGTAGATCGTGGCATAGTCGTCGAGGTGTCCGGGCGAATTCCAGTCGGTCGAATCGAATGCATCGCCGCCGGCGGCCTGCGTCATGTGCCAAAAGGTAGCGATCTCACGGTAGCCGTCGTGCATGTTTTCCCAGTAGTCGCGGCGATACGTCGCGGCGGGGGTTTCCTTGGTGGTGATTGAGTACGACCACACCTGCGGAAACTTCAGACGTTCCATCAGCGCCTTCGTCTTCGTGGTTATGCCGGGCCTGTACAGCTCGATGATGTCGTAGCATTCGCGCAGCTTCGCGAGCGCAGCATCAATGTCCTTCGACGCCAGAAAGTTCGGCAGCGGATTGGTCATCGTGATGTTTTCAGGACTCTCGCGCTTGATCTCCTGCCCGATGCGGTATGCAACCGCGATCTTTGATCTCCACGTCGGGTCTTCGATCTTTCCAGATGGCTCATCGACCGTGTACCACCAGATGCGGTCTGGCCCGATGCCGTACTTTCCCTTCACGTGTTCCTTGAAACTCTTCACCATGAACCTAATGCCCTCAGCCCACTTCTCGCTTGCGAACGGGAACCTCACGCCGCGATAGTCAACGGGGTCGAACCAGTGCCGCTCCGTAATCATGTATATCCAAAGCTTCAGGTTTTCCTGCGGAACGTGCCTGAGGTATTCTTCGATCTGGCGGTCCAGCTCAACATACGGCCCCATCGAGAAATTTCCGTCCCTGTCGGCCTTCGGCGAGAACTTCATCGAACAGATGAAGGCCGTGTTGTAGTCCCGTTCGCACAAAAGCCTGATGAGGTCGCCGGTCGCGTCCTTCCTTCCAGCGAAGGAGCGTCCTGCATAGTCATAGCCCGCCTTGTCGAGCTTCACGCCAGCGACATCCAAGTCAGTCACCTCCACCTCAAGCCCGAAGCGGACGTCCTCGTAGCCAGGCGTCGCCCCCTTGAGGCAGACCAGTGCGTTGTAGATGCCAGATTCAAGGCCCCTCGCGTCCAGCTCAAGGTACATCGGCGCATATTCCTTAGGGGCAAGACGGATGAGCGTCTTCATTGATAGCGGCTCAACGGGATCGTACAGTTTCTTTCCAGCGCGATTCCATATTGGGAAACCGCGATAGAACGCCGCCTTTCTCGCAATCCCCGACTGCGCCACGCGGCTGAAGTCCTTCGACGGCGCCTCCGAGCAGCACTTGAACTGCCCAAGGAACGCATGGTCGCGCAGGTTCGCTATCGCGAAACCATACACCATTCTCCCGTTCTTCGGAAGCTTCAACCGCACTGTTTCGAGCGGGCTGCTCATGGCATCCGGGGCTATCGTCGATCCCCATACGTCCTTGGGCTCGTAGACGAGAAGCGGCATGCCAGCGAGTCGGATCTGAAGCAGAGCTTTCTCCGCATTGCCGAACATCGTCTCAAGGGCGACGAACGCCTCAGGGTTATCCCCGTGTGTCCGCACAGCCTCGGCGACAGATCGACACGCCTCTGCGGCGACTCCACGCACACTTTCGGCAAGGCCTTTGACACTCGCCTCCAACGCGGCCAGCCGATTCCTGAAGTACGCAGCGCTACCGCCGTATACGACCTTGCCGAACCCTTCGATGTTGTTGAACTTGCCACCGACGGCCGACCATGTCGACATGCCGGAGCACGTGGGTCCGCAGCGGACGAAGTTCGCGCCGAACACGTCGCCAGCCTTGAGGCCATTGGGGAACACCTCGTCAGTCGGAACGGTGAATACGATCTCGAAACCATTCTCCGTATCTCTCGCCGTAGCCGACGCCCGCGACGTGAAGGAGGCGTCCGCCACGTCCGGCGCGGTGCTTCGCATGAAGTTGCACACGCCCGCCGCATTGGCGGAATACTGGCAATAGGCGGTCTTCGCGAGATCAGGGCGGATGAACAGCTCCACCCCGTCACCGGCCCATGCGCTGCGCATGTCCTTCTCCACCTTCATGCCGCGTGGCACGGGACAGATGAAGCGCGCGACGATACTCTTCGCACCAACCGTGAGATCGACAGTCGCCGCCGCATCTACGAACTTCCGATCTGCCGCAACCATGAGGCCAAGGGCATCGCCCTCATGATCCATCACCGTGAAACGGCGAGTGTGCGCATACCCCTTCCCGTCAAGGATGAGCAAATCGGCTCCGCTCGCGTCCACCGGCTTGTATTCGATTCTGGCGATCTTCGAATAATCGCAATTCGGCAACGTTATCTTCGGTGCGCCGAGTGCGAAATCATAGAAGCGGATATTGTCGAAATCGCCGACGAACGGATGGCGAATCGCGCTCGGGTCGGTATCGTCCACGCCCATCCTCAACAATGGATAGTACTTGTCCGCAGGCTTTCGCACAAGCCTGTCGAATCCCGGAGCGCCCGCCATCTTTGCGATCTCTGCGCCATCAAGCCACGCGGTGAAGAGTCCGTCCGCCGCCACCTGAAACCGCAGCGCATGATACTTTCCGACCGACAGCTTGACTGGAACGGATACCGCCTTGAAGTCTATCTCATCCTTCTTCGTCGCGAAGAAGGTAATTGATCCGTCGCCCTCCAACGCGACAGACCAGCGACTGCGCCCCCAGCTCCAGAATTGGTAGTCGAATAGAAACGCACGACGGTTCGCCGTCGGCAATGTCTTCGGGCGGAACGCGAAATCAACCGTGAATGCGGCGTAGTCCATCATCGCGTGCGGCAATTGGTTTTTCGCGCTGTCCGTCGAAACGAGGGATGTAGACACATCCACGCCGCATCCAACCGCCGTCTGCCCATAGAAGACAAACTTGCCTTCTGCCGCGCCAGTGTCGGACAAAGCCCCTTTGGCATCCCTGGACTCGAACGTCCACTCATGTTGCGGCGTGATCTCCGCGCCGAATGCCAATGCTGCTGAAAGTGCCGCAACCGTAATCGCCATTATTCTGCCCATGCCGTCTCCCTCTGCTTCCGTTGTGTAGTCCCCATGCCTCCAGCGTCACCTGACGATGACCTTCAGGCCTCCGTTCATCAAGACCCGCACATGTCTGCCGAGATTACCGAGCGATACGGCGTCGAGGAACACTGGGCCGTCGTTTCCGTCCACCCTAGTGAGCGTCAACACGTTCTCTGTGCGAAAGAATGCGCCACGTACGCCAAACTCCGACCAGCCACCGGAGGATACCGTCAGAAACTTGACTTCCGAACGGTCCGCCTCCGCATAGTTGACGATATGCTCGCCATTCAGCGTCACCCGGAACTGCGCATCGCACGATGCGGCCGTCGTCGCGACCACGAGCCGCTGGTTCGCCCGCCTCTGGCTATCATCACAGGCGAAGCGGATCTCATACGACTCCCCCGGCGCGACGTGTACCGACGCCGAACGGAATGCCCCACTCGCCGGCACCTCGAACGGCCGGTCTGC
>CAVJWR010000004.1:31783-33895 GCA_963653155.1 Limosilactobacillus gorillae
TGTGGAAGATGTCAGGCTTCGGCCACTTCATGGCGAGTGCGATCTCCTCCGCAGACAGCGTACGGCTCCAAGTCGCGACATGATGGAATAGACCGTTGAACCCTTCAAAATCGTCCATGTTGGCACTTCCATTCTGTCCGCCGCCAGACATCGTGCCGACACAAAGGGTGGAGTAGTCGGTCGTAGGATCTCCAAGTGCACCTGCTCCTCCATTGCCAATCTGTTCGACGATTTCGCCGCCCTCGACGCAAGTGTAGACTCGCACGTAGCCATTTGACACCGCATAGGCAACATCAATCCATTTACCTTGTGCCAAATGGTCCTTTTCAGGGCCAGACTGTGTATCCTCGAACCAGAGACCGGTATACCCCATGTGGACTTTTATCTTCATGTTCGACGGATCACCCGCGAATCCCAAGCAGCACCCACGCTTGTTCGCCCAGTCGTACCCCGTTCCAAATACGCCGACCTGCTGATGGTTCGGATGCATGTAACCGTCGAAACGGATGCGTGCAAGCGCCGTATATCCCACCGCGTTCGTGACACTAAACATCGGTCTAACCAGACCGCCCCACCGCGCCTTTGGAGCCTCTTCCGTGCCGACATTCTCCGCGACGATGCGCAGACAGGACTCGTCCGAGATTGTCAGCCCCGCCGCTGGGAGCGCGACGACCGTCTTTTCATGACGGAAGTATGAACCCGGCACCGTCGCTGAATGTCGCCACTTGTGCGCGTCATTCACCGAATCCCCAATGCGAAGGGCATCCCGCATGTCGCAGAACCGTCGAGCTGTCGCTGCCGTGTCATCAGGAAAGAAATATCCGTCTCCGTCCTCATCCGCAAATCCCGTGTACCAACAGTATGCATCCGAATAGATGTCGTAGACGTTGCGCTCGCCAGTCGGCGCAGAGCCGATTTCCGCCCCGCCTGCCGTCACGCTAACCGCGTCGATGCCGATGTGGCCATTCAGCCCGTCCGTACGCTCGATGACAAGCGTGTTGCCTGTCGCCTTGAATACGACTGGCGGTACTGCGACTGCCACCGTCTTCCCGGCCTCCACTGTGAGCGAGTCATCAACGAGGAAGCCGTTGAGCCTCACCGCGAGCGTCGCTCCAGACGGCACACTCTGCGTGGACGAAAAGCGGAACGTACGCGGCAGAAAGATGCGGTCGGACGGCAGATCAAAACGCACCGTAAGCGTGTCGCCGGCCTTCGCGAGCGCATTCGTCATCGTCAGCCATGCGTCCGCAGAACCGGCATCGACATACATTGAACTCCCTGCGAATTCGGCGGCGCTACCGTTCACGACTCCAAGTTTCAGCGCATCGTCCGCGTCGCCACAATCCTCGCGTAAGCACTGTCTGACCTCATCGGTCGTAAGTGCCCGATCCCATACCACAAGCTGCTGTATCTGTCCACGGAACTGCGTCACGCTCGATGCAGCGATCTCCTTCGCCACCGGCGTTCCGGCTCCGACCAGATCCGCCCCGATGTTAAGATACGGCAGACGAGTGTCCTTCCCCTTGACGATATCGGCATTCTGCATCTCGGAATAGAAATCCCCACCCTCCGCCTGACAGTAAAGCCAGTTCTCGCGCCCATTGACCGTGAGGGCAAAGTCGATCCATTTGCCCTTGCGGATGCGAAAACGCTCGTTCGAGAGCATACCCTTGAAATCGTCGACATTCGTCCCATGGTAGGCTCTGACCCAAAAGCCGTTGTCGCCCGATTCCAACATGCGCAGACTCGTTCCAGACTCGCCGCTCCACGCATATCCGATATCCATGAGAGAAAGCGTCGTGGAATGCTCGTCTGCCGGATAGTCATCTATTCGAAAACGCGCAATAACCGTGGTCTCGTGCATATTCGTGTAGCACCCCGGCACGCTGACACGCTTCACGCTCGGATTGCACACCTTGCCGTCACTGGTCGTTCGCACGCACTGGCGAAAGTCCATGACCTTGCGGCCTTTGAGCGTCCGTCCCGAAAACGGGGATACGACATCCATCGTGCGAATCACGCAGTTACTGTTCTCGCCGTACCCCCAAAACACTCGATCTGCCGGCGTTGCGCCATTCGGAACGCCGACTGGAGATCCGCCCGCCTGTAGGG
>CAVJWR010000004.1:33905-59038 GCA_963653155.1 Limosilactobacillus gorillae
CATCTGACGTGCCCTTCGCGCCACGAAAATACCAACGTGCGTCGGCGAATGGATCGTGAGGACGTTCGGTATCGATCGCCGCCGGCCAGCGCACCACGTCCTCCGCCGCGTTCTGCGCGATCTCGGATTCGGTAAGATGCCGATTGTAGACGCGGATGGCTCGAATCTGGACTGCACAGCCGGTATCGCCAAGACTAAGATCGGAGTTCGGCGACATGCCGCCGTTTTCGCCAACCTTAGCTCCGAGATCATAATAGACATCTCCGTCTACAGCCCATTGGAACGTGCTGGTCGTGTATGTCTCAGTGGCGCGTTCCTTTATGGCAAAAGTGTGGAACCCCTTCAAGTAATCGACCGTATGCAGCTCGCCGTGGTAATTGGAGAACTCATACCAGTACACTTCCCCACTGGCCATGGTGGCAGAGGTGTAGATGGTACTTCCGATCGCGCCATACGCATCTTTTCTCTTGATGCCTGGACGGCGATACCAAAGCGTGCATCTCCGCATCTGGATGACATTGTGATCTACGTCGGAATTCAGCGAGAGGTCTTCGCGTGGGTCAATCCGCGCCACGAACTCGAACGTGAAATCCTGCTGTGCCATGTCGGTAAAGTCACTTCCAAGGACGGAACATGTCTGCTTGATCCGTGGAAACGAAATGCAGTCTCCATTCCAAACGGCCTCTGGGGGAAGAACGAAGTCATTGCCCTTGCCCGTCAACTCCTTCCATATCGGCGACGAAGAGTCATGCACACCAGTCCCAACGTTGTCTATCGCGTCATAATGAAGGACAAGCCCATCGGTAACATACGCCGCAGATGCAGTCCATAAGGCCATAACTGATGCAGTGACGAAAACTCCTGATATTGTTTTTTTTTTCATGACACACTCCCCTTATGTGGGAAAATGATACCACATCCGAACAAGTCATTTACAGGTAGGCATTTGCCCACCCTGTTCGCGTCTTGTGGAGCATCTTCGGGGTATGGTACAATTCCATGCGTATGTTCGTCGCACTTTCGTCATTCTTTCTGCTTGCCGCCGCATCCATTACCGATTCGGGACTCGTCACCTATGTGTTCTCCAGCCCGCGCCAGAACGACGCATACAGCCAGTTCATCTACCTGAAGGATGGCGTCCCGCACAAATGCTACTGGAATGGAAACGGAGACGTCAAGATCGGCGACATCGTCACAATGACGGGAAAGCCCGACAGCGAATGGTCCAAGGGACGGTTCCTCAACGCCACAAACGTCACGGTAATCGGACACGGCGAAGCGCCGGAGCCGCTGGAGGTAGACGGACATAGCATCGCCGACGCGCAGTTTCTGCACCGCACCGTCTCGGCCCATGGCGTCATCACCGACGTCATGGCCGATGACATCGACGAACAGACCGTTTTCTTTCTGGTCAAGGACGGCGATGCCGTATTCCTTGCCGGATTCCGCAGCGCCAATCCCAACCTCACCGCACTCAAGCGCACTTATCTTGGCACGAAAGTCGAACTATCCGGACTGTGTACGCCGCATCTGGGCGAACGATACTTCAGCAACATGATGATCCTGATGAAGCCGGATTCTCTACCACGCATCCTCTCCAAGCCCACAAGGGACCCGCGTCTCTGCCCAGGACTTGCGACGGCACGGAACATGCCGCCCAACGCGCTATGCGACAACCGGTACCATTCGGCTTCCGGCACCGTCCTCGCCGTCTTGGACGGAGGCCGACGCTTTCTGCTGAAGCAGGGTGACTTATACAACTACTCCATCGAGGGCGTGACCGACGGCAGTCTGCTCACCATCGGCACATGCGTCCGCATCGCCGGACTTCCATCGACCGACCTCTTTTCCGTACGGCTAAACGACTGCCAAGTCATGAACCTCGGCAAAGGGCCCCCGGTGAACGCACGATGCCCGTTGGCGATAACTGCGGATGACCTGAGCAAGTACCGCGACGATGGCGGCAAGCCGGGGAGCTTCATGCGCCTCAACGGACACCTCGTCAGGACCGAAGGACGCATCCTGTCCATGCCGCGTGCCGACATCGACGAGCACCGGATGTCGCTCGACATTGGCGGATGCCAGATCTATGTCGATCTGTCCTGCATTGACGCCAGTGGCCTCGACCTGCACATTGGCGCAACGGTGTCCGTAACAGGCTTCTTCCTCGTTGATGCCGATGACTGGACTCCCAGTTCACCCTTTCCGCACATCCGCGCCATAGTCATTGCCCCGAGGGATGCCGCCGACATAGCCGTGGTGCGAATCTCGCCCGTCCGTCTCGCCCGTCTTCTGCTCGCCGCGCTTGCGACCATCACCCTACTCATCGCCGCCATTGCGCTCCACATCAGATTCCAGAAGGAACGTGCGAGGATAAAGACGGAAGAGCGCACACACCTCGCGGTGGAACTTCACGACTCACTCTCGCAGAACCTCTCGGGCATCGCGCTCCAACTTTGCGCGACGCGCACGGCCCTCTCCCACAACATCGCCTCCGCCGACCGCCGCCTCGGCATGGCCGAGCGCATGATCGACTCGTGCCGAACGGAACTCAAGCGATGCCTTTTCGACCTGCGCAGTCGCGCCATCGACGCCCGAGACCTAAACCCTGTGGCTATTGCGGTGATCTCCCCCACCATCGGCAATGCCGCGCTTGACGTGCGCCTCAGGGTGCCACGATCCACGCTCGACGACACCGCCACATATGCAATCCTTTCGATCCTGCGCGAACTCGCGACTAACGCCGTTCGGCACGGCCACGCCACACGCATCTGCATCGCCGCCGCCCGCGTCGGCCCGTCGATAGCGTTCTCAGTCCGCGACAATGGACGGGGATTCGATCCCGATGCCGCCCCTGGGGTTTGCGAGGGACATTTCGGGCTGAACGGTGTCCGCGAACGCCTGTCCCGGCTCGGCGGGAAAATCAAGGTATGCTCCGCTCCGGGAAATGGCACGTACATCAGGTTCTCGATTCCCGCAACACGAAAGGCTATCCAATGACAAAAATCCTGATCGCCGATGACCATGCGCTCATGCGCGTCGGGCTTCGCTCAATCCTGGAATTTGAACCCGGCATCACCGTCGTAGGCGAGGCCGGGGACGGATGCGCCGCCGTCGCACTCGCGCAAAGACTCAAGCCGGACGTAATCATCATGGATCTCATGATGCCGAAGAAGGACGGCGCGGCGGCAACGCACGAGATTCTCGCCACGCTGCCGGGAACGAAGATCGTGATCCTGTCGTCCTACGGTTCTGCGCCAGAGATGCGCAGGGCTGTGGACGCAGGGGCTGTTGGGGCGCTACAGAAGGAATCAGCAACACGCGACATCCTCAAGGCAATCCGTCTGGTAATTGCGGGCAAACCGTTCTTCGATGCCGAAATCGTACAGATGATCGGCGATCTGGTCGATGCGCCACAGTTCACCGAAAGGCAGCTCGACGTACTGTGCAGGATGGCCGATGGACAGGGCAACAAGGAGATAGCGGACGGCTTGGGCATTTCGCGCCACGGAGTCGACAAGCACATCGCCGCCATCTTCCAGAAGCTCGGCTGCTCCACCCGCGCTGAAGCCATCAACATCGCCCACCGTCGCCAGATACTCACCAGCGTGTGCGCCTGCGGATTCGCAATTCCTCGGCTCCCTCGCGCCGACAAGAAGCGATAGCCCATCGTCCGCGCATCGCCACGATCAAACCCCTGTAAATAAAAGTTAAAGCCGCCAAAAGGCGGCTTCAACTGCGACAATTAGGATTAATCAACCACGCACACAAAAGTGAACAACCAAGGGGCTCAAGGTCAGGCACATTCACACAGTCGTAACAGATCGGCTAATGCTACAGCCAATTCGTCCAATGGTAGCCTGTAAGCTCGTCCGTATTCCGATCAAGCACAAGTATTACGCGCCATTGACCACCACTTGCTCCACCATCAAACGCACGACTGCGCGTCAGCGAAATGAAACGCTCGGGCAAAGGCCTGTCTCCGAAGACAAGCCGGCGTTGCGTTTTCGGATCTTTCTCCATCTGTGCATAGGCCCAACTCACATCTCCCTGCTCGGGAATGTAATAGTCCAGCATGGTAAATGCATTTGTCGCAAGCGGATACGCATGTTCGTGCGCAAAGCGGACAAGCTCAGATTCTTTACAGCGACAGGTCAGGTGTTCCGTAAATTCGCCAAACTTCCCTTGGCTGAGATAATGGATGTCAGTAGTCGTATGCGGAAGCCATTTTGCAAACCGTTTTGAGCGAGAGTCGCGCATCATTTCTTCCCGTGTCGCGTACGTCCGGTCAATAGTCCGACAATCGTACGCCATTCTCCCACCAAAATACGCAGCCGTAATCACAACCATAAGTCCAAACGAAGTTGAAACACTACAGCAGGCGTAAACGCTCCATAAGACCACACGCAGCCACCTGTTCTCTGGAGGCTTCAGTTTACACCCAGGCCACCAGACAATCATGCCGCAAACAACCAACATCGCCATCAGTACAAACATTGCCAACAACACTGACTTGCTGGATAGAGCCAAGATAGATAGGCTCATTGCAAATACTGAACTGTAAAACATCACACCGAAAGCAATATTAACGGGAAGAGCCACTATCGGCGTTATGCGAAGCGCCCACGTTAAAATGCCGACATTGCGCCGACGACACCAAGCCAAGGCACTAACCACCAATGGCAGCAAAATAAACAGAAAGCCATCCATACGGAACATTACTACCCTCTACCCCAAAAAGTTCATCATGAGGTTGACCTTCTCACTTTTTGCAAAAAGTGAGAAGGTCACGCCAGTGTCTCCCGTATCAATATGTCTTCGGGTTGACGCCCTGTATATGTGACAGCACCCGTCGCATCCACAAGACGCGCATGTCCCAACTGATTGAAAATACGGACAATGGTAGCCGGGGGCATATCGAGTCCCTTCACCGCTTCCATTGTATCTGCCTTGGGGCGCTCTTTCAAAAAGCGCAAATACGCATTGCGCCGACGATGCGCAAGCGCCCGTATGACTTTCAGCAATTCATGAAGCCGGTCTTTCGACGGCGCCGCCTTGAAGAAATGGCGAAATGCCTCTACAACTATCTCGCAACGCACATCGCCTGGAATCGGACGGTAATACACGCGGCGCTCGGAACACGCCGACGTAACAAGCCCCGCGTCCCGCAACTGCTTGAGATAGGTACTCGTCGCACCGACATTGAGATCCATCTTGTCTGCAATCTCGTTGACGCACGGATACTCCCTGTCCGTCAGCAGCAGCCGCAGAAGCCTTAGGCGATGTGGATTATCCAGCGCCGCACATACTTTCCAGAAAGAATTCCCCCACATGACGCAAGAGTATACCAAAGTTTTTCCCTCTCCGCACCCTCCCCTCACTTTTTGCAAAAAGTGAGGGGAGGGGAAATCGTTGATAAGGAATTCTTCTGTGGTCAAACCCCCACTCGACTACAAATAACTGGCGACACAAAAACCGAGAGCCGATCTCCACGTCTGAATGATCGGCTCTCGATTTCTTTTTGTATGTTTAAAACTCGTATAGAGATGTGTCGAATCCACGTTCTTGGCATATTCGGACACCCAGTCGACCATGGCGGATCCTTATGGATTCTACCTCCGTAAAAAACAATCCGAAGTTTAATTGGCTATCGACGAACAGGCCTCATACGGGCAGATGAGTTCGAAATGCAGCGTGACGCATTGCGCCGCTTCAGGGTTTCAATGCCCCAATCGGACAGACGATGACACCATCGTTCGGTCGTTCATAGGCAAACTCGCCTTGCGCCGTGACGACCATGCGGAACGATGGCGCCGACATACGTTTTAGGTCAATTTCGTCAGAAAGCCGCCGCAGCGTCTTGACACCCTCGCCAATCAGGCGTTCGCCGCCGAGTTTGACTTCCACAAGTCCATACCTCCCGTTCCGAAGATGGATGACGGCATCGCATTCCAAACCACTCTTATCCTTATAGTGTGAAACCGAGCCATCCAACGCTTCCGCATACGTGCGCAAATCACGAGCAACCAAAGTCTCAAAGATTAGGCCAAATGTCTTGAGATCATTCAACAGGTCATCCGGCCCCAACCCCAAGGCCGCCGTGGCAATGGACGGATCGACAAAGTAGCGCGTATCGGTCGTGCGGATCGGCGTCTTGCAGCGAAGGTTCGGACACCACGCCGGCATGTCTTCAAGAACGAATATCTTCTTCAGCGCATTTACATACTCGTAAATCGTATTCTCAGAAAAGGTATTGGTCTCGTTCGGTCCGAGATCCGCCCGTATGACGGACACGGCAGATTGCGTACCCTGTAGACGCGCAAGCGACCGCAAAAGACGTCGCGTAAAACTCGCATCCCGTTTGATGTCGTCAACGCGAGAAATATCGTATTCGGCGATGGCCTCAACATAGTCGAACGCCTGCCGAAGGGCTGCCTTACCGCGTTCCATCGTCGCCGCAACAGGCCATCCGCCGCGACACGCCAAATAGGCTATATCCTCAAGCTTATTCGGAGCCGAATCACCCAACGCTTTGCGTCCTGCAAACAAATCTCCAAGCGACACGCCACCTGAAGATTCACCGCATTCGAAAAGCGTCATAGGCCGCATCGTCAGCCAAGCGAAACGTCCCGTCCCTGTGTGCTTGACGAGTTTCTTCTTTTTGTTCTCTGGCGGCACGGCACTTCCTGTCAGGATAAATTTCCCCAACGCATGCGAATGATCGATGTCATAGCGGATGGCATCCCAAAGTTGAGGGGCATCCTGCCATTCGTCGATCAAGCGCGGCGTTTCACCAGCAAGCAAACGCGACGGCCTCGTCTGCGCCATCAAAAGGTTTTGTTCCGCAGTCTCAGGGTCATCCAAGTAGACCACACTCTTAGCAGCCTGTTCGGCCGTCGTTGTCTTTCCACACCATTTCGGCCCCCTGACAACCACTGCGCCCTTGGCTGCAAGTGCATCTTTCAAAAGCGCATCAAAAAGTCTATTTCTATATGAAAACATGGCGAAATATTACCACAACCGCTTTTTCTCGTCAATGGCACCATGACGGTTGGCGCATTTTCACCATGACAGTTGGCGCGTTTTCACCATGACAGTTGGCGCGTTTTTGCCATGACAGTTGGCACACCTTATCATTACAACGAAAGGCCACCCCTTGCGGGATGGCCTTTGCATTTCGGACAAGCCGATATGGGACTTATGCCTCTTCTTCTGGCTTGTTCTCCGCGACGATCCAGACCTTGAAGGGCACGAACACGCCCTCGCCAAGATCGATCTTCGCATCGTACTGACCGACTTCCCTGAGGTGATCGGGGAGATCGAGCTGCGCACGCTCAATCTTGACGCCGCGATCAGCCTCGATCGGCGCGAGCAGGTCGGCGACCTTGACGCTGCCGTAGAGGGACTTGCCATCCTCCTTAACCTGCGCGGACACAGTGACGGAAAGGCCTGTGAGCTTCTCGGCGACCTTTTCGGCCTCCGCCTTGCGGGCGGCACGCTCCGCAGCACGCTGCTCCTCAAGCTTGCGGAGACGGCGACGTGAAGCCTCCGTCACAGGAGCGGCGAGCCCCTGCGGAAGCAGCATGTTGCGAGCGTAGCCAGCCGCAACCTTGACGATCTCGCCAGCCTTGCCGAGGAACTTCACATCGGACATGAGCATTACTTCTGTCTGCATGGTATCTTCCTCCAGTTAGGCCATGAGGCCCATGTTGCGAGCGCGGCGGATGCCCTTCTTGATCTGGCGCTGCTGCATCGATGTTACACCCGTCACGCGGGCCGGAATGATCTTCCCGTATTCGGTGACGTAGTTCTTAAGAACCTCGACGTCGTTGAGGTCGATCTTGTCTGCGGCGGGTATCGCCGGACGGCGACGCGCGAACTCCTCGCGGTCGGTACGTTCTCTTTTCTGATAAGCCATTGTCTTATTCCTTTAAACTTGTTTTAGTGTCAGAACTGCTGGTCTTCCTCGTCGTAACCGACGGCATCAGCCTCTTGCGAACGGAGAATCTCGCCGGTGAGGCGGCTCTGGTTCGGGGCCGGCTGAGGCATGAACTTCACGGTTGCGGCACGGATCTTCAGCTTCTGGTGCTTCTGCCCGTCCTTCTCCCAGGTGTCAGACTGGAGACGCCCCTCGACAAGAACCGACCGGCCCTTCTTGAGGTACTGCCCGCAAAGCTCACCGAGCTTGTCCCACGCATCGACATCGACGAACGTCGGCATGTCAATCACGTTTCCGTTGCGGTCCTTTCTGCGCTCGTTGATCGCAAGGGAGAAACGGCACACCTTCACGGCGTTCATTCCGACCTCCCTGACGTCAGGATCGCGCGTCAGGTTCCCCATCACTATCACTCTATTGAAGGAAGGCATCGGCGCACTCCTTATTCCGCAGAGGCCGCAGCCGCCTCATTCTCCTTGCGGGCCTTGAGCTCAGCACGCTTCGCGGCGGCTTCCCGCTGCTGGGCAAGCTTTTCCTCGCGGCGGTCGTCAACGGCAAGTATCTGCACGCGGAAGACCTCCTCCACGAGCCTGTAGCGGTTGACGAGATCCTTCACCTTGAGAGGATCCATCTCAAAGCGCACGAGGGCATACACGCCATTCTCGCGCTTGTGCATGGGACGCGCAAACGTGCGCTTGCCGAGAATGTCCTGCGACTCGATCTTGCCGCCGAAGCGCTCGATCTCCGCAACCGCCTTGGCAAGGCTGTTTTCGAGAACATCATCCTTCGCGTTGCCGGCGAAGATGTAAAGACCGTCATACTTTTTCATGTTCAGGTATCTCCTCACTTCTTCTCTTCGGTCTTGGATGCCTCGGCATCCTCCTTGCCCTTCTTGATGACCTCAGGCGACTTCGCCGCATCGGCAGCAGGAGCGCCCGGCTTCGCCGAACCATCATCATCAGGGGTCTTGATCACCGCAACGGCGAGTTCGCCGCGCGTGACGGTGGTGAACTTGTCGCCGAGGCTGAGATCACGCACGAACAGGGTCTGGTCGAGATCAAGGTTCGTGACATCGACTTCGAACTTCTCCGCGATGTCCGTGGGAAGGCACTCCACCTCAACCGAACGGAGCACCTGCTCAAGCACGCCACCGCCGATCTTAACGCCCTTCGGCTCGCCAACGAGGTACAGCGGCACGACAACGCGCACCTTGCTCGTGAGGGACACTTCGCTGAAGTCCGCGTGTATCGGCGTTCCCGCGATCACGTCGTTCTGCACTTCGCGCATCAGAGCCGGCACATCCCGGCCATCCATCTCAAGCGTCACGAGAAGCTGCTTGCTCGTGTGGCCTCTCATCGCCATCATGAACTCGTGCTGGGAGAACTTGATGAGCTCCACCCCACCCTTGTCCATCTTCATCACCGATCCAGGAACCATTCCCTGCCGGCGCAGACGGCGGACAGCGCCCGTACCCTGTTCGGCACGCACCTCCGCCTTGATCTTTACCTGATCCATGTTTCTTCTTTCTTCCTTTGCCTCCGCCCTCTCTCGCGCACACGCGCTACCCCAGGCGGGAAATCCGTATTTGGAACCGACGCCTCACTTGTCTCCCGGTTCCTTGAAAAGCGAATTGACGCTCTCGTCCTCGTGGATGCGGTTGATAGCCTCGCCAATCAGCGGAGCGACCGACAGCACCGTAAACTTGAACGGGAGCCCATTGACATCGAAATCCTTGCGCAAGGCAATGGAATCCGTGACGACCAGCTCATCGAGATCGCTCTCGCACTGTAGTCTCTCGATACCCTTCGGCGTAAGCGGGAAGTGAGAGACGAACGCATGGATGCTCTTCGCGCCATGCGCCTTGAGCAGCTTCGCCGCAGCGCTCAATGTGCCGCCGGTCGCCGTCATGTCGTCAATCATCACAACATCGCACCCGTCCACGTCGCCGACTACCGAGAAGGCATCCACATCGCTGTCGCCCATGCGCTGCTTGGCGACAATCGCAAGGCCCGTGCCAAGCTTACGGCTGTAGCCGTATGCGGTCTTCGCGCCGCCGGCATCAGGAGCCACCACAATCGGCTTACTGAAATTGCACGAGCGGATGTATTTCAGTATCACAGGCTCCGCGTGGAGATGGTCGAGAGGGATATCGAAGAAGCCCTGGATCTGGTTGGCGTGGAGATCCATTGTGAGCACACGGTCGGCCCCGGCAGCCTCAAGGAGATTCGCGACAAGACGCGCCGTGATCGGCACTCTCGGCTGATCCTTGCGGTCCTGACGGGCATACCCGTAGTACGGCACCACGGCAGTGATGCGCGCAGCACTTCCACGCTTCAGCGCATCCATGATCACAAACAGCTCCATATACGCCTCGTTGGGCATTGGAGAACCCGACTGGATCACGAACACATCGCGCCCGCGAACGCCTTCCTGCACCTGACAGAATGTCTCTCCATCAGGGAAATGCTTGATGTCAATCTTGTTGAGAGGACGCTTCAGGTACTCGGCGACCTTCTGGGCGAGCGGCAGGTTTGCCGTGCCGGAAAACAACATCAACTCATCATCTCTGCGTTTCATTTTTAAAATCCAAGGTGTGAAATCGTTTGAAAGTCACATAATATACCAAAAAACAGGTATGGACGCAAGTGGACACATATGCTATAATGCGCCCCGTTTTTGCCCGGTTGTGTAATGGTCAGCACAGCGGCTTTTGATGCCGCTTGAGGAGGTTCGAATCCCCCCCGGGCAACCACTCCCCTACCTCATGGTGTAGCGCGTCGCCTTGACGATGTTCTTCCAAAGCTCGCCAGAGGTCTTTAGGCCTCTCACAAGCGCAAGGTTCTCCTTTTTCTTGAACGCTTCGCACAGCATGGCGACAAGCCTGAGATAAAATGCGCTCACGGCTACGGGAATCACGCTGAATACCACCACATGCACCTTCGAACCTTCGGCATCCCAAGCGATCCCATCCTCGGAAACGCCGATGGCGAGAGTGAGTCCGCCGCCCTCGACTCCACGCACATGCGGGAACGCAAGACCCTCTCCCATGGCTGTGGACAGCACACTCTCGCGATCCAATGCGGACTTCACGAGCGATTCGGGATTGGATACGAAATGATGCTCCGACATCGCAAGCGCCAGCTCTGCAATGGCTTCCGCCGGCGTCTTCGCCTTCAGGGACGGCAGCATAAGCTCCTCTGCCGAGAACCGGCTTATGCCGGTCTTGCGGGGTTCGCCGCGCACAGGCTTGCCCCCAGTATACTTCGGCGCATCCTCCTCTTCATTAAACAGCATCCGCCCACACGACGAACACGTCTGGATCGTCTTGGCCAGCCGAACCTGCTGCACCTGCGAGATCGGCAACCGCATCCCGCACACTGCGCAACACCCGTTCGACATTGGCGACATCACCACATGATCCTTCTTGTACAGCCGCTCGTAGAGAGCCTTTATCTGTGGATCAAGCTTTCCTGCAAGGGCATCGATGGAATCCGAGAGCGCGTCCATGTGGGAGCCATCACCCATCTGGTGGTGTTCGTCACGCGTCAGGACAAGTTCCTGAAGCTGGTTGAGCAGATTTATCTGGTTCTTCATAAGTTTGTGTTTTTGACTGGAAATAAAGCCTATTTGCGATGGGGATGAATGCCCTGACCCACCTATTGCGTCGCCCCTTGCATATACGAATCGGCAACCTCGCCAACGACCCTGACAAGCGACGAATGCGATGCAAAGAATCCTTCCGAGAACCGTCCTGTCTGAACTATCCCCACACCCGTAAGCACCCCAATCGCAACAGCGCCCTTGAAAAGCCCAACAACGGCACCAACAATCGCATCCATCGGCTGCGGCACCAGAAAGGAAACGAATCTCGCGACAATGCGACGCAACAGGCCAAATACGACGAGTGCAACCACAAAATCGGCTATGGCGGCAAGGCTTTTCTGCGCCGCCTCGCCACTGATCCAGTTGCCGGCCTGCACAAATCCCCGCAACGGCGCAAAGGCAAAGTATCCTACGACAAGAGCGGCGACAATGCCGACAAGCGATCCCAACTGTCCAGAAAAGCCACGGAACAGCCCAACAACGGCAAAAAATGCCGCAATGGCCAGCAAAACCCAATCTAACGCCGTCAAGTCCACTTACAGCTCTTTGAGATAGGCTTCGTACAGTTTCGCCTCGGAAACCCGCCCGAGGCGCCGAAGAACCTGTACATAAATCTTGAGGGTGGCCTTGTTCTCGAACTCATGGGCCAGAGCCTGGCTCAGGAACTTGGCCGCCTGCATATTCCGGCCATGCCTACGGGCGGCCTCTGCCGCCGTACGGTACAGCTCCTGCGAGTTGGGCCTTACGTCAATCGCATCCTGAAATGCGGTGAGCGCCTTGTCCACGCTTGAGTCCGTCTTGGCCGTGGCAGACATGGCCTTTGCGCAGTTCCACGCCGCAGCATAGGAAAGCGGATCCTTTGAATACGCTTCCACAAACTTGGTGGAGGCCCGCTTGGGGTCTTTCTTCAGGAGGGCTTCGCCCTCGGCAACGAGTTTTGCCGCCGTGGCGGGATCCCTCGTCGATGCTCCGGGCTTGGATGCCATCTTGGCGCGCAAAGACTCGCGCAGGGCCGGTATCACCTTATGGGCAATCGCCTTGGCCCGCCCTGGATCCTTGATAAGGCGCCCCGCCATCTCAAACTGCTCAAGTGCCGCGTTCTCAAAACGGTACGTGTCGCGGGAAAGGTGCCCAAGATGATACCATGCGGCGGCATTCTTCCTGTCTAGCCGAATGGCACGCCAGAGAGCAAGCCGCGCCATATCGAAATTGTTTTCCGATATCTCCACGACCGCCAGCTCGGAAAGGGCCTGCGAACGTATCGAAAGCGGCAAGTGCCTAGCTTCCGCAACGGCGTTGAAATCCTTTCTGGCTCGGGAATAATCCCTCGTGTAGAATGCGATCTGCCCATCCACCAGCCGGGCTTCGGCAGATTGGGGCTCAAGAGCCAATGCAGATTCTACCGCCGCCTTGGCCGACGGCATCTCGCCAAGGTCGATGTTGGCCAATGCAAGCTTGATTCGTGCCGTGAAATTCGTAGGGTTCTTCTCGGCCGCAGAACCGAAAAAGCCGACCGCCGCACGAAGGTCACGCGCGGCATACGCCGCCATTCCCTTCTCGAAGTCAGCCGCCCCATCGTCCTTCCCGCAACCGGCGATGATCGCCACCGCAAGCGCTGTAAGTATGCTACCTCTCATAACATGCGCATTATATCACAAGTTGAGAACCCCCAAATCGTCCACAATGTCAAAAAGCAGACAAATCACCGTTTCGCCCGCGCTTAACGGGGAAATGAAAGCATGCGGACGGTTTCAGGCGGGACGTCTGCCGTTGCGATGCCATCGACAAATCGCCATTCCCCGCCAACGACAAGCTCCTTGGCTGAGACCACCCCTTCCCTTGCGGACAGGGAACGCAAGCGGATGCGGCGGGTTCCTTTGCCGGCATTGTAGACCGTAAGGTAGCGGTCGCCAAACTGTTCAACAATCACGCCATCGGTTTCCGACACGGCCAATTCGTTCACGGGACGCCATCCCGCCTCGGATGCCAGACGGCAGAGTGGCACGTACTTTCTGAACAGCTCTCGATCACGCTCATAAAGCTCTGGGTTGGAGAAATAACGCGAATCACTGGCGTTCGGACTGAAGAAGCCGGCGAAAAGGCCATAAGCCAGGCAAAGCTGCATATACTTCTCAGAATGCCCATGCGTGAATCGGGTGAAATCCACATTCATGAGAAAGCAATATGGCTTGCCGCCACTCATCGCCCGATAGTAGAGAAGTTCATCGTGCGATGCCGGTAGCCACCGCCCCTGCGAGTCTATCCACTTCACCTCTCGGCCCCCAAAATCGCTGTATGGGACAAGCCATGGCCAACTTAGCGGGATGCCATTGCCCATCAGGTATCGTCCAATGTCATGGCAACGGTTCGCCACATCCCTGATGTATTCGAACGTCGCCAGACAATGCGCCAACGCCGGTCGCTTCGTCTTAGGATCAAACACCAGCGGCGTCTTGGCCGCAGCGAAATGGTCACGACGGAAGTCCAATGGCGGCGCAGACGAGAATTCCGCCGAGTCAATGTACTCTCCATCGACATTTTCCTTGAACGTTCCGACCTTTAGTTCGTAATCGCCACCCTTGAGTCCCGGCAATGGGCTTTCGAACCAGAGCATTCCCTTGCACCATGGCGTATCCCGGACTTGCCCGACAACATTGCCGCAACGGTCATGGCAGGCAGACACCCGCCATGCCATGCCCCTTGCATCGCCAGCATCCGCACGACGGTTCGCTTCGGCCAGGCATTCGGCAAAGGTTGCGCCGCCTCCCTTGTCCATTCGCATCCACCAACTCGATGGCTCGGAGTAATTGAAGGTGATAATGCCATGCGCACGATCCCAGTCGGGCTCGTTGTCACCCTCCTTGACGGCAAAGCCGAAATCCTCCCACCCCTTTACCGAACTGATCTTGTCAAACGGCATCCACAGTCCATGTCTGCGAAGACGCACCTCGGCAAATTGCGGAAAGACTTTCTGATAGGCCGCCAAGGCGCCACGGAAACCATGCTCCGATGAGAAGTCGAATGAAACGAACCTGAAATGCGCATCTGGATGCTCGTGCGCAAAGCCAAGGTCAAAGGCAATATAGAGAATGCCAAGATCGGCTGAATATGCCGCACGAAAGAGTGCCGGCGCCGATGGGTCAAACCCCAGGGCATGACCCCGACCGTTGACGCTCACGGCCGCAAACGGCCATTTCGAGAGTTGACCCTCTCCAGCCATTACGGAAGTGGTCGCACGCCTCTGACCGCGTGTGCCGGAAAGGCTTTCCGAACTCCGTGGCCCGTCATGCCATACGACATCGGCATCGGACGGAAATGGAATTGCATACAAAAGCGTCACCGCTCGCTCCGTCTCAGAGAGATCCCGCATTGCCACGTCAAAATATGCCGCAGATCCAATCCGCCGCTCACTGACGTTGAAAAGGATGTTTTCATGCCTGTCTCCATCAGACGTCTGACGGAAGTCGCCGACTGCCGCCGCATCGCGAATCAGGAAGCCTGGCTTTGCGATGGGGACCACTCGTGCCATATCCACAAGACACGCGTCGAGTTGCGCCACTCCGCCTCCTTGCACAATCGACAGCTGCGGTGACCGGAACCTCACTCTCCCGGCGCGATTGCGGAACAGAAGATAGCAGCGCGCCAGCTTAAGCGGCTTGTCAGGCATCACCGTCACGGATTTCCGCTGCCATCCAAGCGTCGGTTCAGGCTCGAACGGCGCATTCAGGCCATATGTGCGAGATCCATCGCGAAAAACCAAATCCACATATACCGCATAATCGGCAGACGCAGATTGCGCATCTATTCGGTCAACAACGCTCTCCGCCGAGAAGGTAAAAGGCATCGTGCCGTCCCCCTCCGCCACATAGTCCCAATGCACTCCACGCACAGACTTTCGGTCGTAATTTTCGCAAACGATCCCATCACCTTCCTGCACATAGCCCAATCCTACGACTGTGCGCACACCATAGTCAAGCACCCGCGTTTCCATCGAGGTTCGCATATCGACCATCGGATAGGATACTGCACCGAGGAGTGCCGCAAGAAGAAATGTGCCCATGTTGTCAATCCTTCAGATAGGTGTCAAGGAACCGATAGCCTTCCTGTGTCGCCGTATGGGGCGGACGGTGTCCAGTCGCATGGTTGATCAGTTTCAACCGTTCTAGATGATCGCCATATCCCACAGCAGAGCGCATCATCACCCAGCTCGAAGCATTGTCACACTCTCCGGCAATCAGGCAGAACGGCTTTCCATTGGCCAGCGAGAGCAATCCCGCGTGATCAAGGCCTTCGGCCCGGGCGGCACCCAGCTTTGCACCCCAATACCAGACATCTTGCCAGTTGCTCTGATCCCAACCAATCCCGAAATCACTGGCAACAATCACCTTTACGCGAGAATCAAGGCAACCGGCATAGAATGCCATCTTGCCGCCGAGGGAATGCCCGATGATGCCAATGCGTTTTGAGTCAACACGCGAATCACCGGCCACAAGATCAATCAAAAGGCGCGTATCGAACGTCAACTTGCCAATGCCGGTCCATTCGGGATAGTCGTGCACCAGTTTATCGCCGGCATGTTTCCATTTAAGCCAATCATCCATCGGCGCCCCATCTCTGTCGTACGTCAGGTGATATGCTTCGGCCGAAGCGACGACATAGCCGCGCCGGACAAGGTCTGACATATAGGAGATTCCCGCATACGTCTCAAGTTTTCTACCGGTGGACGGATCGAAGCCAAGCATGGCTTCCGGGAAATAGAATGGAGCGACAATCGCCGGCGACAGGCCGCGCACATGCTTCGGAACGGCCAATAGGACACGTTGGTATGTACCGGGGCCGTTGGCCTGACGATACTCTTCTACCATATAACCGTCAAACGCATAGTCGCGTATCTTCTCGACATTGCGCACGAACCGGTCGTAGCGCGGCGGAACGGCAAGATAAGCGGTCCAATGTCCGATACAAGGTGCAACTGCGCACAAAAGCAAAAGGGGAACGTTCATCATGCCAATTTCACCTATTTGACGATCACCCGAAGACCTGCCGACCATGGATCGGTATCAAAAAGCCAGCCGAACGGCTTACCATTATAGACCATTCCCATGAACTGGCGACGTTCCTCACGCGGGAGTTCACGCACTGCAGCCCTATCTGCCGCAGACATTTGACCGAGCGGAACAATCCCGGTTGCCGTACACGTCGCAGGGAAATCGACGTCAGTCCAACCTGATTGACTACTTGAGGCGTAGAGTCGCATTGAGTGGCCAACAGCCGCACGTACCGCCAAACCTTCAAAGAGCTCTGGGCCTGATGGTGCGGCACCCGTGAACGTGACGTTCGTAATGCCCGTAAGCCCCTCGCCCGAAAACAGGCCTGCCTCAAGATACGCATTTGGAGCAAGCCCTATTTCGATTCGCCCAAGGCGCGTGCAGCCACGAAATTCCTCCTTCACGTCAAACAGGGCTCCACCGTCAGAAACGGTCCGTCCGAGATCACGCAATTTCCCAGAACCAAGTATAACCGCGTCAAAACCCCGTGACCAGGCAATGCGATAACCGCTGATCGTCTCAAGGGCCGGCAACGACAATGTGCCATATGGCCCAGGCGCATACGTTTTTGCAAAGAACGCCCTGGTGCACACGTTCGTAACCGAATCGAACCGCCAGCCAGTAGCGTCCGTCCGTGTCAAAGGACCAGCGCAACAAAGATTAGGAGGTATGCGTTTGAGCGCAGGCAAGGAAAACTCAAGCTCTTCCAGACATGCGCTCGCACTTGGCGTTATGTAGTCTGATCGGCCTAAAAGTCCATAGCTGCCCTCTTTGTCGTTTTCGAGAAGATTGAAGTCTTCCAGAATGTCACACTTGAATTTAAGTTTCTGGAGATTTGTGCAACCATAGAAATGCCCGTAATATGACGCCGTCAACACGGGGCAGTCCACCACGACATTCGTCACTGAGGTACATCCGTAAAACACATACATGCCGAGCGATGCCAACGTCTTCGGGAAAGTGCAGTCAGTCACGACGTTCTGCTGGTCGCCAGTACCCGTAAAACGAAATGCGTTGGCCTCCATCGAATCAGCAATCCAAGCAAATCCCTCCGCATCAATGATGTCCGTATCCAGATTGATCCGACCTGCCCCAGAGACAACAGCTCCGTAGCTCCAGTTCTTTCCTAGCTTCATCACGCGGTCATGTCCTGAGTCATTCTTGCGATAGAAGTTGATGATCCATTTCCCGTCCGTCATTGTCCCATAGCTTCCAACATTCGGGATTGTCTCGATATACCAGTCGTGGTCGAAGACTGCCGTCACCTGGCGAGGCCTGTCCATCACGAGAGTCAGTACACGGTTGGACGGATCGGCGTCGCCAATGTCCCCCTGCCAAAATGCGAAGTGAGCCTTTGGCACCGTGTCGGACTCTTCCTGCGCCGTAAGCGTAACTACCGAACCATGCACAAGGGTAGTTTTGCCATCTTCGAGCGATGCGCCTGAAATCGTGACGGACTCGTTTTGATAGTCCGTATCATGGGAAAGCGCGAACTCGTGAGCCGATTCAAAGATCCACGTCACCCGAATGGATGTTCCCGAAACAGGCATTGTTATCTGCGTGCCGGCATCGACATACGAATTCGTGACGCATCTCGTCCATCGGCCGAGAACATCCAATTCCTCAACGACATACTTCACGGCCTTTACCTGACTCCCGCCGATCGGCACTGGTGCCACAGGGGCAACAAGCGACACCACCTCGCCAGGCATGTACGCATCGGTCACTCCATACGCAGGTTTTACAGCCGCATACTCCGCCGGCTCTCCCCTCACGTAAAGAAGATGCTCCTGTGCGCGATAGTCGCCGTATGCGAGAAACATATTGTGACTGACGAAAGTGCCGCCCATTGCACTCGGTTCGATAACGCCAAGAACACGATCTGCCGCGACGTCAGGGTAATTCGCCTCAAGCTTTCCCCGCTCGTCCACAGTGGGTTCGCGTGCGGACGCGACAAGCGACGCCCAACTATCCTCCCCATGCGGAATAAAGACCATGCCTTGGCAATTCTCGCTCATTCGCAGGAGGACTGCGTCTTCAGGGGATTTGAGTGTTGTAGGCCGAGGCCCGCGAAACCAATAGCGAAACCCTCCTCCAGTCGTCCAAACGGGCGAGATCGCGCCCTCAAGTTCCGTGCCAGCCGGTGACGTACCGAATACGATTTGTGGAATTATCCTCCCCGACAGGGCACGAGCCCCAACCCAACGGAGATTGTCTCTCCCAAGGATAACGGTCTTCGCTTCAAGATAGCATAGCGCACCATACTCAAGTCGCTCGATGGCATCAAGCCGGAGTGTATCTGTCTTGAACACATGATCGTCAATGTCGGATTGCCTAGAGACATAGAAAGCATTCGTGCCAATTGTCCTGACCTGACCCAGATTGAAATCCTCAGGCTCGACAAGCGAAAGATTCACATCCAAGAATGCATACGCGCCATATGCCGTCACTTTTGGAAAGCTTACTTCGAATGTAGTCATCGACGCATGCTTGCGGAACGCATGATCCAGTACATTCGTCGCGTTCGGGAAATTAAGGATGAGCGACTTCATATTGTTGAGTTGCGGCTCATTATAGAAGATTCCACGACCGACCACAGTGACGTGCGGGCAATCAAATGTCGCAGAGACGATGTTCGTTGAGTTCTGGTGAAAGACGTAGTCATCCAGTGTATTCAATGTGGTTGGCGCAATGAAGTGCGTGACGACGCACCCGTAGCGGAGAGCATTCGGCGACATCGTCGTAATGGCATACTGCGTCTGTCCGTCCTCGGATAGAATCGGTTTAGACAGGTCGAGAACTCCAGAGCCGGCGATCCATGCGCACATGTTGTTGGGGGCCCATCCGCGTGGACGGATATTGAGTTCAAGTTCATTCGGAGTCGTGCCCTGAATGACAAAGAGTTGCCAATCTCCATTGGTGATGACGCCTGTCGGATTACCAGACCCTTTCGCGATAAGAGACGTGTACAACGGATTGTCCGCAAGTTTCGTCAGCGGCACATATCTCCACACGTCATCTGTCGAATCGGCACGAAGCCCAACGGCAACAAGCAAGCACAAGGCACCAGTCAAAATCCTTGAAGCGAATGAACCCATAATTACGTCTCCAAAGTAAGTGCAAGAACACGCCACCAAGGCAAGCAGTCCAGCTTGCAGACACCTGATGGAATCTTCCACACTATAGTGATAACAAGCAAGGCAATTGTACCACACCCATTGAAATTGCGCAAGTGAGGGGGGGGGGTAAACTTCTTGTTTTATATAATTAACGCCATTTTACACATTTATATCGGCATCACATGCGCCTCACAAAACCGATTCACGATGAGAGGAAACCGTTTACGCGATCAAGAAGGGATTCTTCCGACTGTACCACATGTGCGGATGCCGCTATCGACTTGCGAAAGATGGCGCCATAGTTCTTGGTGACAAAGCGCCGATCCGTCACAACGACGATTCCCCTATCCCGCTTTGTGCGGACGAGCCGTCCGAATCCCTGCCGGAACTTTATGACCGCTTCGGGAATCATGTAATCGTGGAACGACCTGCCGCCTGCGGCTTCAATCTGTTCGCACCGGGCTTCCGCGACAGGTTCGTGCATCTGAGGGAATGGAAGTCTGGCGATGACCACGCACGATAGCGCATCACCCGCGACATCAACGCCCTCCCAAAAGCTTTGCGACCCAAAGAGGACCGTACGCCCTCCCGCCTTTAGCCGTGCCGACATTGCCTCGCGGGTGAGGCCGTCGCCCTGTACGCAAAGTTCAATGCCCGCATCTTCAAAAAGCGGACGCGCCCGATCTGCTACGGCGCACATCATGTCATAGGCCGTAAACAGAACTAGGCCTCGTCCCTTCGTCGCCACAAACAGCCTCAAAAGGAATGGAGCAAGTTCGTCCACATACTTTTCCCCGTCCACAGCCGGGTCAGGCAGGAAATCCGGCGCAAGCACAAGCGCCTGGCGGAAATAGTCGAACGGAGATGCGGCCACAAGCCTACGGACACGACCGTCAACCGGTTCATCCGGTGTGGATGGTACACAGCCAAGCCGTCTCGCCATGTAGTCGAACCGATCACCAACGCGCAACGTAGCCGAGCAAAGCACCACGGAATCCTTGACGTCGTAAAAGCATCTGCGCATTTCATCCGCAATGCACAATGGAGCCGAGACAAACCGGTATTCCGTCCGTTCCTCCTTCGCGCCACGGCCTACCGTGCGCGAAATCCGCTCGACCCAATATACACGCTGCGGATCGTCGCCCGCCAGCGTCATCTTCACCGCCATGAGATAGGCTTTCACCGCATCCGCCACGGTCGCGGCCTGTGCCGACAGGTCGCCAAATAGGTTCAGCTCGTCTCCCGCTGCGGAATCCAGACTGTCCGAAAGGCGCCTAAGCGCATTCGCGAGATCGGCAAGCCTATCTTCCAGCTTGAGCATGGCCTGATCAAGCGATCTCTCGTCCCAATGCTCCTTGGCGTAATCCTTGAAAAGCCCGTTTACCGAATATTGCCTCGGGATATGGCCACCGCCATCTGCGCACAGCCTCCTGTAGCGGAGGATGTCACGTTTCGGTTCGGGACGCAGCATGTGCGAGGCCGCATCCATCGCCGCATCGGCCTCAAGTTGCGCGAATGCGCTCGCCGTGCGAATGGCCTGCACCAATTCGCCAATCTCGCCGGCGTTCCTTGCCGATGAAAGCGTACCCTTGGCGAGTTGCCGCCCGACTGCCCCCAACACGCCCTTCTCCCGTCCACGATCACCCCTACGCCGCCGCGTTATGCGTCCAATCAGCTGCGCAAACGTGGCACGGGAGAACTCATATGAGAAAATGTCTGTCGCGACATTCTCAAGGTTGTGGGCCTCGTCAAAGATGACCCTGCCGTATGCGGGGAGCAAACCGCTTCCAGGATTGGCCGCCTCCGTAATGACAAGCGCGTGGTTCGCGACTATCAGGTGTGCGCGAAGCGCCGCCTCCCTCGCCTTGCGGACAAAGCACTTGGATGCGTATGGGCAGCGTCTGCCGCCGCAATCCTCCCCAGAACACACGAGCCGTCCCCTAAGCTTTGGCACATTCACGGCATCAAGGTCGCCACTACACCCATTTTCATGGAGCCACCGGACGATCTCCCCGAACTCGGCCCGTTCCGCTTCGCTCATGCTGTAGTAGCCATCCTGCATCAACTCGGCAAGGGCATGCAGACAAAGGTAGTTTCCCCGTCCCTTCAGTAGGGCGACACGCACTTTCCCGTTGACGGTCTTCACGGCACGGGGGATGTCGCTCGAAATCAACTGGCTCTGGAGGTTGCGCGTTGCCGTGGAAACGATTACCGGCGTATCATTCAAGACCGCCCAGTTCACCGCCGGGACGAGGTACGCAAGCGATTTTCCGACTCCCGTGCCGGCCTCTATTATGAGATGCGAACGGTCATTGAACGCACGCACTATCGCCTTGAGCATGTCAATCTGCCCGAGACGCTCCTCGTATCCCTTCTCCGCCCCAAGAGTACCGCCAGGCCTCAAGTTTGCCGCGACGGAATCCACATCAAGCGGCGAGCAGTCGCTGTGGTCGGGGAGTCCGCAACGGCTGCCGCCGGACATCATGTCCGGCACACAAGATGCCCAATTGGGATCATCCGCAAACAGCGCCGGATCAACCGGCATATTCCCATCGCGCATCTTCATTGCCACACCGCAGAGTCAACGCCTAACCGTCATGCAGACAATAGCGAGAAATCGGGCACCCTTCGCACTTCGGACGAATTGGCCCGCATCTGGTCTGCCCAAACGACACAAGATGCGAGTTCCACGTCTTCCAATACCTGACGGGAAGAATTTTGCGGAGCGCCATCTCCGTCTCGAACGGCGTTTTTGTGCGCACAAGGCCAAGCCTGTTGCATATCCTGTGCACATGAACATCAACGCATATCGCCGGGAGGTCGAAGCCGACCGCCACCGTAAGGTTTGCCGTCTTTCTTCCCACTCCGGGAAGCTCGCAAAGTTCCTCCACGGTGTGCGGCAATACGCCGCCGAATTTCTCTTCGAGAACGGATGGCAACTTCTTCAGATGCCTCGCCTTGTCGCGAAAAAATCCTACCGGATAGATAAGCCGCTCAATCTCCTGCACCGTAAGCCGCACAAGATCCTCAGGACGGAACACATCTCCGCGAGCCTCTGCAAACAATCGCTTCACCGCCCCGGCAGTGCATTGGTCTTTTGTCCGCGCAGAGAGTATCGTGCCCACGAGCACGCAGAACGGGTCGCGGGTGTGGGCCTGGACCAATTCTATTATCGGCGAGTCATGCGAGACAAATTCCCGCTTCAGCGCCCGATCCACCGCAGGAACGTCCTTCGCCGTCATTTCATTTCCCCATGCCGAATGCCTTCAGGCATTGGCGGAAATCCGCCGGAAGCGGGCTGTGGGCCTTGATCTGCCCTTTCCCGCCACGCATCGGATCCGGCAACTGCAACTCGGCGGCATGCAGCATTTGCCGCGACACGGCCATCAGTTTCGGATCCCGTGCCGTCTTCAGGCCAAACGTACGGTCTCCGAGAATGGGGAACCTTATGGAAGACAGATGGCGGCGAATCTGGTTCGTGCGCCCAGTCTCTATCCTGACCTTAAGGAAGGAGGCTTCCTGTGACGCCGCCTCCCTCGTGACATGCGAGACCGCAGGCTTGCCATCCAACGGCGCCGCCACGGTCTCGTGCGCATGGGGGAATCGTCCGGCCGCAATCGCGAAATACGTCTTCTTCACGCTATGGGTCTTGAATACCTCCACAGCCGCCATGAACGCGGTGTGCGTCTTTGCCATCAAGAGGCAACCCGTAGTGTCGCGGTCAAGGCGATGCACGGCCTCGATCGTGGGAATGCGCGTCTGAAGCCGAAGCGCCATCTCCACGGACTTCGGGTCTCCGCAGCTCACCAGCCCAGCGGGCTTGTCCACCACCAGATAGTCAGGGGTCTCTACAAGTACCCGGATATGGCGTGCGGCTGAAGGCGAAGTCTGTCCGTTCACGCGATTCGCCCGCTCGCTTCCCGGCTGGCGCTTTGCCGCGCTCACCACAGAGCGCGGCACATCCACAGTGTCGCCAGTGCGCAGCTCATGGTGCGCGATCCACACGCACTTGCGGTTCACCCACACGTTGCGCCCATCGATCATGGCCTTGGCCGCCCTGCGCGAAAGCCCGCACCTTGCGGCGAGGAAGTCCTGAAGCGACCTTCCGTTTTCCGGCTTGCCCACAAGCAACCGCTCTATGTTCCCTGGAATCGTTCTCATTTGCTTTGCCCAGAAATATCGCGTTGAGGAAAATGGCGAAACATTAAACCCGCTTGAATATGAGGGATGTGTTTACGCCTCCGAACGCGAAGTTGTTGCACATTGCGTACTCCGCCTCGGCCTTGCGACCATCGCCCATGATGAAATCGTTCTCTCCGCAACGGGGATCCGGCTCCACAAGGTTCAGGTTCGGAGCGAACCATCCGTTGCGAAGCATCTCAATAGTCATTATGGACTCGATAGCCCCGCATGCGCCAAGGGTGTGCCCCGTGTAATTCTTTATCGTGGACATCGGTACGCCATTGTCGCCGAACACGCTATGCGTAGCCGTGCCCTCAGCGATATCACCCAGCACAGTGGCGGTACCGTGGGCATTTACGTATCCGATCGCCGAAGGCGGCAATGCGGCATCCTTTAGCGAGAGCGAGAGCGCGTTCGCCATGGTCGCCGCATTCGGCTGGGTGACATGGCTTCCGTCCGTATTCGTCGCGAATCCCGCGACTTCCGCAATGATCTTTGCGCCGCGAGCCTTCGCGTGCTCCATCTCCTCAAGGATGAGCGTTGCGGCGCCATCGCCGATGACAAGGCCGGAACGCGACACGTCAAAAGCGCAAGGCGTCAGGTCGGGCGAGTCATTCTTGCAGGATGCCGAGAAAAGAGTGTCGAACACCGCAACCTGTGTGACCGAGAACTCCTCTGCGCCACCGGCTATCATCATGTCCTGCGTCCCGGCGGCAATCGCCTCGTACGCCAGGCCCACGGCGAGGGAGCCAGATGTGCATGCGGTATTAGTGGGGAAGAGCCGCCCGGTCGTCCCGAAGTGGACCGAAAGGTTCACCGCAGTAGTCTGCGGCATCATCTTGATGTAGGTGGAGCTCGTAACGTTCTTCACCTCACGGTTGACGAGGATGCTCGCGAAATCAAGATTTGCCTCAACGCCGCCGGAACAGGAGCCGTAGGCGACGCCAAGGCGTCCGCCCCTTATCGATGCCTGATCGTCGAGAAGTCCGGCATCCGCCAACGCCTTCTCCGTGGCGAAAAGCGCCATCTCCGACACGGGACTCATCGTGCGAATCGTCTTGCGCGTATATTCAGCGGGACGAACATAGCCGCATGGCGCCCATAGGCTTGTATGAAGGCCGCGATAGGATTTCAGGTCATCTGATACCTTCACGCAGTTGCGCAACTTCTTCAGTCTCGCGTACGCATCCGCAACGGAATGTCCGAGTGAACTTACGATCCCTTCACCTACGATTGCAACCCTGC